>JAIYDQ010000064.1 GCA_027487375.1 Planctomycetaceae bacterium
CACCACCATCGAGCGAATCATTGCCGCCACCACCATAGAGCGAATCGTTACCGGCACCGCCGATTAGCGTGTCGTTGCCACCTGTCGAAGCATAGACTCGGACGTTGTCGAAGTCGAGGTCGGCACCGGCAGGAAACGGCGAGCGGTCGGTGAACAGCAATGTTGTTGCGTTGCTTGTAGCCGTAAAGCTAAATGTATAGGTTTGCTTGCCAAGATAGTTGACCGTGACAGTTTGATTGACCAATGCGTTGGTACCATCGAGCACCATTGCCTGCAACTGTCCCACGCTCTGGTCCGAGCTACTACGCGTGAGATCGAAGCTGAGCGTATAGGAAGTCCCGGCTACTGTATTGAGGGTTTGAGCGAGGGTGCTGCCTAATCCATTAACCCAGCCATTGATAGCATAGTAGTAACTTCCTTCCGTCAATCGACTACTGTCATTGTGTGATCCGTCGCCTGCATTGGTAATCTTGGTCCATCCGGCCGGGGTCGAATTATTGAAGTATGGCCCAAACTCAAACGAGCCGTTGTAAACCAGATTCGCATCGTCCCCCTCGAGTCGATCCACTGCACCGCTGCCGATCAGCGTATCATTGCCGCTGTTGCCAATGAGAGTGTCAGTGCCGTTGGCTGCGGTTTGATTGGTGACGGATACGTCAGCCAAAATCGGGCCTTGGCCTCCCGATGCCGAAAGGCTGCGAAATTGAAGCACCGTGGAGGTGCCGGTGGCTGTAAATGTGTAGGAATGTTCGACCCAATCTGGATTGGAAACGGAATGGCCAGCGGATGTGTTGATGCTGTAATTGGATAGGACTCCGGCGACACTCAGTTCGAGGGACCTCGTTGCGTTGCCTCCTGCGTTGGCCGACATCAGGAAGCGTACGGTGTAGGTGTTACCTGTAACTGTTGTCAACGTCTGTGCGATGGCACCTGGCGCACCGCCATCCATATCGATCGCTCGCCCTCCCGAATAGGAAGGGATGAAGCTGCTGTGAAGAATCTCGACGCTACCTTGTGTCACAGTCCAACCGCCCATGGTCGCACCACTCGAGTAACCGGTGAATGGCGGCGTCACTGCCCCGCTCATGAACTGACCGTCGGCTGCGATACTCGCTCCGCTGGTAATGAGATCATTTCCAGCGAGGCCGCCGACTGATTCTGTGCTCGACGTTCCGATCGAGAAGTTGTTGCCTGACGTGCCCTGAGTACCATTGCTTGCAACCGTTACATTCGCCGCAAACTCCGATGTGCTACCAAAGGTAAAATCCGTTGGCCGGACGGTTGCTGTCGCAGTAACACGATCACCGGCCGCTACAAAAACGTTGTGAAGAAAATCAACAAACGATGCGTTGCCAGAACCGTCGGTCGTGACGTTGAAGAAGCCGAGATACGTTCGTCCCTCACCGTTGGTCGCATCTTGCTGGCCGCTGGGGATCGAGAAGAATTCTAAACGAAGATTGGTATTTGCGGTCGAGTTGATCGAGCCGCTGATGGTTGTCCCTTCGGGCGAAATGACTGCTGAGGAGATGACAGGGAAATTCTGCAAGCTGTTGGCACCGGTATCGGCATCGAGCGAGTCGTTGGCTTGCACGACTGTGTCGTTAGCTAAGTCGATACCGAGTCCGCCGTTGCCGAAAACACTATTGCCGAGCAATGCGTTATTCGAAGAAGAGCTACCCGTCACTACGATTCCTCGCTCGAAATTACCAGCGATCACGTTGGCGGCGTTTGTTGTGGTTCCTCCAACCAACGTCCCGGAAGCGTTGTTGATGATGATCCCTTCTAAATTCGATCGATTGGCTCCGTTCGCTGGATTTCGGCCAATGATGTTTCCTTGGATGGTGTTATTGTTAGCTTCGACTTGAACGCCGGCGTTTGTGTTGCTGGAGATGACGTTACCTGCACCCGCAGCCGTACCACCTAACGTATTGTTGGTCGCCCCAGTCGAGAAGAAAACGCCATGGCGTTGATTTCCGAGGCCTGCCGTTCCGGCCGCATTGATGCCAATAAAGTTGCCTTGGATCGTGTTAAACGTCGAAGCTCCAAGAAGCTGAATCCCATCGAACGCATTTCGCGCGATGGTGTTGGCGGCTAAGCTGGTCGTTCCTCCGATTTGATTGAACGAACTGCCGTTGAGAACGATACCACTGCCGCTATTGGCAAGTGTTGTTCCTGATGCGTTGAGGCCGATCGTGTTTCCCTGGATGGTGTTGTAGCTGCCGTTTTCCGAGCGAATTCCGTCGCTCAAATTACCCGAGATAATGTTACCCGCACCGGCAACCGAACCGCCGATGGTTACTCCGGACGCTTGTTGAAAGAGGTAAATGCCGTATCGGTTGTTCGCGACTGCGGTGCTACCGGTGATATCCGTTCCGATGTAGTTGCCTTGGATCGTGACCGATCGCATGGTTTGCGAATTGCCACCATCGATTACAATACCATCGGTGGAATTGCCTGAGATGATATTGCGTGCAGTCAATGTTGTTCCGCCGATCGATGTTCCAGCACCATTCGAATCTACCCAAACACCATGATTGTTTGCCAACGCAGTCGTTCCTGCAGCGTTCAAGCCGACGATGTTACCGGCCACGACGTTGTTCACTCCCCCGATATATACGCCTTGATTGGTATTGCCCGATGCAACGTTACCGGTACTCGTTGTACCACCGATCGTGTTGTAGCCTGATCGAACCATGACCCCGATAAGGTTCTCTTCGCCGGCGACCGTATTGCCATTGCTGTCCATACGCCCGAGAAAGTTGTTCTGGATTGTGTTTGACATCGAAGTTGCTTGAATCTCGATGCCGAATTGGCCAAAATCACGAATGACCATGCCGCGAATCGTGCTATTGGATGAACCAACACCCAGCGTCAAACCATTCGTATTGAGGTTGTTGCCATCGAGAATGATCGGAAGGAAAGTTCCCGCAACATAGCCGCTTTGGGTCGTACCGTCGATGGTCACTTGATCGGTGATCGTTGGTAGCACCGTCGCGATGTTGATCGTTTGCGTACCACCACCAGCGATGTTGAAGACGATGATGTCGGCCCCCGCGTTGGCGTTCGCGTCGATGATCGCTTGGCGGAATGAACCAGCACCGGAGTCGTTGGTGTTGGTAACGGTGTAGGTGGCTAGGAGACCGCCGTAGGAGGATTGGATCGAAAGGCTAAATGGGTTGGTGGACTCGATTACCCCCTCACCCCCGGCCCCTCTCCCCCAAGGGGGCGAGGGGAGCGAAGAATCATTTTCGTACTCGTACTCGTACTCAGGCCGAAGGCCGGTACTCGTACTCGAATTCGTGCTCGAATTCGTGCTCGTGCTCGATTCCGACGAATCATTCGAGTACGAGTACTGCGGCGCTGAGTACGCGTACGAGTACGAGGTGGATGAGGCGACGTACTCCAAGTTCCAATCGCCACCGCGCGAGATATCTCCGGTCTTATCGGTTGATGCTGCGACATCAGCTCCGGTTAATCTGGCTACCGTGTCGATGAACGCTTGGCCTTCGGGGCCGGATGCGACATCGCAACCGTAGATGAGAATGTCACCCGATTCACTGAGTGACATTCCCCATGTTTGTAGGTGTGCCTCGTACTGCTCAATGTTGCCAGCAGTTAACCAGGATCCACCCAGTTGGATCATTCCATCGGTGCCGTGCGATACGAAGTGGATGGCATCGAGGTCGGTGTATTGCGCGAGAACCGAGCTGATCTGGTCGAAGCCGCTTTCGGTACCGTTGAGGATAACAATTTGAATATCGCGGCCACTGGCAAGAGCGTTGCTTTCAAGGTCCGCGATCATCGCGTCGGAGTCGTAGAGGCCACCTTGGATGAAGATGATCTCCAACCCCGATTCGAACTCTGAGCCGCTGGCGCTAGCTGCGTAGGTTGTTTCCCCTAGCAACTCGGAAGTGTTGAACGTTGTGGTGATTGATGGATCGTTGGTGGATAGAGGGTCCACTTGCGCGGCTAGCGTCGGCGGCTCAATGAGCGGCTCATGTATATAGTCTTCGACTTGTGCGCGGAAGGGTTGCGTCAAGTCGAAGTCGTCTGTAGAAGTAAACTCGGCATGCGAGGAGAAAGCGGCTTGGAGATTCCATGCATCGGGTTCAACTCGGAAGAACTCGCTGGTCATTCCGTTGTACTTGAGAGTCGTATCGGCATCCAAGAGGCTCGCAATCTCGCTTGGGATGGTCGTTAGGTGGACATCGGCGAGGATCGCTGGTCGAATGCTGAAGGTTCCTGAGCCGTAGGCGCTAGCCTCGGGTGACGCAGGTACCAATGTTCCATCGGGATTAGTTGATGATTCACGGGGGGAACCCGCGGCTAGCGCCGTCGGCTCAGGGGTTGAAGGGACACTTGCGAAACGCAAGTTGGTGGTGGTATCGCTTGCTACGAACGTAAAGGTGCGAAGCTCCCAAGTTCTCTTCAGCGGTGACCAGTTCTCGGGGATGCTAATGGCGACAATACTGCTTTGATTGCCAGCGGAGATGGCTAAGCCATTGACTGCACCGTTGATGTTGGATTGACTGTGAAGCCAATCGCCGGTGATAGCGAAGGTGACTTGATAGTGTTGGCCGGGAATGGTTGCGATCTGTTGAACGATCACACCACCATCCTCACCACCGTTGAGGTCGATCGATCGACCACCGCTTGGTGCGGGGATGTAGTGATCGCCGTTGAGGTCGACAAGTCCGCTTTCGACTTGCCAAGCACCAATCTGGTGGCCGCTTTCGTAGACGCGATAGCCAGGATAGATCGAAGGGGAATCGACACTGCTGAACTGACCATCGTCGATGAGGTTCCCTTGGAATGCGGCAGTCACGTCGGCAGCATCCATCGTAGGAGCAAACGATAGTTGCGTGACGCGTCGAACTTCGCTGAGGAAGTCTTCTTCGTTGTTGGTTGGATCAAACGAAGTGATAACTTCTGAGCCGATGGCGCTAGCCTCGGGTGACGCAGGTACTAACGTTCCGTCAAGTTCACTTGTTGTTCGTGTAGGATTGTCAGCGGCGGTTAGTGTTGCCGGGACAGGGGACGAGACCGGGGCGTCACCCGTGGCTAGCGCCATCGGCTCAGGGGTAGGTACCAACGTTCCATCAAGTTCAATCGTTGTTCGTTCCAACGCGTCACCCGCGGCTAGCGCCGTCGGCTCAGTGATTGGCTCAGTGGTCGGCTCGGGGGATGTTAATCGTTCTAGTTCGTCGAGGTTCTCATCGATACGCGTTTCGATGAGTGA
>JAIYDQ010000457.1 GCA_027487375.1 Planctomycetaceae bacterium
ATTCCAGTGTCTAATGCGTCTAATGAACTGGCTGGGATCACTTCCACCGAGATCGCGCCAAGAAACCAAGAGTTGCTTATTGTTCAATGGGCCGACTCCGACCGATACTTGAACGCTGCATCGATTATTGCTGATGTGGTGCCTCGCCTGTCCGATGCATGGATTTGTAATCAACGCACCACTCGCATCCCTGCAAAAGTCCGCAAGTTTTTTGAAGGGCCACAGATCTTGGGTGGGCATTTCAAGCGTGCA
Source organism: Planctomycetaceae bacterium (assembly GCA_027487375.1). Taxonomy (GTDB): domain Bacteria; phylum Planctomycetota; class Planctomycetia; order Pirellulales; family Pirellulaceae; genus JAIYDQ01. Next base: position 253 of record JAIYDQ010000457.1, read on the forward strand.
ATCTGGCTGTGCATAGGTATCGGTGCTCTCATTTATTTCTTATCGAAATCGGAGCTTAACATACGAGGCCTAGGAACGCTTCAACCGACTAAGCAACGCTTTTTGTTTGCCCCTGCAGATGGTTATGTTGAATCAATTTTCGTCAAGGATGGCGATCAAGTAGTGGAGGACCAAATCGTCGCAAGAATCAATTCTCCTGCACTACAAATCGAACAGAATCGCATTGATGCCGAAATTGAACTTGTAGAAGAAATGAAGTCGGGCTTTAACGTTTCCATTAATCAGCTCCAATCGAATGATGAGAAATCGATTTTGCTCGGAGGTCAGATCGCCGGGGAGATTAAGGAGCTTGAGAAGAAACGTGAGAGTTTGCTAACGCAACGGGAATTGATTCAAAGGGAACAGAAACGATTGGAGCTTCGAAGTCCAATTTCAGGAACGATAATCGCGTGGGACCTTGAGAGCCAACTTGAGAGTCGTCCAGTTAAACTTGGCGACGCCTTGTTTCGGATCGCTGATATTGGCCCTGATAAGAATCAATGGCGAATTGAAGTTCCGGTTGCGGATTGGGAATCTGGGTACGTTTCAAGTGCGATGGAGAAGGCTGCAGAAAACTCCAAGCCATTGAAGGTGACTTTCGCGCTGCCGTCCACGCCACGTAAGACATGGGTGGGAACGCTAGTTAGCTCCAGTTCATCCTTATACAGTTACCAAGGAAGTCAGCATCTTGACTTCTTCGTGCAACTTGACGAAACCATCCCCGAGCCTCGTATCGGAAAAACTGCAATTGTTTCCTTTCCTTGCGGCAGTAGCCCGCGTTGGTTTATTTGGACTCGGGCGATGCTGGACGCAATCCATCGAAGATTTTGGTTCTGAGGAATACTATGTTTGTGCCAAATGAAAACGCTTACGTCAACTTAGAACTAAGAAGTTACGGACCAAAATCAAGGCGAGGGTTTTGGTGCCCCGTCAGAGCGATTGGATTAGTTGGCTATGCAATATGCGTCTCAACGTTAGCGATTGGCGAGGACAAGGTAGAGTCGGTCGTCTCGCAAGAGAAACAAGGCGCAAGAATCGAAGTCAAAAACTCGATCTTAAAATCGCTTGACACTGTTTCAATTGCTGCTGGGGTAGCAGGTGTGTTGGGTGAGGTTTTCGTTCGTGAAGGAGATATCGTTGAGGTAGAAACGCCGCTTGCGAAAGTACGCGACGATGAAGCTTCCTTAGTGGTAGTGCAAGCGCAGCTCGCATTGGATACTGCCAAACTAAAAACTACACGCGACGTGGATTTGAAGCTTGCTATCAAGGGAGCAGAAGTTGCTTCCAAAGAGCTTCAGCGGACGCTAGACGCAAATTCCCGCGCAGCCGATACTTATCCAGCAAACGAAGTCGATCGAATGCGATTAATGGTCGATAAATCAAAGCTTGAAATCGAACGAGCCCAGCTGGAGCAACGCCTTACACTCCTTGCGTGCGAGCAAGCCGAGGCAGAGTTGCGCCAAGCCGAGCAAGCGGTGACGCGGCACACCATCCTTTCTCCATTATCTGCCATGGTCATTTCTATCGAGAAACAAGCTGGCGAATGGGTAGACCCGAACTCGAATGTAATTGAACTCATGACGATGAATCCATTGCGAGTAGAAGGCTTCATCGATGCGTCAACCGCAAGCAAAGTGGTCGCGGGCAATGAAGCAAAGGTTGCAATCAATATCGGTACATCTACCTACGAAGTAACGGGCAAGGTTAAATTCGTAAGTCCTGTTGCAAATCCAGTAAATAGCCAAGTTCGGGTCTTTATCGAGATTGAAAACAATGAAAACCGATTCCGCCCAGGACTATCAGTGAAGGCAACCATAGGCGGTGGTACATGACAGCCATCGATCCACGTATTCCGCTTCGTTTAAGAAATGATATCCATTGGATATTCTATCCACATAGCACTCACCCACATTGGGTTGCAAATGATCCTGTTCAGCAAGAGTTTTACTTTTTCAGTGAATTAGAACGACGAATAGCATCTTCGTTGAACGGAAATGCAACCGTTGAATCAATACTCACGCGAGAACGTGATGCGGTCGCAAATGGCATTTTGACAAGCGAAAGTGTTGTTCAGCTAGTATCGCGATTGAATCAGAATTCACTTTTGCTTTCAACAAATTCATCGATATCGAGTAGCCGTGGAAGATCTTTATCGCAGTTCGGTTTATCGATACAGCATGCAATGCAATTGCTCGGTTACATTTTTGCCATTCGGTTTCCGCTTTTCAACCCAACAGCATTGCTTCAGGTAACAGCGTCTCTCGGAATCGTTCTTTTTCGTCGAGCAACTCTATATCTTGTTTCGTTTTTCGTGCTGGTTGCGTTAGTGATTGTTAGCTTGAATTGGGATTACCTGCTTCAGGATGCGACGAAGTTTAATAGCAATCTTCATGGTGATCGCTTGTGGATCACGTTGGGGCTATTGTTCTTGATCAAATTGCTTCATGAACTGGGACACGGAATGGCTTGCGTACGATTTGGCGGGAGATGTAACGAATTCGGGCTGATATTCTTGTTTGGAGTTCCATCACTGTATTGCGATGTGACGGATTCATGGAGACTGCCGGATCGTTGGAAGCGAATCGCAATTGCCGCCGGAGGAATATACGTTGAATTGATACTTGCAACCCTCGCGTGTTTTGTATGGATAGCAAGTGACTCGGTCGGACTTAGGGGAATGGCCGTACAGGTGATGATGGTGTGCAGCCTGATGACACTGATATTGAATGCTAATCCATTACTACGTTACGACGGGTACTACATTTTGGCGGATTGGATTGGAATCCCAAATCTAGGCGATGAAAGCCGGAAGGCATGGTCGGAAAATTGGATTTCATTTTTTACTCGTTGTCAGCGAAACCAAACGCGTTCAATTGAGTCGCGATCTGGACGTAATCGTTGGCTTGTCACCTATCATGTAGCGTCGTTCCTTTATCGGTGTCTACTTCTTGTGACCATTATCTGGCTTGCATACACATGGCTCGAGCATAATGGCATGCGAAGTGTTGCCAACGCAATATTTTTCGGAGCGGTAGGCTTATCATTGGCTGTCACTTTTGAAAAAATTCGAACTTCAATGCAAGTCCTTCTGCAAACAGGCCGCATAAGATGGAAAAGATTCGGAGGGTTTGCTGGAGTTCTTTTCATTGCGGTTTGCTTGGCTCTTTTGTTGCCGATGCCAACCTCGATTGTTGTGCGAGGGTATGTTGAACCCAGCAACATGTCGCAGATGTTTTCGAGACGCAATGCGGTATTCCTCCAATCCGCCAAGAGTGGTCATGAGGTGACTGCAGGGGAATCCGTTTTTCAACTCGAATCATATGAGTTGAATCAAGAAATTCTTAAAACCGGAGGTGAAGTTGATGTCGCTCTAGTAAGGATAAATCAACTTGAAAATCGACTGACTGATGATCCTGACGCGCCGCAGCATATCGTGGAGACACAGCAGAAGCTACTTGGCTTAAAGCAAAGACTTAATGGCTTGCAAGTAGAACGCGATGACTTAAGCATCGTCGCTGATAGGCCTGGCGTTTTTCTTGACCCGCACAATCCTGTACGCCAACCGGAGTTTACAGCAAGAACAAAGTTCCCGCGTATTGACTTGCAAACCAAGGTAATGGACCGAGCCTATGCAGAACGAGGTGAGGTCATCGGTTGGATTGGTGATAAAGACAAATGGTTGGTTAACGCTCTGATTACAGAGGAGAATTTGCAGAGTGTATCA
>JAIYDQ010000212.1 GCA_027487375.1 Planctomycetaceae bacterium
ACCCGTCGAGTCACATGCGACTCGACTGACATGCCAACCTCGCCGCTGAAGCCTTTCGGTTGTGCGACGAACTGTTTCCGATTCCATCGTGGATGTAATCAAGTGCGGTAGAAACCGTTGAGTCTTCTTTCGAATCGCAAGAGCATATCCAAGCAGCGCAAGGTTGATGCTTTCGGTTCCATTTCGAGTAAAAATCACCTCGGAGGGTAAGCAGTCCAAGGTGTTGCAAACTTGATTACGAGCATCCTCGATTGCTTCTTCAACGGCGCGGCTTTTCCAGTGCAAGTTGCCAGGCAACACGAACAATTCGTTGAAGAAAGGCTGCATCGCTTGACGAACCGCCCCTGCCATCGGTGTGGTCGTGTTGTAGTCTAAGTAAATGGTTTTCTGAGTCATCATGAAGTTACGCTATCTCGATAGTATTCGATCTACAATTCCAGGAAACCAACGGCTCGCAGACACAAGCAACCGACCGCCAACAGAGAGCACCATACGTCGCTTCGATCTTTCAATAGCTCGAATGGTCAGGGTCGCAACGCGCTGAGGTGACATGCTGCCGATTGATTCGCTTTTCGTTCCGGCCGGTGTATCAATAAGCGAATCAAAGAACTCACTGCGAGTTGTGCTTGGATCAATCTGAAGCACCTCGATGCGCTCGCTAGCCAACTCGCATCGCAACGACTCTGCCCAACCCCGCAACGCAAACTTTGCAGCACAATATTCACTCTTGAGCGGCACCGCGCGATGAGCGAGAACTGAACCGACCATCACAATCGCTGGCCGATTTGTTTTCGATCGCTGCTTGAGTAACGGAAGGCAGGCTCGTGTTAATTCGACTGGTCCGAAAAAATCTACTTCCATCAATTTGCGAACACGCTCGGGTGAACTGGTGTCAAAGCGCCCAATAGCCCCCGACCCAGCATTGTTTATCAGAATGTCCAATCCCCCCCAATTTGCCTGGCACCAGTCAGCCCATCGATGTCGATCCCTTTCTATCGTCAGGTCGCCGGACATTGGGATGATCGAACCTAGTTTGTGACTCGCACGGCTTTGGTGCTTCGATTGGGTACCTCGACGCGAATGAAACTCGTCCACTAGATCGTCAAGTCGATTTTGACGCCGCGCGACTGCCAAAACGTGTCCGCCAGCAATCGCGAGTTGTAGCGCGATTTCGCGACCGATGCCACTGGAGGCTCCGGTTACTAATGATTGGGATTCGTTCAATCGTCTAAATGGCAAGGGATTCAGTTCTAGCAAGCAAAAGTTGTAAAGAGCGACAAAAAAGATCCAATCGATACGAAAGAAGTTGCTTCCAAACGTTGCCTGTTTTTTGTAGGCAACGATCGTCCATCGCCGCAAGTCGCTTCTGGCGATGAAGTTATATCAAAAAAACAGAAGCCGACTTGTTCGGTCTCTCGATTTTCGAATTACGGTCTGACAATTGCTCACTACTTATCCGCCTCTGCGACTTGAGACAAAAGCAAGAAGAATCCGGGAATTTTGACTCGCATTTTTGTTTTTTCAGAACCAAGTTGCACGGCGGATCGTCCTATATCATCGGGACTCTTATTGTAGGGTCGCCAGTGTTTGATAGGCAAGTTTAAGAAGAGTACCAAACGGTTAGAAATAGACCAGAAAACACTTTACCCAACGTAAGATTGATTTAGCAAAGTTACTCAAATGTAAAACAAGATTTTTTTAAAGGGACCAAACTAGTCAACGCGAGCGGCGAAAGAGTGTGTAGATCGCAATGATTGCGATAGACCACCAGAAGAAACAAGACAGAAAGTACACCGACGGAGAGGGATGAATACTATGAATAGCGACTATCGAATTGCATTGATCCGTGAACTACGTGACCAACAAGTTCGTTTTGCGCCTCGACCCAAGCGAATCGAGCAAGCGAATCGTGCTGAACGTTTGCTTTGCGAAATCGACGAAGGTCGCGAGTACCCATTCGACTTCTTGTTCTATCGCATTACCGATGTCCGCTCCGAAGTTCGTCATCACGGGCTTATCAAAGGGGCCGATGCGGTTCATGACTTGCGACTGTTCGTTGAAGACATTTCCGATTCGACCAACATTCGAGTCGATGAAGTGGGCGAACCGATCCACACGGTCGAAGAACTGAGCAAGTTGTTTAACGTTTCGACAAAGACTATTTCGCGCTGGCGAGATCGTGGGCTCGTATCGCGACGATTCTTGTCCGAAGGTCGCAAACGCGTAGGGTTTCTACACAGTAGCGTTGAAAGATTTGTGGCCAAAAACCGCAAGCGAATCAGCCGCGGCGAAAAGTTCAGCCAAATGACCGATGACGAACGAGCTGACATTATTGAAGCCGCTCGAAAGTGGGCGGCTCAAGGAATGAGTCTCTCGGCCGTCGCACGTCGCGTTGGTCGCGACATGGGACGCAGCACAGAAGCAGTTCGATATACATTGAAAAACTTCGACAAGCAAAATCAAGCCATGGCGGTTTTTCCCGATCAACGACCAACACTCTCGAATGATGATCAACGTGCGATCTATCAGCAGCATCGTCGTGGAGTGAACTTGGTCACGCTTGCTAAACGATACGGCCGAACACGAGGCAGTATTGTTCGCATCTTGAACGAACAGCGAGCAGCGAAGATCTTCGAACTGCCATTGGACTTCATGCACAATGACGACTTTAACAAAGCTAGTCTCGCAGACGAGATTCTCGGACCAATGCCCGCCCCGGTTACGCCACCTCGTAAACTGCGTGCTCCAAGCGGACTCCCAGCTTATCTGGCTTCGCTGTATGACGTCGGCTTGTTAAGTCGTGAACAAGAATACCATCTGTTCCGGAAGATGAATTATTTGAAGTTCTTGGCTCACAAAAAGCGTGACGCGTTGGATGCGAAGGCTCCTTTGGTTTCGCTAATGGATGAGATCGAACTGCTGGCCGAAAAGGCTGGTGAAGTAAAGAACCAAATTGTTCAAGCCAATTTGCGACTGGTGGTTTCCATCGCCAAGCGACACGTAGCAGCGAACGAAGATTTCTTCGCACTCATCAGCGATGGCAACATTTCGTTGATCAAAGCGGCAGAGAAGTTCGACTACTCACGTGGCAATAAGTTCAGCACCTATGCGACTTGGGCGATCATGAAGAACTTCGCTCGTTCGATTCCAGAGGAATATCGTCATCGCGATCGGTTCCGAACGACCGGAGAAGAAGTTTTTGCAGGGCATCAAGACAACCGTGCAAACAACTTTGCCGAAGAACTCGATCAACAAACTCGACAAACACAAATCAATCGGATTTTGCACAAGCTCGATCAGCGCGAGCAAGAGATCATCATTCGACGTTTTGGTTTAGGCCAAAGTGTCGAGCCTTCGACCCTCAAGGAAGTTGGCGAGGTGATGGGCGTTACGAAAGAGCGAATCCGCCAAATCGAAGCCCGTGCACTCGACAAGCTACGATTGGCAGCAGTTGCCGAGCACATCGATGCGCCTGAATGACGACGCATTGGAATAGATTTGAGGTTATCTAGTTGGACAACGCGAGGTTTGCGCTGGAGTACAGCCTTTAGGCGCTGGGCACTTTGGATGCTCAATAAGCGGCTAAAGCCTGGACTCCAGCGCAAAGCGGCGATGTCCAACTAGAATCGCTGACCGATTGGCAGAAGTCTTACGACTTCTGCTACGGTCTTGAGAGTACTGTTACACTTCGAAGCCTTTGCGGTACTCGCGGCTGATCATAGCGTTGGCCGCTTCATTGTTCGTGAACTTTTCGCTTGTTGGATCAAATGTGAGTTGTGGTCCAAGCGAAAGTTTATCGGAATCAATCTCGACGCCGTTTGCTTTCAAGTGATCGAGCGTTCGTGCGAGTGTCGCGTCGTTATCGTCGAGACTCTTCACGTTAGCCAAGGCCTTCTTAATGACATCGGCGGAGACTTTGTTTGATTCACCCAAGTAGTAGGATATGTTTCCGAGGTGGCTTACGGCGGCAGACAAGTGGCCGACCATCGCATCTGCAGTAAGCTTCGAAGAGTCTCTCGCTACGCATGCATCAACAAAGTTCCCCATGTGAGCAGTGTTTAAATTGTCCTTGGTTTTGAACTGCTTAATTTCGTTCATGTCGCGATCATAAGCCACGAAATCGGAGTAAGTCTTCTGTACGAGGTAGCCTTGGGATCCATAGAACACGACTCCGACCTTGTTTCCGCTAGTGCTCTTGAAAAGCTTGTTTAGCTCTTCATCGCCGGAGTTGTCGACGCTCAGGCCGCGCGTCTCGAAGACGATGCACTTGTCGCCGTAATCGAAGATGGAGACTTCTGTGTTCGCAGTGTCACCCGCGTCGATGTAGTCTGGGTTTTTGCGTTCCGCTTGGTATCCGAGTCGTCCGCCGTAGGTGATGACGCTGGTTGGATGTCGATCGAGGCCGAGTCCCCAACGAGCGACGTCGGTTTGGTGAGGTCCTTGATTGCCCGAGTCGCCGTTGCCGTAGAGCCGTTGCCAATGCCAATCGTAGTGGAACTGTTGTCGTGTTACTTTTGGAGAAGTAATGGCAGCAGGACCGCTCCACATATCGAAGTCGACATTCGCTGGCACCGCATAATCGCCAAGTGGGCCGATCGACTTGCGGCGTTTGTAGCAGAGAGCACGAGCCAAGTTGACTTCGCCGATGCCACCTTCTTTGATGAATTTCATCGCGTCGATCGCTGCTTGGCTGCTTCGAGT
>JAIYDQ010000166.1 GCA_027487375.1 Planctomycetaceae bacterium
AGGCCGATACGTTGCAATTGGCTGTAGAATTTCGGAATCTCTAGAGATTGAGTGAATGATTCCTGAAGAACAGCAAGCTGTTTCTGATAGCCGTCTTTGCGTACTGCTGCTGGGAGAGCAGCAATCTCACCTGTCGCATGTACTTGTCCTGGTCCCAGCTTTCCGTTTTCCAAACTTCGGCAGGTCGCTTTGGATTCAAACGGATCAAAGCTTGTAACGAAGTCGGTCGCTCGATCTTCCTTGAGTAGCAATGGAGCGGAGATCTCGTAATTGCGAAGGGCCAATGCCTCTGCGTTTGGGAATTGAATGGCAGCGAGTTCCATCATCGCTTCGACACATCCTGCACCTGGCAAGATGGGTAGCCCCATCACGACGTGATCGCGTAGATACTGAACAACGCAATGATCGAAGTCGTTTCGATACGCCATGGTTCCCGGCGCCTCTTGGGTACCGAGGATCGGGTTCACGATCGGGTTGATTCGATCTTGAGCAGCCCGCGGGTTCTCCAACCAATGCAATTCTCGTTGCCAAGGGTAGTTCGGTAGATCGATGATCTTGCCGTGAGTGACTCGGCTTTCCCATTGAATCTCGCCACCTTGTGCATAGAGATCTAGGAGAAGTGTATCGAGCAATGGAGCTTCAGCCGATTTGCGGCGAAGGGTAAACAAGTTGCGACATTCTTTACCGGAGTTCTGGATGCATTCCTTGATTGCCGTTGCCAATACTGGGTGTGGCCCCACTTCGATAAAGTGCGAGTAACCGTCAGCGATAATGCTATTGATTGCAGCGACGAACTCGACCGGTTTGCGAATGTTTTCTGGCCAATAGTCTGCACCATAGGCGATTCCCGTTACAAGTTCGCCGGTAACTGTCGAGTAAAGTGGCGTCTTGGGTAGGTTTGGTTCCACGTTGAGAAGTGCTTGACGTAGCGGTTCCATCAACGGATCCATCGTTGGACTGTGATATGCCACTTCTACTTCAAGAAGTCGGTTGAACGTGTTTTGCTGAGTCAATTCGGCCGAGATACGTTCGATCTCTGTCGTGTCTCCTGCCAACGTGATGTTGGTGGCACCATTGATTGCCGCGATCGACACTTTGCCATCGGTCTCACCAACCATCTTTTGAGCTGCTTCCAAGCTCAATCCAACGGCCAACATCCGACCAACACCCTTTGCCTTGGCTTGTTGTTGGCTGCGATGGTAACAAACGTGAACCACATCTTCGAGCGATAACACACCAGCCGCGTAGGCAGCGGTCAGTTCACCGACGGAATGGCCAACACAGGCTGCAGGTTCGATGCCACGAGAGCGAAGGACTGCAAGCAACCCAATCTGAATGAGTAAGTTCGCCGGTTGAGCAAACTCGGTCTTTTGTACTTGCGAATCGTGCTCTCCTTTTAGCATTTCAGCCAAAGCAGAGAAGCCCGAGACTCGTTTGAAAGCATCGTCCGCTTCGTTGACAGCCGATCGATAGATGGGATTGTCGCGATAGAGTTCTTGTCCCATACCCCACCATTGTGGTCCCATGCCTGTGAACACAAAGACAGGTTTTGGATTGCCACTGTTGTATGGAGCTGAGCCCGCTACCACTTTGTCCGTCGTCATTCCATCAAGCCAAGCCTTCAGATTGTTCAGCAACTCGGGTTCGTTCGCACCGGAAACGATCGCGCGATAATTCAAGTGGGCGCGACGATGCGTTAAGCTGAAGACCAGATCACGCAGCGAGACACCCGATTCGAGCATCTGTGCATAGCGACGACTAAGATCCTCAACTGCTTTAGGACTTCGAGCGGAGATCGGCAGATAGACCATACAATCGGTGTCGAGTTCTGCTTGATGGCTATTTGTCATCGATGGTGGAACGGCAGAACCATCAAAGGAGAAGGCTTCTAAGATCGCGTGAGCGTTGGAACCACCATAACCGAATGAATTGACAGCCACTCGCACCGGTCCAACGTCTTGTTTTAATTTGTAGCGATCGTCTGAAAGTCGAACTCCGAGCTCTTCGAACGGAATATTCGGATTCGGCGTTTGCAAGTTTCCTAACGGAGACGTTTCGCCATGATGCAGTGTCAGCACCGCTTTGATCACTCCGGCAACTCCTGCACACGCTTCCATGTGACCAACGTTACTCTTGATGGAACCGATGATGACGCGATCATCGCCAGAGCGTCCGTTGCCATAGCATTTTCCGATCGAGGTCGCTTCGGTCGGGTCGCCGATGGCGGTTCCAGTACCGTGGCACTCGACGTATTGCACCGTCTTCGGATCGACTTTGTATTTGTCGCAAACTTGTCGAATCAACTGCAGTTGGGCTTCACCGCTAGGCATCGAGATGCCAGGGGTGTGACCGTCTTGGTTGGTACCGGCAGCGATAACGGTTGCCCAAATGTCGTTGCCATCTGCGATCGCTTTGGAGAGTGGCTTGAGAAGCACGACGCCTGCACCTTCAGCACGACCATAGCCGTCTCCTCGGGCGTCAAAAGATTTGCATTCACCATCGCGAGCCAAGAATTGGCCTTTGCACATCCCCATTGGATACTCGGGGCGAGTCATCACATTGACGCCGCCGACGACTGCCATGTCGCACGCGGATGACCAGACGTCTTGGCATGCATAATTGAAAGCCACGAGGGATGATGAACAGGCGGTATCGATCGACAGACTTGGACCACGGAAATCGAAGACGTGCGACACTCGATTGGAGAGCATCGTCATCATCATACCGGCCGCGCTGTACTGATTGATTTGAGAACGATTCGGATGAGACATCTGCGTGATCATGTGATCGAGCATGAAGCCACCGACGTACACACCGATTGGGCTGTTTGCCAGTTCAGGAATTTTCAGCCCTGCGTTTTCAAATGCTTCCCAAGTGACTTCCAACATGAGACGTTGCTGAGGGTCCATATTCTCCGCATCGCGTGGAGAGATCCCGAAGAAATTCGCATCGAACTCGCGAGGACTTTGATCAATGTAGCCACCGCGTCGAACATAAGCCTTACCACGCGAGGCTTCGATTTTGGAGTAGTAGCGATCAGCAGACCATCGTTCGATTGGCGTTTCGCGAATGGCATTGAATCGGCTTTGGAGCTTCTGCCAGAGGGTTGTCAGGTCATTCAAACCAGCCGGAAACCGGCACGCCATTCCAACAACTGCAATAGGCTCAAATCTGTCTCTTGTAGACATAACGTCTCTTCCTAGCTTGGGTTTTAGAATTAACCGATGCCCGCAAGAGTTCTAATGGGTCTACGAACTCTCTCGGTGATGATGCAAAGACTAGGAGCCGCGTTGAAGAACCAACCGCTTATCGAATTCGCTGCGGCAGTGGAGATGGCTACCATAGCGAATTTGAGATCCGTCTTGGTCTACAAAGCGGCTCCTAAGGACTAATGCGACACCTGCTGTTCAAACAGGGACAGCATCCGGTGAGGGATAAGAAAGATTCGTGGTTCGCGTCGCAAGAAGCCCCACATTTTGTAGAACGAACAGCCCTTAGCGACCGCTGAATGGCGTTTCGCTCACCGCTTGTAGAGCATGTTTTTACGGAATTTTTTCTTGAGTCATAGAAGAAAAGATAGCAACGAATGGACTTCCTCTAGATGAAACCCGGGCAGCAAATTCGTGAGAATCGGTATAACCGGTACTGCTTTAATCTGGGGCGATTCTGCTTACTGAATCGAGCCATGTTTTAAAAGCTCCTGTAAGCAATCCACGTAGTTGCGTCTCTCCGAGACGCAAGCGAGTAGTTACGTCTATCCAAGACGAATGAGGTTCTCGTCTCGGAGAGACGAGGCTACGTGTTTCGAGATAGATGCGATCAACGTACTAAGGCCGCAATATTCAGATGTCTTAAGACATTAGTTTCGAATAGAAAGACTGACGCATCAGGTCGTTTACATACGTCGAGCTAGTTACCGCTGAAGCGACGGAGCATAGTTTTGAGCGGTATACGCGGACGGGCCAAAAGGAACTTGGTAATACGTCTGCTGTTGCGAAGGTGCATTGCGAATTCCGTGTTGTGGAACCTGCGGTAACTGATGCATCGTTTGATGTGATTGGTGAACCAAACTAGGTGCGTTCGTCGAATTATTTACATGTTGCTGAGGCACAGCGTGAGCAATCTGACCATGGGTACCGAATGCCACATGCGGTGGCGTTGGTAAGGATGATAAAGCTACATGCTTCGGTTGAGATGGATGCTTGCGATAGCGATTGGAGAGATTGCCGACGCTTTGTCCTGAGCTTCGATTAGGACCTTGATGACTGACTTGTTCGTGAGCTTGCTGAATGGTTTGCTGGATAGCTTGCTGTGAGGTCTGATGGTTACCCTGTTGGGGGATTTGATTGTTTGTAGGGCTGTGATTCGCCGCTTCATCAGGCAATTGAAGTTGGCTACTATGAATCACATGTTCGACTTCTCTCGTGATGCACGATGATCCGCTGATGTCCCATCCACCGCCCAACGCGACATATAAATTAACCAGACTCTGCGCAATCTTTCCTTGGTTTTCAGCAAGGGAATCTTGGATTCGAACGAGATCCGATTGCAACAAATAAACTCGATTGAAGTCGGTAGCTCCTTCCGCAAACGCAGTTTGAGAAATGCTAACGGCCGACGCGGAATTATCGGCAGCTTCCTGAAGATTTTCCATCCGAGCCCAGTAGTTGATAAATGCCGCTTGGGAATCTTGCGCTTCCTTATAAGCGGTAAGGATCGTGTCGTGATAAGCGAGCCTTAAGCGCTCGAATGCTTCCTGCTCCGCAATGACGCGATTCTTGATTCTCCCGTAATTGAGGACATTCCAAGAAGCTGCAGGTCCCGCAACACCAACCAAACTGGATGGTCGGTACAGGTCGCTTACAGATTGCGCTGAAACACCGATAGTTCCGACCAGGCTTAGCTGCGGATAGAAGTCTGCTTTCGCAACGCCGATTCGTGCTGACTGAGCAGCAAGCTCTCGCTCAGCAACCTGGATGTCTGGTCGTCTGCGCAGCAAGTCGTTCGGAATTCCAAGAGCGATAGACGCAGGCGGCAGCGGAACATTGCCGAAGTTTTCATACGTTGAAAACAAGTCTTCTGGAACTTGGCCAAGCAGGACGCAAAGCTGATGATTCGCTTGTCGTCGCAACAACTCGAGCGTCGGCACGACCGATTCGGTTTGTGCAAGGTTCGACTTCGATTGATGGTAATCCAGTTTGACAGCGGTACCGGCTGCAAGTTTCTCTTCTGTTAGCTTTAGTGTTGCTCGTTGTATTTCGATGTTTTGCTTTGCCAACAGTATTCGTCGCTCGACGGCCCTTAAGTCAATGTAGGTTCGCGCAACATCGCCGACCAACAAGACTTTGACTAAGTCATAAGCGGCCATCGTAGAGCCAACATTCGCATCGGCCGATTCGACAAGACGACGGTACTTGCCCCAAAAGTCGAGTTCCCAGGCTGCAGAGAAATTCGTGGTGAATGAGTTAAAAGAAGTGACTGTTTGGAAGAAACCAGGAACCACAACAAAGTTCGCGTCGTTTTCACTTATACGCACACGATTGGCCGTTGCATTCGCCGTTTGCTGCTGTGGGAAAAGGTTCCCCGCAGCGACTTGGCGGATCGCGCGAACTTCCAGGATTCGCTGTCCCGCTTGCTTGAGATCGAGATTGTTAGCTAGTGCGGTATCGATCAATTGATCCAAAACAGGATCATTGAATGACTTCCACCAAACTCTTTCGTCAACAGGTTGTCCAGTGAAACGACCATGAGCTTGATCCGTAAAGGGGCGCTCAAGATATTGAGCCGACGGTTTGCAATAATCCGGACCGACCTTGCACCCGCTAATTGCCAAAGCGAACGAAAGAACACAACATAGGGTGGATTGCGTAGCCCATTTATCACGATTTGGCATAAATGCTCGCTTTGTCCTAATCCAAATCATGAGCGTTTAAGAATCAGTCCTTTGATCTCTATCTCTGTAATCGGTCACACTAGTCGGTCTATTGGAATCGGAAGCAATCGGTCCATAGAATTGATACAACCAATCCGATTTTCGGGGGGCTGCAAGTGTGTTTGTACTGAATATCCTTCTTCGCGAACGCCTCCTCGGTTTGCTATCAATCGTACTAGTCCTCTGGGAAATAGAACGAGTGTCTCGGATAGATAGGTACGAAATATCCAGGATTGTCCGACAGAAGCTCAGCCGGATGGTGGCGATGATAGTCTGCTTTGCACGATTTATGGCGGCTGGAAGGTAAGCGACACGAAGCGTATGCTGCCAATAGTGAGACGAGATCTTTAAACCTGAAGGGATCGCTCGTCATGGTGCAATGAACTCACCAAGGTTGAGTTTTAAGATTGCTTTTTGGGATCGTATCCTAGGCTGCGCACTCTAACATCCAACATGCGAAAAATCATGAACATGAATCAATTAAGAATGTTGTGTTATTGCACTTTACTTGCCAGTTTCTGTCCCATGGCGATCCGCCCGGCAATTGCTGAAACACTGGCAACGGTCCGCGTTAGTGAAGACGGAAAGACATTTGTTAGAGGTGATCCGCCTGTTCTTTGGCGAGCTTGGGGTGTGAACTACGATCATGACTTGAGCGGTCGACTACTCGACGAGTATTGGATCGACGAATGGGATACGGTCGTCGAAGACTTCAACGAGATCAAATCGTTGGGCTGCAATTGTGTTCGAGTCCACTTCCAGATAGGGAAGTTCATGGAGACTCGCGACCAGCCTAACGCAGCTGCCTTGGCCCAGCTTGAAAAGCTTATTCGTCTGGCGGAGAAGACGGAGTTGTATCTCGATATCACAGGACTTGCATGTTACCACAAGCAAAACATTCCTCCGTGGTATGACCAATTGAATGAAAAAGATCGATGGTCGGTTCAGGCAATGTTTTGGGAAAGCATTGCGAAGATATGCAAGGATAGTCCAGCTATATTTTGCTACGACCTCATGAATGAACCCATCTTGCCGGGTTCTGAACCATCAGCGGACTGGCTAGCCGGTGAGTTGGCAGGGAAGTACTTTGTGCAGCGAATCGCTCTCTCTTTGAATGGGCGCACACGCGAGACGGTCGCGGATGCTTGGGTGAATACGATGGTCGATGCGATTCGTAAACATGATTCGAAACATATGATTACCGTCGGTGAGATTCCTTGGGTTTTCGTTTTCGGTGGTGGTAAGCCTCTGTTTCATTCGGCTTCCATTGGGAGCCGACTCGATTTTGTATCCGTGCACTTTTATCCTAAGAAAGACGAAGTCGATAAGGCTACCCATGCGCTTCGTTCATATGACCTAGGAAAGCCGCTCGTCATTGAAGAGATGTTTCCACTTGCATGTAGCGAAGAAGAACTCGTAACCTTTGTGCGCGATTCGGAAGAAATCGCAGACGGTTGGATCAGCTTCTATTGGGGTAAAACGAGTGAACAATTGATGAATAGAAAATCAACAAATATCGGAGAGGCCATTACAGCTTCCTGGTTAAAGAAGTTTCAGCAATTGTCCAATGATTACACAGGTGATTCAGCTAAATCGTCCCAGACCAAAAAACAAAGTGCTCCAGCTACGGAATCTAAATGAGTAAACTCTACGTCTTCATTATTGGAGTTTCTACTCAGCAATACTCTCTCTCCAGCAATTCCGCAACAAATCAAGTATGGTACTTATGAAAAGCAATGATTTCTGGCTAGTTGAAATTGGTGCAGGGATGGGACCTATAGCTCTAGGAATGGAGTACGGTCAGCTAATACAGGTTCTACGTGACCATCAAGTCGATGTCGATAATTTGCTGCTCGATAAAGATTTGATGCTTGCCGTACCTCCGATCAATAGTCGACTATTCTTCGCGGACGAATCCCCTCGGATACTGCGTAAGATTGATGTGAACGACTCCCGAATTCGATTCGGTGGGTTGCCGGTTATTGGAAAGCGTGTACACGAGATTCTTGGAATCTTCAAAACCCCGCGAAAAGAAACGCTTTGGTGCATCGATGAAATCAGCGATCGCAATTCCCATGCAACTCCGATCGTTGAATCGACGAACTCTAGTCGCGAACTTCTCGCGAGAGGCACACTTTGGATTACATCGCTTGGATTGGGCATGTCACTCCGCGATGGATTAATTGAGACGATCCATTTATGTGATCCGGCAGATTCGCCAATCGTTGGTCAAGGCACTTGGACGAAAGAGCAGCAGAGGCTATCGGAAGCCCGAGATATGCCAATGGATACTGTTTCCACCAATCAACTCTTCGGACCGCAGCAAGCTAACTTTCGCAAATCGATAGCTCAATCGATGATGTTGGTCGCGTTGTTTGTCGCGGCAGGTAGTGTTCTCTGGTGGGGTATAAGCTTGCAACAACGTTGGGATGCGGTTCCTGAGGTGCCTGCGGTAGTTGTCTCAGTGGATCCACCTCCGCCTAACCCATTACCAGACAACATTACCGTAGCATTCACAGACTTGTCGGGCATCGAACGCAAAAAGACTTTGTACCACACTCAGTTCTTGACCACACCCAAATTGGGCGACGAGGTTAGCGTAAAGTACTTGCCCAACTCGCCAGAGACGGTGCTTGGGCCAGTTGGTTTTCGTGATGTCGGCTTTAGCACTGCATTTCCGTATGGAATAGGAATACTTGCAATCGGTTCCGCTTTGCAGTTGATTGTGTCTGGCGCGAAGGCTAGTCGAAGACGCAAAAAAAGGCATTTTAAAGCGTAGTCGCTTTTCTCCGAGACGCGGAATATCTGCAACTCAGAGAGACGCGGCTACGTGGGGACATTCCTAGAAAAGAGGCCCTTTTCCGGTCGCGCGACGCCATGCGGAGAGTTGTCCTAAGTGGAGGTTCGTGTGCGCGACGAGAAGAAAGGTTGCCATGTCTCCGACGGTTGGTAGCGCTTCTTCAAAGAAACCAAGCTTTTGCGGTTTGCTCAAATCTGCTTCAGTTGCTGCTTGGTACAAGTTGGCTGCATGTCGAAAGGCATCCTCGAAGGTTTTGAGAAGCTCGGCTTTGGAAGGGTAGTCGCTTCGATTTTGAGTCAAAGGCTTTTTCGTATCCGCCTTCTCATTCCAGTCCGAAGGACAAACTCCTTGCCCACCAAGTAGGTTCGAAGCATAGTCTGCTGCAGTCGAAAGGTGCATCAGCAACCATGCAGGGTGGTTAAGACCAAGCGGTTGCTGGCACATTGAGGAATCATCAACATCCGAAAGAATTTGCTTGGCATATTCGACTGTTGCGATGGTGTTGGCGGTTATGCTGTTCATAGGAGCTCATTACTCAAAAAAAAGAAGATGAAATTGAAAAGGAAAAAATTAGACAGCGTCGCTTTGCGCTGGAGTCCAGGCTTTAGCCGCATCCATGGTGCTCAGCGCCTAAAGGCTGTACTCCAGCAGAGTTGCCATGGTTTGTAGGGTTCAAAGTGGCGTTGTCGAATTAGAATGAAAACCATTAGGACACGTATGCAAAGATTATAACTGCTTTGTAAATGCGGCATAGGCCGCGAAGAATCGATGGAACGACGTTGGGTTAGTTGATATTACGTTTATTCAGTATTGTACGCTTTTTCATCTCGCTATTCGATTTTTTCACGTATGGTTTGCAGTCCATTTATATTCTCGAGAAGCGACTCGCGTGCATCGATTTGTTCACGATGGCCGATGATTCCAATTGGTCCGCTGTAGTCGCTCTCCACGACGACACGGATCATCTCCAATTCGTGCGCTCCCTTACCGATGCCAAGGATTTTTGGTTTCGCATCTGTATTCATTCCATTGAGGTTTAGACAAAGAATATATGGCTTCATCACCGCGAACGACTGCTTCCAGTCGTCGATGTGTTGGTGGCCATGATGGAAGTTGTATATGATCCCAACATGGGCGTGACCAAGTTCATGAAGCCTCTTGCAAACAGCAACCAAATTTGCAGGCTCTCCGCTCCAACCACCATGATTGTAAAGCCCCAACTTGCAGCCCATTTCTTTGGTGCGTTCAGCAAGTGAAAGCGTATCCTTGACCGCGGCTTCGATTTTGAGTGTCTCGATATTTGCCTCGGAAGATCCCTTGGACGCGCTTCCGACTGCGTTGTGATTTTCAACAGAAGCGTTTGGAATGACATGCCAAATTTGCGGATGTAAACCGTGTTTCTTGAACAAATTGAACGCATCTTCGTGAACGCTCCAGAACGCAAAGAATTCGATCCCATGCTTTTGGTATTCCAGAATCTCTTGCTCGAAAGTTGGAACGTGCTCCTTTCGCCAATCGTAAGCACAACGGCGAATGCCGAGCTCCTTAAGCATCTCGACACGCTCAACGGGCCCTCGCTTCTTAGCATCAAACGGGACAATGCACCAAGCCACAAGATTGTCGCGGCTAAGTACTCTCGCGTCCTCGGCAATGGTTACAGAATCGAAAAGATTCAGGATGCACGTAGCGATTGCTAAGCAAATCCAAAGACAACGAGAATGCTTGACCATGAAAATCAATCCTAAGAATCAGAGCTTGAAGTAGAGTCTGTCGTCGTTAGCAACTTCCGTGTAAGTAATGTGTGTCCTAGCGCGGCTCCTCCAACACAAACCGGAACAATATAAGCGTAAGGTAGAAACAGGATCAGCTCAAGCGGCGGGTCAACTTGCCATCCAGATGGAACAGGTGAAGACATGATGGCAACGCGGCCTACATTCAAAAGCAGGACAATTCCAATCACGTTAAATCCCCATGCAAGCCATCGCCGATTGTTTACAAAGACGCAGGCAATACAGGCAAAGATTCCGCTCACGATATCCCAATTAGATCCGTGCCATGTCATCGTCTGTGGAATCGTTCCGCTTTTATACCAATCGTTGAGGACAAGCTCCAAAGGTAAGCGAAACGCTTGAAACCCAACCATCCATCCCAACGGGATAGCTCTGACCATCCTGGTTCCCATTTGCGTAAAACCTATCGAAACAGCGAATGAGACTGTTCCAAACAGAAAGATTGGTCCCAGGGGAATGAACACGCGCGACAACACCTCAGAGTAAACGACACCAGCGATCGCAAGGCCATAAACACCCACAGCAATTAATACGCGAGTAAACGGGATTGTTACAGTCGATTCCATGATGCCGTGCTGCGCGTATGCGACCGCTCCTAAAAAAGCTGAGGCGATGGCAACGCAAATCAAAACGAAAACAACCAGCGAAAGTTGCGATGCATGGATGAAGCCACAAAGAGGGATCATGGTTTGTGCGATAACTTGCTGGATTCAGTTTGGTTTCACGTAGGTTTTCGAGTCGCATGTAAAAGCATGTCTACACGTCTCACTTTTTCTTGTCTCGGAGAGACAAGGCTACTTGTGTTCGTTTATTTCTTGTTTCGGAGAGACAAGGCTACGTGTGTTCATTTCTAAGGGAAACATTTTCCGAATGCAGCTAGCAGCATAGGATTACCCCAGACTCGAACTTGCAGTGTTAGCAATAGCCAACCGATGGAGGCTTCCTTTCTCAGTAGTCGAAGCCAGCCACGTGAAGTCGCTGTAACAAGAATGTTGCAGTCTCCGCGAATACCGTCTTGAACTTCAATCTTTTGATCCGAGATTACTACAGTGCATTCGGCAGGCTCAGAACCAGTAAATCGAAAGTGATACCTAGCCGCGAGCCCCTTCGACTTTCCAGGCTGAAAACCATGCCGCATCAGCTTGATAAATCCGCGAATGGAAACAGGTCGCAACACGGCCCCAACGTGTTTGACTCGTTTATGCGGAAATTTTTTCTTGACGTAGTCTTCGCCATCGGAATTGGGTTGCACATAGATTGTCTCTTCTTTCCGCTGAAGAGGTTTCACCACTTCGGATATAAACTCGCCTCGATTTTCTAGAAAAGGTCGAATCACCTCTTCACCCGCCGGGCAGGCGCTAAAGCAGTAGGCCGCTTTGTAGTTCGGCCCATAAGCGAGCGACTGCCACATGGATGCACTTTCGCTATCGGTTACTTTCTCACGATATTGTGTCGCTTTACTGCTGCTGGCGATTGTTTCAACCCAGTCTGTAAACCCACCCATAAACTCGCGATAGTTATGCGTATAGCAAGATGAAAAATTGAAGTCGCCATCTGGTGAAATGGCACCCACAGGGCACGCGGCAACACAAAGCTTACAAGTCAAACAAGGGTTGTAATCAATCGAATGATTCTCGTCGGTCACCGGAATGTCGACTAAAACAGCCCCCAATAGAATGAAGTTTCCAAATTTGGGATGAATGACATTTCGGTGAAGCCCCATTTGGCCCATACCAGCAGCAACGGCAAGCGGCTTAAGCGAGATCGACCACATCTTGCCAGGAAACCGATCCATCTCCATCGGAAACGCCATCGGCGGGTTGACTGCACGGACGCCGCGTTTGGCTAGGGCGACGACGATACGTCGCGAAACTTCATTTACCTCATCGCCTGTTTCGTGAAATTCGTGATTTGCGAGATTACGCGCGGGGCTTCGTACCGAATCGGGGTTCATCCTGCATACGATACTGATAAGTGACTTGGTCGCTGGGAACAGCCTTAGAATATCTTCCCTCTCCTGATCCATTTCTGACCGATTCAGATTGACGAAGCCCACGTCCGCAGCACCCGCCTCTATACAGATTTCCCGCAGTACGTTGGCCTCAATCGACTTTTGCAAGATCGGCAACGCTTTGGATCGAGTCGCTACTATTGTTGGGTGATCTTCTAATCTAGCCATGCCTTTAGCTCCATGTTGCACTGCTTGCAAAATGCAAGTTGCTTGCGAATTGCAAGTACTTGCAATTTACAAGCACCATAGGTAAAGTCAATATTAGTTCCTAAGCTTTTTAGCCATGCGGCGATCGATTCCTTGACGATTTTCGTTTACAATCCCGTTTCCTAATGAGGGTGCGACTTGATTATCATCTTGATACGCAAGATGGACGATCATTTCGGTGTAGAACATTGTGAGCGGGATGAGAACGTAGAGCGGCCAATGAGTGCCGAAGAAAAACCATGATAAAAAAGGCTCAACACAAACGATCACCGTGCCCGGTTGCGTGCACCCTTGATATTCTTGGGGATAAATGGACCTTGCTGGTGATTCGCGACTTATTCTTAGGGCGAATCTACTTCAACGAATTTTGTCGCTC
>JAIYDQ010000483.1 GCA_027487375.1 Planctomycetaceae bacterium
ACTTGCTGCGTGTTGGCACCACCGCCCACGTCAAGGAAGTTTGCCGGAGCGCCGCCGTGATACTTGATAATGTCCATGGTCGCCATCGCGAGTCCAGCACCATTAACCAAGCACGCGATATTTCCATCCAGCTTCACGTAGCTAAGACCAGTATTTGACGCTCGGACTTCGGCTGGCTCTTCCTCTGCCAAGTCTCGCAGTTCCTTAAGATCAGGATGTCGGAACATCGCGTTATCGTCGAAAGTGACTTTCGCATCCAACGCAACCATCTCGCCCGATTCAGTGATCACAAGTGGATTGATTTCGGCCATCGCACAATCGAGGTCGACAAAAATCTTGCAAAGCTTCTTGAAGAATCCATCGGCACTCTTGGCGGCAGGACCTTCGATACCGAGCTTCTTGCAAAGCTTTCGGACTTGAAAGCTCTGTAGCCCATGAGCCGGGTCAAAATGTTCACGTAGAATCTTTTCTGGCGTTTCGTGAGCAACCGTTTCGATCTCAACACCACCTTCGCTACTGACCATCAATAGCGGCATCTTTTCAGCGCGATCCAAGACGACTGCGGCGTAGAGTTCACGAGCGATTTTGCAACCAGCTTCAACAAACACCTGATTGACACGACTGCCCTGTTCGCCAGTTTGAATTGTTACCAAATCGTTTCCAATTAAGTTCTTCGCAACCGTAGCTGCTTCTTCGGCGGATTTCACCAATTGAACGCCGCGTTGAGTTGGAACTTGAACAACTGTTCCTTTACCTCGACCGCCCGCGTGGACTTGTGCTTTGACGACCGCGATGGGGCCACCAAGCTTGACGTAGGCTGCCGCCGCTTCGTCTGGTGTTCTCGCTACAAAACCCTCTAAAACGGGTACTTGAGCTTTTCGAAATAGTTCCTTCGCCTGGTATTCGTGAATTTTCATTGAACGATTTTTGTCCGGTTATAAGAGCCTAATGCAAACGATTCGAGGCATTATCTGGCATTCGCACGATGGGTCAAGGACGCGTCATTTTTCAGAGGCAAGCTGAATAAGGAAAATTTTCGGATATCCGCTAGGGGGTTAAATCTTCGGATTAATCGATTCCACCGTCAAAAACGGAAAAACTTAAAGTAATGACGGCGAGTTTTTCAAAGTTATCCGCTTCCTCTCAATTCGAACGCTGGAGCATGAGCAACATTTCTCCGCAGCACTTTTCTAACCAGCTTTTTCGAAGGGTTTTCCCTTGAGCATGGTCGGATTTGAGGGTGAAAGCACCTGTTGCACGGTATTCGGCCTGATAGGTCGCAACCTTAGTCGACTTGAGATTTTAAATGCCTCGATTGAAAATCACCTACAAACTTGCACTTGTGCTAGTCGCCTTAAGCGCTGGCCCGATGATGCTTGCTGCCATGTTTGGGCTGATTTCGATCGACGATAGCGGGCTGGTTCGCGTTCGTATTAGCTTAGTGGAGCAGATCGCCACGTCGGTCTCCGGGAACCTGGACGCTCGATCCAATCGAACCGCAGTCCGAATTTGTGAAAAATTCCTTCAGCAAAAACCAGAGCTTAAGGGAATCCGAATCGCGAGATTTGACGATTTGGTGATCTACCAGTCCGCCCATTTTGCAGAGCACTGGAATTCAGAACTAGGTGACACGTCAACTCGCGATCAGATGCGAATCCCTATCAAACGGGGAGACCAAGATTGGGCGAGGATTGATGTTCTTTTCGCTACACCCGCTTGGTACGAAGTGGGATTAGTCCGTTTTGTGGGCTACACGTTGATTGCTTTGGCACTTAACTCAATTTCGTTCGTGTTATTTCTGAACCGATCTTTATCGGTTCTTGAGCCGACCAACGCGGTTCCCCGTCGAGTTCGAAACACGCTCGATACGATCGCCGGCGGCGTTGTCGTTTTGGACTCGCATGGGAAAATCATGCTTGCGAATCAGTCGTTCCTAACGGCAGTGGCTCTTCCAACAGAAAAGATCGTCGGTAGCAAACTTGACGAGCTACCTTGGCGGCTGCCGGACTCTCAAGATGCTCCTTGGAACGTGGTTCTCAACGATAAGCAAAAAACCGAAGGTAGCAAGATATTCCTGTCGATCGACAAGGAGCACGAACGCTGCTTCGTTGTAAACGCAACTCCCGTTTGGAATGGTGATGAAAAGCTTGCCGGTGCGTTGATTTCTTTTGAAGACGTGACTGCACTGGAAGAGCAAAGAAAATCGCTTGTATCCGCGATGGGCGAGCTGGAAGCAAGTAAGGAGAAGATTCGGCTTCAGAACGAACGTCTTCAGGAACTAGCCTCACGCGATGCACTCACCGGCGCTTTAAACCGTCGAATGCTTTACGAACACATGGAAACCATGTGGAGCGAGATCGACTCGCAGCCTGCGGGAATGATCACGATGATGATGGACATCGACCACTTTAAGAAGCTTAACGACCGACATGGACACGCCGCTGGCGATGCTGTCTTGAAAGACGTTGTCAAAATACTTCATGCAACCGTAGGCACCGATGGCATCGTAGGAAGGTACGGTGGCGAGGAATTCTGCGTGTTGATGCGAAACGCCGATACCCAAGCAGCTATGGCCATGGCGGAAAGAATTCGCTCTGAAATCCAAGTACAGCTCGTGAAACCCTACTCGGTTACCACGAGTATTGGCGTTTCCAGCAGCACCGGTGGCGCAGCGTCTTACAAAGAGCTACTAGAACGAGCAGACAAGGCTCTCTACGCAGCGAAACATGGCGGCCGGAACCAATCGAAACTCTGGTCGCTTGAGATCGATGCTCTTGAAGAAGAAAGCAAGAATCGATCGCTTGCTCTTCAAAGCAATGCTGCTATCGATGATCACCCAATCTCGTATCATGCGGTCGTTGCGCTTCATGCAGCACTCACATTCCGACACCCCGATACAGCAGCCCATTCCCATCGCGTGGCAGAGCTGAGCGTCGCACTTGGTCAAGGACTCATGACCGGTACGGAACTCTACTCGCTCGAGATTGGGGCATTACTACATGACGTTGGAAAGATCGGCGTCCCAGATGCGGTTCTTCTCAAGCCCGGTCGATTGACTGAAGAAGAATGGGTTTTGATGGAAGCTCACGGACCAGTCGGTTTGGCAATCATCGAAGCCGTATTCAGTTCCAAGGATATCGGAAACGTTGTCAAATTTCACCACTGTCGCTACGACGGTGCTGATCAAGATCCGTCGTGGCCTTCCGGCAAAGACATCCCGCTGGTGGCGCGAATCGTTGCGATCACTGACGCGTTTGATGCGATGGTCTCAGACCGCGTCTATCGCAAGGGACGCCCGATGGAAGAGGCCTTTGCGGAACTCCGTCGATGTGCCGGCGGACAATTTGATCCAGACTTGGTCGACCGATTTGTTCGACAGAAATCTGGTTGGAGAATCGATAGCCGAATGGTGTTCGACGAAACCAATCCAAAGAGCGCTTTGGAGATGGGGTACTTCATGGAACGAGCCATCCACAGCTTTGCAAGCCGTGACCCTGCATCGTTGAAATACCGTCTGGAAAAACTTCAACACTCGGCCGAAAAGAATGACCTTTTCCAAATCGCAATGATCGCGTCGGAACTCGCGAAAGATTCTGATCGCAAGACGATTGGAGAATGGGAGTCACTCATCCCAATGCTCGATGACCTCATCAATGTCAACCTAACCGTTCAAAGAGCATTCCTACAACAAATTGGAACGCGTCCCTTCGCATTGACCGATGAAGTATCAAAATCCACCGAGGTTTTCGAATAAAAGACTCACCGCACACATCATTCGAAACATCCATGAGAAATCAGGCTGAACAAACCATGCGACTAATAGAAGAATCATCGACACAGAACCGCATTCATCCATTCAGTGCCCATCGCTGCTCGAATTTTATCGTCATGTTGACCGCAATCGTTGGTTTAGCGAGCAACGCTTTTGCTGAACCAAAATTCAATGCGCCACGCGTTTACGAAGAACCTCGCTGGAACAGCCAAATAATTATGCGAGGCCCCGACAAAGCCCAGAACGACGCAGTTCCAATCCTGGAACGCGATTATCGCCCTCTGCATGTCTACGGCAACATGCAACGACGCCACCACTATCGCGGAACTGTCATACCAAGCCACCGTGATCGAACCGATATGCGAGATGCCTTTCTTGGACATCCTGTCGAACGTTATCGATAGTAAGTCGAAAACGATATGACTACCTGGGCACAACTCGATCTAGGTTGAGAGTTATTCAGAAACGTTTTGCCGAACACCACCATTTTTACATTTTGGAATTGCGAATCACCAAATTTTTCCTCTGTGTTCTCTGTGCCTCTGTGTTTCTAAAGAACGGAATCGAGCAATGCAACCAAAAGAACTAACGATGATATGGAATTGAAACACAGAGGCACGGAGGACACAGAGATGATGGTGTCGAACAGCGAGATGTGGCGGATTCGTAAGAAATCCAAGGTCGCTGGAAACGGCTGTAAAGTCTTCTGTCTTCAGGTGTCTTTAGACATCTGCGACAATTCCGAACCATCATCATTAATGAAGACAGCGAACTAATCATCAAAACAACTTGTGTTTTGATAAATCAGTTTCAAGAGTTTGTATTAGGATCAGTTTTTAGTCTATCGCCAAAATTCTTGGTGTATGAAACGCTCTTACATCAATCGAAGCCATGCCGGCGGCAGTTGCGGCCTGGATACCTAAATCGGCGTCTTCGTAAACGAGGCATCGCTTGGGATCGACTCCTAGGCGTCTAGCTGCTTCCAAAAAGACGTCGGGATGTGGTTTATGGCGTGGTGTATCCTCTGCCGTCACAATTGCGTCAAACCAATCGGCGCAGCCAAGCTGCATAAGCTGTCTGAGAATAATCTCGCGAAAGCCACCGCTTGCCACCGCAATCGGCATATTGCCACGAGCCTTTACGACAACTTCCATCACGGGATCAATGGGAACCAACAAATGGATCAGTTCCAGGAAGGCTTCTTCTTTCTCGGTGGCAGCAACGACAGAATCAATCTCGACATTTTGCTCATCGGCGAGCATTCGAATGATCTTGTCGCTAGGAACACCCCCTAACGAATAAAAGCGATCGACCGGAAAATCGATTCCATAGCGTCGCATGGTTCGGCTCCAAGCAACGAAATGAACCGGCATCGAATCAGTAAGCGTACCATCGCAATCAAAAATGATTGCTTGAAAGTCCATCCAGTGCGGTTGTTTCATGAGGTCACTGGAGGTACGTGTCGGTTGAGATGCGGAAGCTTCCGTCGACACGCTCTCGAACACCTTCTGCATCTAATGCCCAGTTGGGATGTATTTCAACTCGAGCTGTCTCGGCGACCGACGCGCCCGCCTTTTCAAGCCAACTACGATGGAGATTCGAGATCGCTTTTTTAACCGAAGTCGGTGTATCCGTAGCGGCACCTTCAGCATTTTTCACAGGTGCGAATACTTCGGCAGGATCACTTTCGACAACCAAAGCCGTCTTTGCCATCGGGAGAAGATCGAAAACAAAACGTTCAAACTTGATCGCATTCGCTTCGCTTGGTTTGACCATGACTCCATCGTTTCCAATGAACGGTACGGCTTTTTTCGCATGGTGAAACGGTAGTCCTTCTGCCGAGTGTTGAACGGACTCCAGAAACTGTCGCTTAAACACATGAACCGCGATGTTACCAGCCCAAAGATATAACGAACCATCTGGATTTGTTTTCTCGGCAACCTCTTTCGGTAAGTCGCTGTATTCAATGATTTGCGTTTTCCCATCGATGCTAACAACATTTCCGACACGTTCCAGCGGGAATGTTTTTCGCACCACTTGGGTCGTCATTTCGGACTCGGCAAGTAAGTGATACCCAATCAACAAAGGGTCGCAAATTTCGACCATTGGATTATCGACTTGTGCGTAGAAGAAGTGATCGATCCCAGCATCACCTGCATCTTCTAAGCAACCATTCTTTGCCATCGCAGCGAGCAAACCGCCGTGACCATCCGGACTCAAAGCAAGTTCGCCTTTGTCGGACAACAAAATCTGGCCAGTTTTCGCATCAATGGCTGGCATCGAGCCTTGGCAGAAAATCCTTAACTGATCCGAAGCCAATCCGAACCCATCGTGATCGCTCAGAAACAGCCGAGTATCGGCGTCTGTCGCGGAGCTTGTCATGACATACATTGGAATCGAAACGTGGTAGCGCTTCATGACGGCTCTTAGTCGATCGATATGCATCTCAAAGAGAGTCCGGTTGGATAGCGGACCGATTGGAAACATTCCTTTCGGATGACTAAAACCTAACCGAGTACCTTGACCGCCAGCGACCAAGATCATTGCGATGCGACCGTTAGCGAGTGCTTTTCGCCCCGCTTCGATCGCATCTTCTTTTTTGATTCGGGGAGATGCTTCACACAATTGAATCGCATCTGGCGGTCCAGCAGCAGCAGCCAATGCCGCCCAATCCGGCTGGGCCTCGTCGCCTTCAAATAGTCGCTTGATCAATTTGAAATCGATAGAGCTAAGCTGGTTGGCAAAGGAGGATTGCTGCTTGGGAGTCAACGCATCCCAATGCCGCAACAAATGTGATTGACCAAACCGCTTTACTTCATCAGCAATTTTGTTGTCTAACATGAATTCCCGTTATTTACCTTGTGCGATGCGTTGTAATTCTTGCAAGGACGTCAGCCCAGTAGCCACAGCGAGAACCCCTTCGTCTTGGAACGAAAGGTGCCCTAGCTTCTTTGCATACTGACGAATAACGCTTGGGTCTTTGGCGTTCTTAGCAATTGCGGAACGTAACTCGTTGGAGAGAATTAGTAGCTCAAAGATTCCAACCCTTCCTGAGTACCCACGACCTTTACATTTCTTGCAAATTGGAATCTCGATTGGATTCCCCTTGGCGTCGACACGTTGCTCTGGTGGGGGAGGCGTGAAGGGCTGATAGAGTTGCGTAATGCGACCTGCTGGAACACCTAGTTTCTGCAATAGCTGCGGTGATGGCTGATAAGCTTGGCGACACTCAGTACAAAGCCGGCGTACAAGCCGTTGGCTGAGCACACCATTGATTGTCATCAGTAGCTCTTTCGCCTGACCGCGGTAAGTGCTCATCAAGGCGATAATCGCATCGATCGGATCGTTCGCTTGGATACGCGTAACAGCGTGTTTGCTCTCAGCCTTCACCAGCGATAGCACACTATCAACGACATGCTCGCTGAAAAAATTAGGCATCACATAAACATCGGGTTGCTTTAGAATCAACTTTGCAAGAGCTATATCAGGCGTCTCACCCGCCTTGGAGTCGAAGAAATTCTGCGTGACATTGATCATCTCTGGATCAGCGTCTTTTTTGTCTTCAACCGATACCCAGTCACGTGTGAATTTGTCCGCCGATTCAATTGCCACCCGCCAAGTCGTCGGCAGACCATGACCAGCCGGAGCACTAATCACAACCAACCCACCGTGTGCACCTAACAACCCCTTGAGTTGTTCTTGCATTTTGTCCCGCATGCCAAGGTCACCGAGCGTTTTGTGAATTGGCTTTTTCGGCAGGACGCTTATCAATACGCGTTCGCCGGTGGGAACGCCTTGGCTAGCGCATTCGAGAATCCAATCGTTGCCTTGAAAGGCGACATTACATTTTCCGGTTTGGCTTGAACGTCGATCGGCTGGGTTCATTCCCCAGAGCTTTTTGACGATGAACAGCGTGGCGTCTCCCGATGCACGATCCATCGCCGGTAGCGCTTCCCAAATTCCGTCGATTCGATTTCGAACATTAACCCCTTGGGCAGTAAAGTCCATCAGGATGCGATCACCTCCGGCACTGAGTGCTTGAGCCAGCATGCTGATCGCCAAAGGATAACCTGGCAACTGCCGTGCACCGATTAGCTCTGCTTGAACAGCCGTCTTATCGAAGGCAGTTGGCTTCAGTTCTAATGGTGGAAGCACAGCTTCGTTGGAGGTTTCTGCTTTAGGCTTACTACGACGTAAAATTCCCATAAAGTTGTCAGGCGCTAAACAATAGAAAGATAAGAATTGATTTGATAAGTTTTCAAATACAGAAACGAGATGGATTGCTAGATGATACCTGGAGCCGATACGTTGATACCCTTGAGTGCCATCTTGAGAGCATCTGGATTCGGGGCAACTTCAAACGCAGTTGGCCGATCGATCAGCCCGTCATCGATAAGCTGCTTGAGACTCATCGTGAAATCTTGCATCCCTTCGGCAGCACCAATTCGGATCGCATCTGCAAGCTTTTCATCTTTACCGTCCAAGATCAGTTTCTTGATCATTGGACTGAATGTCATAATCTCGCAAGTTGGTACTCGAGACACCCCCGGCTTGATCGACTTCAGAAGCTTCTGAGCGATGATACCCTTCATGTTAAAGGCCATTGCATTTCGAATGGCGCCGTGAAGCTCTTCGGGAAACAAGTCCAAGATACGACCGATGCACGATTGGGCGCTGGAAGCGTGAATCGTTCCGAACACCAAGTGCCCTGTCTCAGCCGCGTGAATAGCCGTCATGAAGGTTTCTTGATCGCGCATTTCACCAACCAGAATGATGTCGGGGTCTTCCCGCACAGCATGCTTCATCGCGATCTCAAAGTCTTTCACATCAACGCCTACTTCGCGTTGATTAATAAGACATTTATCTTCGGTGTAAACAAATTCAATCGGGTCTTCCAATGTCAAAATGTGCTTGCGATAAACTCGATTGATCCAGTTCAACATCGAGGCGATTGTGGTACTTTTCCCCGAACCAGTCACCCCTGCCAAAAGCACCATCCCTTGATCGTACTTACAAAACTCTTCCATCTGCGGTGGAAGGAATAAGCCTTCGAAGTTAGGAATAAAGTTATTGATTCGACGGGCCACTAAACCTGGACGCCCTAGCTGCTTGAGCATGTTGACCCGAAATCGCCAGTTCACGCCGTCTACTGCAACGGTGTAAGAAAAGTCCGCTCCTCCTTCCTCTTCAAAGATCCGCCGGTTCCGATCGTCGAGCATCGGAATGAGCAATCGCACCATCTCTTCCAGCTCGATAGGTGGGCGATTTAGTGGTCGCAGGTCGCCTTTGACTCGCACGATCGGCGGGCTGCCGACTTTCATGTGCAAGTCGCTGGCCTCGATTTTCACCGACGCGCGAAAAATTTTGTCTACTTCCAACTCCTGCTTGGTTTTGAGGAGCTGACTTGCCAAGTCCTCTGAATTCGACGGAGTCGCGTGCACTTTTTTAACAGATTCGGCAATCGCCATAATTTGGATCTATTCGTAGGTAACGAAGCAGCAAAGGTAAACGATAAGATGGCCCCACCCGACCATCATATTCTAGCTAAAAATCTTACCGGGAAGTTTCAAATTCGTGAGGCCGCTTGCCTAGATTCTTCAGACAGAATCGGTTGGTGCCGTTACAGTCGAACCGGCACGCCCCGAGCCGCCATCGCTAGTTTGGTCTCGCGAATCGTAAATTGACCGAAATGAAAAATGCTCGCTGCCAGCGCGGCCTCAGCCCGACCAATCAAAATTGCGTCGGCTAAGTGCTCTGGATTTCCCGCCCCACCACTGGCGACGACCGGAATTTGAACGGCATCGGCGACAGTTCGAGTCACTTCCAAATCGTAGCCATCTTTGGTTCCGTCGCGATCCATGCAGGTCAGGACGATTTCGCCAGCCCCCATCCGCTCGACCTCCTTTGCCCAAGAAACGGCCTCCAAACCAGTCGGAGTACGCCCGCCATTGATAAAAACCTCCCAAACTTCACGACCATCTTTTTGGACTCGTTTGGGGTCAATATTCACGACAATACATTGAGCTCCGAAGCGATCGGCAGCTTTTTCGACCAATCGAGGATCTTTCACGGCCGAAGAATTGATAGAAACTTTATCGCAACCCGCTTGCAGAAGAGCGCGAATATCTTCCAAAGTACGAATTCCACCACCGACTGTAAGCGGCATAAAGACTTGCTCAGCCGTCCGTCGAACCACGTCCAGGATGATCCCGCGATCTTCATGACTTGCTGTAATATCAAGAAAAACAAGCTCGTCTGCCCCCTCGGACTCGTATTTCGCAGCAACTGCTACGGGATCTCCCGCGTCGCGAAGATTGACAAAGTTAGTCCCCTTCACGACTCGACCAGCATGAACGTCTAGACAAGGAATAACGCGTTTGGCAAGCATCGGATGGAACTAAGCTCTCGGATGTAGGTTTTGGCCAAAAGTCAGCATTCAAAATGAACCGACTGAAACGCCAAAATGATTGGAATGCTGAGGGTAATTGTAATCATCGCGACCGCGTACAATCAGCCCAAAACCTCCGACCACAATTCAACAGAAACAAAAGAGCTCAAAAACATTGACAGTAACTCTTTCAACGCCGTAAACTATACTTAATGTTGGTGAACGTAACTTTTTGCGAGAGCTCTCGCATAAGGTATCGGTTTTGGCTTTGCAAAAACCATAAACCACGAACGTCAACTCTCCCTCAAAACTTGTCTGCTGATTCTTTTCGTCTCTCCCCAATCTCACTAAACCAGAGAACTTCGAACTATGACAAAACACCACCTCCGATGGTCTTCCGAAGCTCGAAATCGAGCTGTTTTGTTGAGTTGCTCCTTGGCTTTTGGAGCGACTTCGAATGTCGCATTAACACAAGAAGCTCCCCCGGCTGCTGCTCCTGCGGCTGCAGCGGCCGCTCCACCTGCAGCAGCGGCTCCCGCCAGATTTCAGTCGGTTCCTATTCCTGAAGCTTTTAAATCCGACAAGGTAGTTCGGGAGAAGAAGCGAATCAAAGATGAAGTACTTCGCGGCGTTTCTGCCTTCAATGAACGCGATGTGTCCGAATACTACATGTCCTATGTGATCCCTCGGTTAACCTCGCTTGAATCCCCTGAGCTGGGTAACGAGTCGCGAAAAGAGATCATCGAAGACTTGAATCTTGCCGAGAAGTCAGATGCAATCATGAAGCAATTCAATGATTGGCTTTTGAAGACAATGGGCAAGGTCGCAGTAAATAACTTTCACCCTGCAGCAGGCATCAACGCAGTATTGATCATTGGTCGGCTCAACGATACCAAGCAACCCTCTGGAGGTGGCTCGCCAAAGCCGATGGCGGCGGCGGCTGGTCCACTCCTGAAATTGGCAGTTGGTGGAAAAAACGACGGCATCCGAGCTGCTGCCTTGGAAGGACTTGAACGACACCTTCGGTTAGGTCAAACCAACTGGAGTGATGCTCAGAAGCAAACCGTTGCTGATGAGTTAATCAAAACCCTCTCTGAACAGCAACCGATTCAACGGAGCAATCGAGCACACGCTTGGCTCCGCGGTCGAGCTCTTGATCTATTGACGCTAATCAAACACAA
The DNA here is from genome assembly GCA_027487375.1 of Planctomycetaceae bacterium. Taxonomy (GTDB): domain Bacteria; phylum Planctomycetota; class Planctomycetia; order Pirellulales; family Pirellulaceae; genus JAIYDQ01. The sequence continues at coordinate 11,342 of JAIYDQ010000483.1, forward strand.
GCGTCAGGAAGAAGTTTACGCGTACGCGGTTGATCGTGTTGCAGACAAGACTACCGAATCTCTCTTACTTGAAAAAGCATTACGCTTCATCGGTGCACATCAAACCAAAGAAGGCAAGCCAGAAGTCGCACAAGTCGCCACGACGAATGCTTTGAAGTATTTGGTGAAGTCCTCCAAAGCGTGGCAGGAGTCTGTGACTCGGCAAGTCGCATCGATGGGCGGTGACTATACAGGAGAGATGCAACAAGACACATCGATGGCAGACTATTCGGGTGGCGAGGGCGAAGGAGATCCTTATGGTGGAGGGAAGCCTAAAGAGAAGCCCAAACCAGTCAATCCATATGCCACTCAACCACCCGAAGTGAAGCTCAAGAGAAGAGAAATGCATCAACTCCTGGAAACCGTTCGAGTTGGTCTAGATGGAATACCTTATGGTCCTGTCGTAACAGCTCCAGCGTCGGGTTTGGCGACGATCATCGCAGAAGGTCAAGACAAAACAACACTTAACGATGTGTTAAAGGCGATCGAAGTCATGCAAGCGGCTTTGAACGATGGGGAGATAAAAGACAAGGTTGCTCTTGGAAGCAAAACCACGACCGCATTCGACACACTGATCGCAAGTGCGGAACGTTTTCAGGGGGTGAGCGACAAGCCTGTGGAAGCAACCACGGAACTCGCTCCTCCACCAGAGATCCCAGATCCGAACCAAGTATTTGGAGGGCCAGAAAACGGAGCTCCTCCAATGAACCCCAACGCAGCCGCTCCACAAATACCGCCAGGTGATGGTTTCAACGATTAAGAACCCCTTCGGATTCCTTACGATCATACCTCTAATGCGTCGATGACTCATTAGAGGTATTGTATTTCCTGTGCCGACACACTTTTGTTCGGCATGCGAAAAATGTCAGTCGAGAGAAAACCCGGGCACTTTCGGCAACTCTCTCTCATCAGTCTTGAACGAGCACTAGGTAATTCAATTGAGTCAATCTGCGGACGGCCGACCAAATCTGGCCTTTCAATTCTTTGCGTCCTTCCATCTCAATCGCAACACAAAGGCAATCCAATTTGCCTGGGATATCGGACTGATTGCGTTTTTAGTTCCTGGCCCTCGAACCATTGATGAGCTATCGGACGGCCTAAAGATTTCAGCGGAAACTCTTGCGTTGCTACTATCTACCCTGAAGTATGCAGGCTGGATCGAACAATATGGCGATGATTATGCCGTCTCCTCGATGACACGGTTGATATATCAAGCCGAAAATTCCGAGCCTATTCCAGTGGTGGACTACTGGAGCAGATTCCAGAGCGGAGCGGACTCAGGAGCCCCCGCGTCACACGCATCTTCTAATGCGAAGAGCAAGTTCGTCGAGTCGCCGCGTAACTCTACTTTTGCAGAAGCTTATCGATACCGTGAATCCTTACGTCAGTGGATTTGGTCTGCTGCGGCCAAACAAGCTTCTGCGGTTTTGTACGAGGATTCAATCTATGGCGACGCAGCGAATGGCCGCTCGGGCAACGAACCCTCTCACTTGATCGAACTTGGTGGAGGAGCCTCCATTTTCTCCGCCGCATTTGCTTATCAAAACCAAGCTTTAAAAGTTGTTTCAATCGACACTCCAATCCTTCTGGAAATTGCTCAAAAGACATACAAGAGTATTGAAGTAGAAGATCGCTGGACGCACGATGCTGATGACTATCG
>JAIYDQ010000099.1 GCA_027487375.1 Planctomycetaceae bacterium
CATTTCGGGCATCTCACAATCGACGAGGACTCCCGCAAAGACTTTGCTCGTACAAGCCTCGATCGCTTCGGCGCCAGAAGAAACTGCAGTAGGTACAAAGCCCATTCGACGAACAACTTCCGATGCAATCAGGCGGTTCACGTCATTATCATCAACAATCAGGATTTCTCGGTTTGAGCCAAACAATTCATCTTCATCACTTCGCGAGGTTGCTTCGGTTTTTGTAGCGTTGCAACTGGAGGGTGAATTGCTATTTTTCTCGATTGCGTTTCGTAAGGTTGACGATCGAACCGGTTTCATCAGTTGCTCGTCGAACGCTGTCGCATCGGGCGCCGATCCGATGAGAATGAGTTTCGCGTCAGGTTGCAATCGTTTCGCAACCAAAGCCAACTCTGCGTCGCAACTCTCACCATCGATCAGAAGCAAATCATAGGGGGCGTTTTTGAGTCGATCCGGCTCGAGGAGTCTTGCGAGACTCTTGGGTTCGCAGATGGTGGCGTTCGCTCCAAAGTAGCGTAACTTATCTGCAAGAAAGCTTGATTCGATATTCGGGTCTGCAATGAGCAGGATTCGCTTGTTGGTAATGTTGTCACGACGCGAGATCCTTGTGGAATCAACGACTTCGAGTGGTACTTCGAATGAAAATACGGAGCCCACACCAAGCTCACTTTCAACGCCGATAGTCCCTTTCATGGCGGTTACGATTCGCTCGGAGATCGTCAAACCTAAACCCGTGCCACCGTACTTTCGAGTGGTTGATGCATCGGCTTGAGTAAACGGTTGGAAGATCGCTTGTTTCCGATCATCGGCGATCCCAATACCCGTGTCGGTGACGCTAAAGCGGAGGAACCCGTTCTTCAAGGCGTTCGCAGATTGGCACACATCGATTCTAACGTGCCCGGTTTCGGTGAACTTAATCGCGTTTCCAACGAGATTAATGATGACCTGCTTGATCTTCATGGAATCCCCTCGTAACCGCAAAGGCACTTCGGGGGCCAAGTTAAAGACTAATCGCAGATTCTTTTCACGTGCGCGATAGTAGAGCATCTCAACGGTTTCTTCGAGCAACGCTTCAAGATCGAATTCGATTGCTTCCAACTCCATGCGTCCAGCTTCGACTTTCGAAAGGTCAAGCACATCATTGATGAGCGCTAGCAGTGTTGTGGAGCTTTGCTGTGCTATTTGAAGATAGTGCTGACGCTCGTGTTCCGACTTGCTATCGCTCATGAGTCCTAGCATGGAGATAACGCCACTGAGCGGAGTTCGGATTTCGTGACTTAAGTTGGCAAGGAACTCGGTCTTCGCTTTGTTAGCTGCTTGCGTTTGCGCCATCTCATAAAGAAGACGTTCCGTTTCCATGCGATGGGTAATGTCAACAACAGTCCCTTCAAAGTACTTTAACTTCCCTATGGAATCGCGAACGCATCGAACCGTTTCACTAATCCAGATTACGCTTCCGTCGGCTCGATATACCTGCGATCGAAAGTCATTGAGAACATCTTGCTGTTCCATTAAGTTTAGGAACTCTTGACGCCTGTTTGGAAGCACATAGAGCGATTGCTCGATCGACGAAAGCTTCTCTTTCATCTCTTCAAAGGACGCGTAGCCGTAGGTTCTAATCAATGAAGAATTAGCACTTAGGAAGCGACCGTCGAGGCTCGATTGAAAGATCCCTTCGACTGCGTTTTCGTAGATGTCACGGTACTGTTGTTCTGCCTTCTTGCGTTTGGTGATTTCAAATCCAACGCTCTTCAAAACACGATTGTAAACCGTTGCGATTTGTCCGACTTCGGTAAAGGGTTCGACGGACACCAAACGATGGAAATTTCCATCGCGGCGATGGTTCTGCATTTGACGGAGCAACGCGGTTACTTCCGTGCCGGCGCCGTGTTCAACGATATTCAGACCAAGTCTCTCTTGCTTTGGTGTTACTCGCAGCTTCCAGAAGCGACTCACAAGAGTTAACAAAACAAAGCTTGTTCCAAAAGCCCACACGAACGCAACTAAACAACCCAAAGATTGGATCGAGAACTGAGTAAGGCGATCGCGAGGAATCGGCCAAGTGGAAGGGTCCGCAAAACACGCCACTGCTAAAGTCCCCCAGACGCCTGAGGCCGCGTGAGTTGGAACGGCGGCAACGACATCGTCAATTTTGACTTTGATTAGAAGTTCCGTGAATGCTGAGCATAATAGACCGCCAACGATTCCAATCACGATACTTTGTGATGGAGTCACTGCGTTACATGAAGCGGTGATCGATACTAGCCCTGCGAGAATGCCGTTGGATAACTGTTGAATGTCTAATCGACCTGTTAGAAACTGCGAGACACATATCGCAGCGACACCACCCGAAGCCCCGGCAAGCACTGTGTTGACCAGTATAAGTGGGACCTTATCGTTAAATGCCAACGTGCTACCGCCGTTGAATCCAAACCATCCAAACCAAAGTAGAAGCGTTCCAACAACCATCATCGGTAAATCGTGACCGGGAATCGGACGACCGTTTCGTCCGAATCGCCCAAGCCGTGGCCCGATAACCAAAACACACGCAAGTGCGACCCAACCGCCAATCGAGTGAACAACAGTGGAGCCTGCGAAATCAACAAAGCCCAATTTAGCTAACCAACCACCCGATGTTCCTTCGATCACGCCGCCCCAAGCCCAGTGCCCAAAGATTGGATAAATCAAGCCACTGACGAGTACGCTTACGAGGAGATACGCTCGCAAGTGAATCCGCTCAGCAACCGCTCCGGAGATAATGGTTGTCGCAGTCCCACAGAAGACTAACTGAAAAAAGAAGAATGTAAGCAGCTTACTACTTGTGATGCCTTCCAAGCAGAAGAAGGTTGCTCCCGTGAGACCAAACCAAGATTCGCCAAACATCAGTCCGAATCCGAAAACCCAAAACACAAGTCCTGCAACGCAGAAATCAATTAGGTTTTTGGCAGCTACGTTGATGCTGTTTTTGGCTCTCGAGGTCCCGCATTCCAGCAAGCAAAAACCTGCTTGCATCATCATCACTTGGCCTGAGCAGACAAGCAGCCAAAGCAGGTTTAGGAGATTAGCGTTTTCCATCGAGCGAAATTCCGAGCACTTTTTTACGAATAGCTCTTATGCGAACAGATAGATGCGTGCTGACTTTGAGCTGAAGCAAACAGCTTCGAACGCTAGATCTCTGTTAGGAATTGTCGCTTCAATAGTTGATTATTCGGATGAAAAACGCTTGCTGCTCGTGCCGTGCAGGCATTCTGTAGCGATTGTGCCGGCTGTGCAGAGAACGGATGCTTCGTCTAATTCAAACTTATGGTAGCTGAATTCGTAAGAATTTAGCTGTCGGTGAAAACGACGATAGAACCGGTGCATTCAGATGTCTTACGACATCTGCTACGAATAGAAAATCAGGCAAATCGCTATCGATAATGGCCAGGTAAATCTAGGGGATTGCGACCACTTCTTCCGAGCACACTGTCGTTAGAATCAACTCCTGCTCGATTTTCACCCTGGTGATTCCAATAGGGATGGTCCAGTAGATCCAATTGTTCGTCAAATCGCATCAATTGAATATGTCCATCCTCGAACAGGACGTTACTAGAGGAACCAAAATGAACAGTCCAGGCTTTCTTATCTGCGGACTCCCGGAGCGGAGCGTCTGCAAGGATCGCAAAACTCGGGCGATTTTGCATTTGAGGAGTGGCATGTTGTTGGTCAATCATGATTCCCAAGTTGTAAGCATAGGACCCGCCGGCGATGCGTTGCCAGATTTCTCGACGTGCTTGCGGCATATTGAGAAGCTCTTCTATTCTTGGTGCTGGACCAGACCCGAGCGAAAAGGTGAGTTGGTCTGATGGTTGATTGCTGGGGCACCACAGCAACGAACGATCATCCAGCAAGCCAGCATCGCTGAGTCGAATTGCATAAACCCCGGCGAAAGCGAGCGGCCCGGCGGCGTCGACTTCGGGAACAACGTGTTTGGGACGATAAAACGCGTAGTCGCGAATCATCTGTCCGATTTCGTGGAGCTGGCCTGCGCAATGTGCTGTCCGAGCACCTTCCTGTGACTTGAGAATGGCAGGTGAGAGGATGCAAAGACCTACAATCGCCGCTGACAATCCAACGAACAAATCCGACCAAGCTCGAGGAGCCTTTGAGTCGCCCTTGTCGCGTTCGCTCGCCGAAAGGACGGGCAACTCCGGTTGTTGGGTACCGATGCTGATTTCTGAATTAGCCGTGTTGTCACCGGCTTCGTCCGTGGCTTCGTCGAGGGCTCCCAAGACACGGTCGGAAAGACCACTTGGCGGCTCGTAAACGTCGTTATCTTCCGCGAGAGGGAATAACATTTCCCGCATCGACTTTAAGCGTAGCCGCAAATGAGAATTCGCTGCCAGTTCATCTTCTACAGCTTGGACTTCTTCGTCTGTGAGGGCATCCAGGAGATAGCCCATGAGGGTTTCGTCAGATATGAAGCGGTCAGCCACGGTGGATAAACCTATTAGTCGTCTGGTGTTGTACCTGGATACATACGTTGCCAGACTTCATTCAGTTTACGCATCGCATTAAAAACGCGACTTTTTACGGTTCCAACGGGTATGTTCAACGCTTCGCTGATATCGGAGTACTTCATCCCTTGATAGAAAACCATTTGCAGAAGCTGTTGCGTCGGTTCATTCATTTGGTGAATGAGAGCTCGCACTCGCATGGCTTGCTCGGATTGAATCGA
>JAIYDQ010000339.1 GCA_027487375.1 Planctomycetaceae bacterium
AAGACCGCTACCACGAATGCCGTCGATTAGTTGACTTGCTAACTTATCTCTAGTTCCAGCAAGACCTTGAACGCCCCAGTAGGTTGCAAGTTGAAGTAAACGGCTCTTACTGTCAATCGTTAACGGACCATCCAACCACTTCTCCACAACCTCTTTCTGAGTTTCTGAATCCAGCTGCACGGTGTGGTTTTTGGGCCAACCTTTTTCCAGTCCAGCTAGGATCGCTGATTGAGTCTCTGTGTTCGTTCCGCCACGCACTAGCATTGCGACAGACTCTGCCGATGGAAGCGACCTCGCGAAGTGCTCCGCAATGATGGTGATTCGAGGCAGATAGCTTGAGTAAAATTCACCTTTCGTTTCAGTAAGGCTTCTCGGTAACGTTTGATGTGCATGCATAGCGGCAGCGCTTGTCCAGGCATCGAGGAGCACTTTGTCGCCACCCAAATCGTTCATCGATACGAGTTTGTTAACGACACTGCCGGAAACGCTTTTCGCATCAGCAATCTTGAGGATCGCAGCCAACTTAACTTGGTCATCAGAATCACTCAACACGTCGCTAGCCAGCAAATTGTCTATGTCTTCCGACTCGCTCGAGAGGACTTGGATTGCGGCACGTCGAACCGCGGGACTCGGGTGACGCAGAGCTCCAACGAGTACCTCTTTTGTCTTTTGATTCGAGTGTTGTAATCCGGCCAGGGTCCAGATCGCATGAACAGCACCCGGATTGATTCCGATTTCGTCCGTACTTTGATCTTGGATAAGCGTGTATAGATTGTGCACTAAAGCGGATGCTTCGGCAGACTCAGCCCTACTTTTCGTCAGGTTGGTGAACTTCTCGATCAGCAAACGCTGAGCGGTCTTTCGCCATAGAAAGTTGCGATGTTCAAGTGCTTTCACTAACGTTGCCGTATCGGCATTCGCAAGACCTGCACGAGCAACTTTTAAATCAAAATCACTATCGCGTGCGCCCTCATTACCTTGATACTCAACACGATAGACTCGTCCGTGTTTCTTATCTCGCAACGAGCTCTCGTAAGCGTTCCCTTTGCCTGTTGAGAAACCGTTCGGAGTTGGGTTGTGTTGCACGATGTAGTTGTACCAATCGAGTACCCACATATTTCCGTCGGGGCCAACTTCAGCCATGATCGGCGAGGCCCATTCGTCATCGCTAGCGACAAGATTGAACGGGCTCGTGCTTCGGTAGTTTGCGCCATCTCGACTCAAGACAAACGCTCCGACCAAGTGCCCAGTCGGCTCGCAGACAAAGGCTGTTCGGTTCCACCAAGGCTTGGGGTATTTGCGAGCGGTGTAGAGCGCGTGTCCGGCTGCGGCGGTGTATCCACCATGATGATCGACTTGGCGGACTGCATTGGTGATTGGTGCAAATCGATCGTTATCTGAGATCATTTTAAGCGTCTCAGGAGACCAACCTTTTACGCGCTCGTAATAGCTGTTGGAGATGGGCATAAAGTCGCTTGGATTACCGTTTGCGGTTGATCCGAAAATCAACCCCTCTTCGCTAATTCCTAATCCCCAAGTGTTGTTATTCGTAGATCGGAGGAACTCAAGCTTGGAAACTCGAATTGTGTGGTCGTCAAATTTTCTGACGGCTGTTTCCGGAGCCGTCACCTCAAAGGCAGGCGTAGTCTCGTCTGATTTTCCACTTTCCACAGCAAATCGCCAAAAGCCTTGTCGAAACGCTTGTTGTGTCACGCCATTGATCACAGGTTTTGAAGCGTTGTAGCCTTGCATCGCGTAGATCCAGTTGTCGATGCCCCATTGGAAATTACTCACACCTCCATGCGTATCTCCAAGAGCCCAACCAGTGACTAACTCCTGCCGAAAGTCAGCTTGGTCATCTCCATCAATGTCTTTTAAGTAAACGGTTTTGACTCCGTCTTGAACGATGGCACCGCCTCGGAAATGGACTATCGAAGTTGGAATACTGAAGCCACTAGCAAAAATCGTGAACTTATCTGCAACCATGTCCCCATCGGTGTCTTCGCAAATTCGAATTCGGTCTCGTCCTTTACCTGCCTCCTGTAGCTCGTTTGGATAGTCAATTGTTTCACAGACCCACAATCGTCCACGCTCGTCCCATGACATTGCGATTGGCTTCCCAACCAATCCTGCGCCTGCTTTATCATGTAGCACCTTTGGAACGGGAGCCGCAACCGGTTCTGATTCGGACGCCCAAAGTTTCATTGCGAATCCCTGGGGTGTAACGTAGTGCTTCAAGCTTTCTGCGGCTGGAAGCGGGTCCTGCATCGTTGTAAGCGGTGCGTCTTGTACGCCCCATTTTTTGCTGGGCGTGTAATTAGGAATCTGAGCACCAACTTCCGTATAAGTGAAAGCGGGAAGATCTTTCGCGATAGTGGTCATCTTTTGCTCTGGAAAGGCGGCCACGTTCGCAAATGGCTTGACGTCCTTCAAAGGAGCTTTTGCAGCCCAGCGAATACCTCGTTCAAGCAGGTTATGAAACCCAGGTTGATTCCATGTTCGTTCGTCGTGCCCCCAAGCCGTATAAAAAACGCGTCCCTTGCCTTGCTCACGAACCCAAGTCCAGGGCTCCTCGGTAACACCTTTTGCATGAGCCCCTGCAACTCGAACTTCAAGCACGGTTCGATTCTCGGTGTTATGCCGATCATGGGTATAGGTTTCATCCCAGCTCTCGAAGCTGCCATAACCAACCATCACAGGATGCTCGGGTAGAACAATCTTCGTTGTGAATACTTCCGCGCCGTGCTGTTTGAACTGTGCGCCTACGAGCTGAACAAATCGATCAGAATTTCGAAAACAAAACGATGCGCAGTGTATCGGCACAAAGCCATGACCACTTTCAACGTAAGTAAGTAAACCTTGCTCTTGCTCTGGTGATATCTTGTCGATGTTTGCAAAGAGAGCGACGCAATTATACTCGTCGAGCTTACCCGTTTTGTTCGATAGTACATCTACCTCTTCTGTATAGTCGACTTGGATACCCACCTTAGCGAGTCGAGGGACGACGCGACCCGCGAAGTCTGCGGGCCGATGATGCCCCTTATCGCCTAGCAGTAAAACGCGAACTGGATTCGATTGTTTTGCTGCTTCGTTGGTCGCCCGCGAGTCCGATAACGCAATGCTTAATGGCTGCGAGCAAGCCAGTATCAGTAAAAGAGCTCGACAGCAAATCGAAAATGCAAGTTTCACAGTATTAATTCCTATCGATAATTCTGAAACATTTATAGCGGTTGAAAGAACCAACGATATGATCCGATCATGCGAGCGT
>JAIYDQ010000023.1 GCA_027487375.1 Planctomycetaceae bacterium
GCGATACTGAAAATTGAGATTTGCGGGTAGAATAGCGACTGGATTTTGTTTAGACCATTTCGTCACCTAGAAGGAGAGCGAGCGATGAAGTCGGGGAAAAATGTTTTAGGTGGTGAATTAGGGACCTGCAGTACTGATCCGATGACTGGATTCTTTCGAGATGGATGCTGTAACACGGGAGTAGATGATCAGGGTTTGCATCTGGTTTGTTCGGTGATGACAGATGACTTTCTGAAGTTTTCAAAAGCTCGCGGTAATGACTTGAGCACACCAATGCCTGCCTATCGTTTTCCTGGACTTCAACATGGTGATCGATGGTGCTTATGCGTCTTGCGATGGAAGGAAGCATTCGAAGCAGGTAAAGCTCCCAAGGTGGTTCTGGCATCGACTCACATGTCGACACTGGAGTTTGTGGACTTGGAAGATCTCAAAAAATTCGCGGTTGATTGGGTGGATGACGAATGAGAGCCGGTCGAGGTGTTCAACGGATTGAGTCGCACGAGAACGAGCCTGTTCTTGGAGCCGAGCTACCCAGTCTCGAAGATGATTCATTGTCTCTTGAGCAATTGGGAAAAGTCTACGCGGATATGCTGGCGAGCACTTCTGACGGAACGACTCTCGCAGCCACGCAAGAATACCCATCCGACGATTCGGAAAGCTCTTCCATAGGCGTTCGAAGCAGTGTGGGACCAATCGGCGAAGCATCCGGAACAACTTCCGATATGGGTTCTGATACAGCTTCGTTTATGGCGACTATGCCATTAGATTCGGAACCTTCAAATGACGAGTTTGCGATTACTCCGGAGCGGATTGTGGAGGCTCTCTTATTTGTAGGGCAGCCTGATTCCAAACCGATGACAAGCCATCAACTCGCGAGCACCATGCGAGGCGTCCACGCGGATGAAGTTCCTAGCTTTGTAGATCGTTTGAACCAGCTTTACCAATCCACCGGACGAGTGATGCGGATTGAACAACGCGAGACTGGCTACGTTTTGTGTGTCGCTCCAGAATTCCAGCGATCAACGAATACGATCCAGGGTAAATTGCGGGAGACTCGGCTTCCACCCGCGGCCGTAGATTGCTTGGCTCTAGTCGCGTACAACCCAGGTTCGACGCGTGAGGAGATCGAAAAGCTTTGGAATCGATCTGCTTCATCGATGCTGAATCTTTTAGTGCGAAAGGAACTGCTTGAGATAGTTCGAGAAGAAAAAACCACACCGAAGCATTCTTCGAAATCGTCGGGCAAAAATCAAAAAGCCCCTCCAGCTCGGTATCATCCGACCGAACGATTCTTAAACCTGCTTGGCCTGTCGTCTCTTCAAGATCTCCCTCGAGTCGATAGTGACCTGTAATTTGAATCGAAATCCTTCCTGAAATACAGAATGTTTGGAATCCTGAATTTTCATAAACCCGTTGGTGTGACGAGCCGCGATTGCGTGAACCAAATCCAGCGGATTATTAGACCGATCAAGTGTGGTCATGCTGGTACGTTGGATCCGATCGCTGAAGGGGTGTTGCTCGTTGGCGTGGGGCAAGCTGTGCGATTAGTCGATTGGATTCATCTGTTGCCGAAGACATACGTCGCTGACTTTCAGCTCGGCAAGACAAGCCCCTCGGTGGACTGCGAAACGGAAGTGGCGGATGTCTTGAATGGTCATGTTCCAACCATTACCGAGTTGGAGGAAGCGCTTAGAAGTTTTCAGGGAACGATTCTTCAAACTCCACCGATCTATTCAGCCATTCGCATCGATGGAAAACGAGCACATGAGCTTGCTCGTGCAGGTAAACGGGTTGAGATTCCACCGCGTACCGTCGAGATCCATCGTTTTAGAATCATTCGCTATTCGTATCCAGACTTGCGAGTTGAGATCGATTGCAGTACGGGTACTTATGTTCGCAGTTTGGGGCGTGACCTCGCTCGATCTGTTGGAACAGACGCGATCATGACTGCTCTCGTGCGAACACGCGTTGGTGACTTTTGCGTTGAGTCCTCCACGAGCGCAGAATCGCTTACGTCGGTGGATGATGTTCACTCGAAACTGGTTAATCCACTTCATGCATTAACTACTATCCCTCGCATCACATTGCCAAACGATCAGGTCGTTGCGTTGCTTCAAGGGAAGCAAGTTTGTCTGGACGATTACTCGATCGATCAGGCATGCGGAGAGGTCGCTATCAGTAGTCAAGCTGGTATCTTACAGAGCATTGTTTGTCGTCGTTACGATAATGATCAGAAGTGGTCCGCAAAACGCAACTTTCATGCAGAACTGGTGAGTGATTAGGCTATGTCAGAAATCGATTTTTCCATGTGGGACGATGAATCCCTTGAAAGCCTCATTCATGGCGGCTCGGACGAAGTTTGGATGCGGCGGGCCTTACGTTTGGCAGAAGAAGCTGCGGAACAAGATGAAGTTCCAGTCGGAGCGATTGTCGTCCACAAGCATAAAACTCTTGGGCATAAGGTCATTGGTACTGGAGCAAATCAACGCGAACAACTCAATGACCCAACGGCGCACGCAGAAATGATTGCGATCACTCAAGCGGCTGCTTCGCTCGAATCTTGGAGACTGATTGATTGCACGCTGTATGTCACGCTTGAACCTTGTCCGATGTGTGCCGGAGCAATTTTGCAATCACGCATTCCTCGTGTAGTCTTCGGCGCTTCAGATCCGAAAGCTGGTGCGGTTCAATCGCTTTTTCAATTGCTAAGCGACACGCGGCTCAATCATACTGCCGAAGTCACCGGCGGCGTGCTTGGCCACGAATGCGGTCAGATACTGACCGCATTCTTCGAAGCAAAAAGACGGCTCGGGAAAAAGTAAATCTCTTTGGAGTGCTCCGGCTCGGCGGAGCTTTAGGAAGTATCTACAGGTTGGCGGTCAGAGGGATCTTTGTGAAAAGAAAATCGGCCGCTCCAGCGCGAGCTCTTTTGTTTTCGTCAAATCGCTCACCCGAAAGCTGTGATAAGTCGCAACGCTCCAAAGGTCTTTTGTTACGCTCCAAATTTGCCCATGCGGCCAGCGTTGGATAACGCGAGCGCCATCAGGTACTTGGCTTCGAATTGACCGAGGCCGCCTGTGATGCAGGTTGTTTCGCTGAAGGTCTTATGGGGATCTGGGCGGCAGCAATCGCTCACAAGCAGCGTCGGTACCGGGTGCCATGAGTGGCTTTGTAGATAGCTTGGTGTGCTATGGTCGCCAGTGACAATCAACACGGTTGGTTCTAGTGAGGCAATGTTTTGTACGGCTGCATCGAGCTCTTCGATCCGCTTAACCTTCTCATTGAAATTACCGTCTTCGCCAGTGCTGTCGGTATACTTGAAGTGAATAAAGAAGAAATCATATTGATCCCATGAACTCTTCATGACATCGATTTGTTCGGCCAGAGTTTTCGCATCGCCGACGATGTCCATTCCAACCAAACGCGCGAGTCCCTTGTACATTGGGTATACGGCGATTGCAGCAGATCGAAGACCGTAGACTTCGCTCATCGAAGGGAGAGCCGGCTTCGCGGCAAATCCACGCATAGTATGGAAATTGGCTTTCGGGTGCCCTGCGAGAATTTGTTTGGCTTGACGGAGAAACTCCTTGGCAACTTCGGCTGTTTTCTTGCTGGCGGAATCGGTACCGACTGGATCGAGAGGCGGAACTCCGGTTTGTTGAGGATCGGTATCAGCGACGCTATCGCCAAGTCCCTGACCTCGAAAGACAACGACGAAGCGATGTTCCTTGACCGGCTCGACAAAAACTTCCACGCCGGGAATCTTGATTTGGCGGAGCGAGATCGCCAATGGAGCGCTCTCTTCGCTGCTAATCCGTCCGGCACGACGATCGGATATGTTTCCGTCAGAATCGAGCGTGCAGAAGTTACAGCGGATGGCAACGTCGCCTTCTTTGAGTTCAAAGCCGATTCCGGTGGCTTCTAGAGCTCCGCGACCAATTTGATACTGAAGTGGATCGTACCCGAAAAGTCCTAGGTGACCGGGGCCGCTGCCTGGAGCGATTCCTGGTTTGACGGGGATGCTTGCCCCTTGGACTCCACGAGCGGCAAGAGCGTCCAAATTGGGCGTTTTTGCCGTCTCCAACTCGGTTAGCCCACCTGGCTGCATCGGGAGGCCGCCAAGTCCGTCGGCGACCAACATGATAATTTTACTATCGTTTTTTACATGCAGTTCGCGAGTTAGGTCGTGTAAATCCATGGTCAATTGCGTTGGTCGGATGTACTGAAGGGAACGGGTGGGGTAAAAGAGGATTCTCAGGTCGCGTAAGTGTCTACCAGAATTGTGCCAATTGGCAAGCCGGAGTGGAGTAAGCAGGACATGAGTCAAACAAAAAAAGAGCGTTGGGGAACGAGATTAGGCCTAGTCCTGGCGGTTGCCGGGAATGCGATCGGACTTGGGAATTTTCTCCGCTTTCCTCGTTTAGCAGCCGAGTACGGTGGCGGATCATTCTTAGTCCCTTACTTCATTGCCCTCGTGCTATTGGGCATTCCCGTCATGTGGATTGAATGGTCCATGGGCCGCTATGGCGGAATTTTTGGGCACCACTCGACTCCCGGTATGTTCGCTCGGATGACCAAGTCACGTTGGGGAACGATCATTGGGTCGCTGGGTGTCTCACTGCCACTGCTGTTTGCAATTTATTACACCTACATCGAATCATGGACGCTTGCTTACGCGACCTTTTCTGCGACTGGCCAATACTTCACCCCGGATGAGGAATCGCTGAAGGCGTCGCTTCCACCCGAGGTTGCGAACGTTACTTATTATGGTTTGTTGGATTCTCTTAAAAGCGAACCCGCGGAAGGTGTCCGAGCGATCGGTCCCGAGAAATGGACAGGCAGTCGCGAGGACTTCGACCGTCTAGATCTCAGTCGTGATGGCCGCTTGGATGAAAAGGAGTTGGAGAAACTCATCACACCCTTGAAGAGCATTCACACGATGCAATTCTTGCGTGACTATCAAGGAGTCACACCAGCCGAAGATCGAGTTCACTTTTATTCGATCTTCACTGCATTCGTCTTCTGGACGATTACAGTGGCCGCTAATTGTTATATTCTTTCACGAGGTATCAAAGGCGGTATCGAGTTGCTCGCCAAGATTGCAATGCCGTTGCTTTTTGTTTTCGGAATTCTTCTTGTGGTAGCCGTTCTTAGTATGGGGACACCTGATCCTAGTATTCCCACTCGCAACGTATGGGCTGGACTCGATTTCGTTTGGAAGCCGCGCTTCGAATCGCTTTTGAACCCTCAAGTTTGGCTTGCTGCAGCCGGACAAATCTTCTTCACTCTCTCGATCGGTACTGGATCAATTCAGGCTTACTCATGCTATCTACGCAAGGATGAGGATACTGCTCTGACAGGACTCGCGACGGTCACTACGAATGAGTTTGCCGAAGTTGTTCTTGGCGCTACGATCGCTATTCCAGTTGCGGTTGCCAGCTTCGGGTTAGTCGCAACTCAAGCGATCGCGGCGAGCGGTTCTTTCGATTTAGGCTTTGTTGCAATGCCAGTGATCTTCCAGCAGATGCCGTTGGGACGCGTTCTCGGAGCGATGTGGTTTGGGCTTTTGTTTTTTGCCGGAATCACATCCTCGGTCGGCTTATGCCAACCCGTGATGGCGTTCATGCAGGAGGCTTTTGGCTGGACTCGGCAGAAAAGTGCCATGCTCTGTGGAGCCATGCTTTACGTGTTTGGTTTTCCAATCGTGCTGCTCGTTGGTCAAGGCTATCTAGATGAGTACGACACATGGGCGGGAACGGTCCTGCTGATCGTACTTGCATTGATCGAAACATTCATTTTTGCCTGGATTTTTGGGCTTAAAAACATGAAGGAAGAACTAACTCGAGGCAGCGAGATTCGCATCCCTTCGGTCTTCTTCCCGATCATGCGATACGTTGTTCCTCTGTTCTTAGTTGTGATCTTGACTAGTTGGTTACTTACGAATTTGTCGTCGGTACTCTTTCTTACCGGAGTTCCAGTAGAGAACCACTCGTCGATTTGGTTAGCCCGCGGAACCATTCTGTTCTTGATAGGTCTGTTTGCCTACTTAACAATCATTAGTCCTACACTTCGTAACGCACATTGCAGCAACACTCTCCCACAACAGGAGCCTGACCATGATCATGATCTCGATTAAAAACGATGATGTACTCAACATGGGGAGTCCTCCTAGATCGCGAACATGCCATTTATCCGCGCAGGTTGGAACTATCTTGCAATCATGCACGCAGTCGATAATGCATCGTCGCAGAGTCATTCCCATATTGATCAGTATCGCAATCGTCACCGCCTTTGCTGGGCAGTCCTTTAGTCAAACAACTGACGAAAAAACAAAGAGTATCATGAAGTCCAAATCTGAATCGATAAGTTATCCGACAACAAAGCAACTGGACGTCACTGATGACTATCACGGTACGATTATTCAAGATCCATATCGATGGTTAGAGGACACCGAATCCTCGGAAACAGCTTCGTGGGTTGAAGCTCAAAACAAAACCACATTTGGTTACCTCGAAACGATTCCGTTACGAGAAAAGCTTCGCGAGCGACTGACGAAGCTTTGGAACTACGAAAGATATGGCCAACCGATCAAATATGGCTCGCGATACTTCTTTACGCACAACAACGGCTTGCAGAATCAAAGCGTTCTTTACACGGCAGAGTCGATCGAATCGCCGCGGCAATTACTACTAGATCCCAATACGCTTCGCGATGATGGCACCGTCGCGTTGTCGGGTTGGGTGCCAAGCGATGACGGCAAGTATCTCGCCTATGGTTTGGCCGCCGCGGGCAGCGATTGGAACACGTGGACCATCCGAGACGTGGCAACGCAAAAAGATCTTCCCGAGAAGCTTGAATGGATCAAATTCAGTAGCGTCTCTTGGACCAAGGATGGCAAGGGGTTCTTCTACGGTCGATACGACGCACCTGAAGCAGGAAAGGAATACAGCGGCGTCAATTACTTCCAAAAGCTTTACTACCATCGTCTTGGTACGACTCAAGCAGAAGACGTTTTAATCTACAAACGCGATGATCAAAAAGAGTGGGGCTTTGGAGCAACAGTTTCAGAAGATGGCGACTACGCAATCATCACCGTTTGGCGCGGTACCGAAGACAAGAAGCTTGTCTTTTATATGAAGCTTCCCGGAGGGGCTCTTCCTGAGAAGCCCGAAGTTATCGAGCTTATCTCTGAATTCGAATTTGAGTACAGCTTCCTCGGAAACGATGGTGGCAAGTTCTATTTTTTCACCGACAACAATGCGGCAAAAGGAAAGCTGATCGCGATCGACATTGCCAAGCCAACTTCTAAAGACTGGCAGGTTGTGATTTCAGAAAAAGACGAAGCTATCGAAGCCATTTCGCTGCTTGGCGATGTCTTTTTCGTGAGCTATTTGCAAGATGCAACCAGTCTCGTTCGTCGATTTAGCGTTTCCGGACAGCCGATGGGTGACCTCCAGTTGCCAGGCCTGGGGACAGTTGTAGGCTTTGGTGGCCATCGAGATACCAAGGAAACTTTCTACTCGTTCACCAACTACATTACGCCGCCTACTATCTTTCGACTCGATCTCACAAACGACCAAAGTACCGTTTGGCGAAAGCCCGATCTTGATTTCGATAGTTCACAATACGAGACGACTCGCGTTTTCTACAAAAGCAAAGACGGTACTCGCATTCCTATGATCTTGTCTCACAAGAAGGGAATCACACTCGATAGCAACAACCCGACGATGCTTTATGCTTATGGTGGTTTCAATATCTCGCTGACGCCCAGTTTCTCACCAGCAAACCTAGTCTGGATGGAGATGGGGGGCATCTATGCCGTTCCCAATCTACGTGGCGGTGGGGAATATGGACGTGAATGGCATGAAGCGGGCATGCTCGATCGAAAGCAAAACGTCTTCGACGACTTTATTGGAGCTGCCAAGTTTCTTATCGATTCCAAGTACACGCAGCCAAAGCGACTTGCCATTAGCGGTGGTAGCAATGGCGGACTTTTGGTTGGTGCGACGATGACACAACGCCCCGATTTGTTTGCTGCTGCGCTTCCCAAAGTGGGTGTGCTGGACATGCTTCGCTTCCACAAGTTCACCATCGGTTGGGCTTGGGTTAACGAGTACGGAAGCAGCGACGACGCGAAGCAGTTCGCCAATCTTCTTCGCTACTCGCCATTGCATAACCTGAAGGATGGGACATCGTATCCAGCGACGATGGTTATGACAGCCGATCACGACGATCGTGTCGTGCCTGGCCACAGCTTTAAGTTTGCGGCCAAACTTCAACAAGCACACACGGGTTCCGCTCCGGTACTTATTCGCATTGAAACGCGTTCCGGTCACGGCGCAGGAACACCTGTTACTAAGCTCATCGAAGCCGCCGCCGACAGCTGGGCTTTTGTGGCAAAAAATCTTGGGATGAATTAGATTCGACACATGTAGCGGTGGCTCTCAGCAGCCACCGAATTCAATCCAAGCTACAAGCAAAGTGTCAAACAATTGGTGTCTGGGACAGCGATGCCCGATATATCTCTTCTTTAAATTTTGCATCGTTTGGGACAGAGTTGGAGCTATTAGTCTATGTATCTAAACAGCGTGTTTAAACGGCCAAACTGCTGCCTTTCGCTTTGCAAAAAATCGCGTCCCGATTCTACGAATTTATAGTACCCGCGAAATACTTGCCACTTTCCGATGCTTGAAAGAACGATACTCACGCGATGGCCTGTCGAAAGATGGTCGCATTTGACTGTTGTCGTTGGCTGCAGTGGTGGTGCCGATTCGACCGCATTGTTGGTTGCTCTTCATCGATTATGTCCGCCAACAACGACGCTTGTGGTTGCGCATTTCAATCACAAGCTTCGCGGGGCTGAAAGCGAGGCCGATGCCTCCTTCGTGCGAAATCTAGCTGAACGCTTGGAGCTTCAGCTAATCGAAGGAAATACCACCGAAGCACAATTGGTCGATGAAGCATCCCTTCGAGCAATACGCTATCAGTTTCTAGAACGCACTGCGTTGCAACTAGGAGCCCGTTATGTGGCTGTCGGACATCACGCCGATGATCAGGTAGAAACCGTATTGCATAATCTATTTCGCGGGGCTGGTTTGTCGGGTCTGCGAGGCATGTCGGCATTTCGAGACCTCGGGCAAGACCTTGTTCTCGCAAGACCGATGATCGATGCTTGGAGAGAAGACGTGATTAACTTTTTGAAATCGCATCGGCAGTCTTTTCGAAGTGACAGCAGCAATGCGGGTGAAGTTTATACTCGTAATCGCATTCGCAATCGGTTGCTACCAATCATTCAAGAGCACTATGGTCGTGACGTTCGATTTGCTGTAGCAAACGCCGCCGATTTATTGAGCGATGTATTTATAGATGTAGACCTGCAATCAAAGCGATGGTCTTCGGATAACTTGGTGAATGTAAATAAGCAACAATTCAAAGTGCCTTACCTCACATCAGCATCGCCTGCATGGCATATCATCCAGCAAGCAATCGTCCATGAATACCATCGTCGCGGATGGTCGCTCGGCGGGTACAATCGTGGGCACTGGCAAGCGTTGCAAGCTTTTTTGAACAGCAAAGGTGCATCTGCAATCGCAAGCCTATCGATGCTACCGGATCACGTTACGGTTCGAATGACTAGCGATGGCTTTGTCTTTGAGCGAACTCCTACCAAAGACGTCGTGCCACCGGCCGTTCGTGCGGCTGAGTTGGATTGAATTGAAGCAACAGAACAGCTCCTGCCCAGATAACGCCCGCGATAAATCCGCCGACGTGAGCCCACCATGCAACGCCGCCCGACGAACTACTGCTGCTGGCTCCCTGGAAGACCTGAATCGCAAACCAAATTCCAAGGAATATCGGTGCCGGTACGGAGAAAGAACCGAAAATGATGGGAAGAGGAATGATCGCTTCGACCACTGCCTTAGGATAAAGCACGATGTAAGCACCCATCACACCGGCAATTGCACCACTGGCACCGATGGTTGGTATGAGTGAGCCTGGATCAGACAACAAGTGGGTTGCAGCCGCTGCGACTCCTGCCGCCAAGTACATCACCGCATATCCCACATGCCCGAATCTATCTTCCACGTTGTCGCCGAAGATATGCAGGAACCACATGTTGCCTGCAATGTGCATCAAACCGCCATGAAGAAACATGCAAGTGAACAATGTAAGCCAGTCGGAAACGGCAGCCGGATAGATGGGCCTTGTGACTTCGACAACTTGCTGACCAAAAGGAGTCGACACAACTGCAGCGCGATTGACAACTAATTTTGATTCACTGGATGATTCGGCAAGCAAGCGGGCTGGTACCATACCCCATCGTTCTACGAGGATATCTCCATTCGGTCCCGCCGACATCTGTACCAAGAAAGCGACGCAGCAGGCTGCGATGATTCCATAAGTCACGTAAGGGAATGACTGCGGTTGAATGTTATCGTGGAGCGGAAACATGAACTAATTGCGTTTTCTAATGAAAGTTATTTACGAGGCTTGGGTATGCGTTTCCCCATGCCGTTGGGGGACTTTTTGCGTTGACGACCAACATGTTTTCGATTCTCGTCGTCGCTGTCCTCGTCGATCGGTTGCCCGATGCGTTGTCTTCCATTGACGATCTTGTCCCGAAGCATCGCTGCGCGTTCAAACTCCAACCCTTCGGCGGCGGCAAGCATTTCTTCTTCAAGGCCTTTCAAGTATGCCTCGGTGATAACCTGCGATCCCGCTTCTTGCCGAATGAGATTCCGCGCTTGCTTACGAACTTTCGCTGCCGATTCGATACCTTGGCGAATATTGCTGACAACGTTCTGAGGTGTAATCCCATGCTGCTCATTGTAAGCGTGCTGAATCTGACGGCGTCGCTCGGTTTCACGAATCGCATGCTCCATCGATTCCGTGACCGTGTCGGCGTACAAGATGACCTTCGAGTCCACGTTCCGGGCGGCTCGTCCAATTGTTTGAATCAAGGAAGTCTCACTACGAAGAAAACCTTCCTTGTCAGCATCTAAGATCGCAACCAACGAAACTTCAGGCAAATCCAAGCCTTCACGAAGCAAGTTCACGCCGACCAGCACATCGCAGCGTCCCTCGCGTAAGTCTTTCAACAAAGCGACCCGTTCAAAGGCATCCAACTCGCTATGAAGCCATCGGCATCGAACATCGTTATCAGTAAAGAACGTCGCCAGGTCTTCCGCTAAGCGTTTTGTCAAAGCAGTGATCAGTGTGCGGTGTCCCATCTTAGTCCGCATACGAATTTCACCCAACAAGTGAGCGACTTGACCCCGAGCGGGCTGAATCTCGATAATCGGATCCAGTAGTCCTGTTGGACGGATAATTTGCTCGACAACTTCTCCTCCAGTAGAGTCCAGTTCGTACTGCGCAGGTGTCGCAGATACGAAGATGACCTGATTGATTTTTTGCTCCCACTCTTCAAATTTCATGGGACGATTGTCCAGAGCACATGGCAAACGGAAACCGTGATCAACAAGTGTCATCTTGCGACTGCGATCTCCTGCGTACATGGCTCGCACCTGTGGCAACGTCACATGCGACTCGTCGACGAGAAGCAAAAAGTCCTTTGGAAAGAAATCGTAGAGCGTGTCAGGTGCAGAACCGGGGGCTTTACCGGATAATGGCCGCGAGTAATTCTCGATTCCCGGGCAATGTCCCACTTCTTGCATCATCTCAATATCAAAGCGAACTCGTGCATTAAGTCGCTGTGCTTCGAGTATCTTTCCTTCATTCTTAAACTTCTCTAACTGAGCCTCGAGTTCTTTTCGAATCTCGACTAAGGCAGAAGTCATCCTTTCTTCGGATGTCACGAAGTGCTTCGCCGGATAAATGTAAACATCTTCAACTTGAGAAAGCGTTTGTCCGCTGGTTGGGTTGATGATGGAAATCTTTTCGATCTCGTCGCCCCACATTTCGATGCGATACGCGAACTCTTCATAGCTGGGCCACAGCTCCATCGTGTCTCCACGAACACGAAAACGAGAACGCTCGAAAGCAATATCATTGCGCTCATACTGAATTTCGATCAGCCTCATAATCACATCATCGCGTTGGATTCTTTCCCCAACACGAAACGGAACGACCATCCGTTTGTAATCTTCAGGCGAACCTAAACCGTAGATACAAGAAACGCTCGCAACGATGATCGTATCACGTCTCGAAACCAGTGCACTTGTTGCAGCCAGTCGCAAGCGGTCGATTTCTTCATTGATCGATGCGTCCTTCTCAATGTAGATGTCGCGCTGCGGGATGTATGCTTCTGGTTGATAGTAGTCGTAGTAACTCACAAAGTAGTGAACTGCATTGCGGGGAAAGAACTCCTTAAATTCGGAGTAAAGCTGTGCGGCCAGTGTTTTGTTATGGCTGAGGATCAACGTTGGTCGCTGAACGGCTTGTATGACGTTCGCCATCGTGAAGGTTTTTCCAGATCCGGTAACCCCCATCAGAGTCTGGCATTTGGTACCGCGTTTGAGTCCTCGAACTAGCTGAGCGATTGCTTGAGGTTGATCGCCTGCGGGTTGAAAGCGACTTTCAATTTCAAAGCCGACCTCTTCTCCGCCGAACACTTTTTCATTGATGACTTCACTCATCCGTTGCTTGTGCCTTTGCTGGTACCTTGGTGGGTGACGGATTTGTTTTTTTGCTTTTCAATGCATGCTCTTTGGACTGCGGTGCGAGATTGCTAACGTAAGGTTTCAATCGCTCGGCGCGAACGGGGCCAACGCCGTGAAGATCCTCCAGTGAATTCATCGGGCCCGACTCATTGCGCCACATGCTGGCGGTCTTTTCACCTACACCAGGCAAGAGCATCCATTCTTCGTTGGGGGCGCTTGGTATCTCGGTCAGAAACCTCGGTGGATGAACTAGTGATTCCGGAGCACGAACTGGCACGCCTTGGAGGAGATAACTTACTATAGAAAACACCATCGCCAAACCCGCCAAGCAACCCATCGCAAGCCGTTGGTTTGCGGCTCTCGATGTTTGATCTTCACTAAAACTCTCCGGATCGGATCTTACCGAGCAAGTGTTTTCCACTCTGTTGATTTGCGACAGTTCACTTGGTTTGGCTTTCGATTGCGGGATATCGGAATCCTTTAATGGATCAAGCTTATTGACGAGAGCTTCATCGAAGCGAATTGAAACGCTATTCGTTGAACTATCCATTTTGTCGCTCCATCGCTCATCTAAGAATTACTACCTCAAGACAAATCGCCTGAGAGTCCAACTTGAATCTTACCCCTATACTATACTTTTAACCACCTATAGGTAATATGCTTGAGGGTGCGATTTTTCATTAACGAGTACTATCATGGCAAGAGATTTTAGACCTCAGACAATCAACTCCGAACTGTTGGAAGATTTGTCTCGGCTAGTGAGAATGGCTATCCAGGAAGACCTTGGTCGCACGGCCGATTTAACGACCCTCGCATTGGTGCCGCCAGGAAAAGAGGGGCGAGCGGCTATTGTCGCAAGGAAGCCAGGAATTGCTTCGGGAATCGATTTGATCGAAGCCATGCTTCAAGAAATGGACGCTCCGATTCAGGTTGAGATGTTGGTGGGCGATTCCGAACCGTTTCAGGCGTCGAAACAACTCGCCATTTTGTCAGGCGACTCGCGATCGCTGCTGACTTGTGAGCGAACGATTTTGAATTTCCTTGGGCGATTGTGCGGCATCGCGACCGCAACGGGGCATTTCGTCGCTGAAATTCGTGGATACCCATCAAGAATCTATGACACTCGCAAAACGACTCCCGGTTGGAGAAGGCTTGAAAAGTATGCGGTGCGATGTGGTGGCGGTCATACGCATCGCTTGGGACTTTGCGATGCGATTCTTATTAAGGACAATCATCTTGCTTGCAGAGCGGATGCCGGTGGCAACTTACTCAATCCGAGGCAGGCCGTCGAACAGGCTCGGGCCTTCCTGCAATCCGGTGCGTTCACTTTTGTGGAAATGCCTATCATCGAAATCGAAATCGATTCCTTAGACCAGCTTGAAGACGCTCTATCTGCGTCCCCAGACATTGTTCTTTTGGACAACATGAACATAGAGCAATTAAAGCAAGCAATCCTCACTAGGAATCTTCAAGCACCTACCGTCGAACTGGAAGCGTCTGGAGGAGTGAATCTGGGGACCATCCGCGAGATCGCTTCCACGGGTATAGACCGAATCAGCGTTGGCTCGCTCACCCATTCGGCAATCAATCTCGACTTAGGGCTCGATTGGTTGTTTTGATTTTTGCTAGCACATTTGCTGCTAATTCAGCGAAGCAAAATGCTCTGCTATCATTCAAGCGGAATCGACGTAGTAGCGAACCACGCAATATGCTAAGACTCCCTGTTGAATAGGATGTGTGGAGTGCGGCTGCTGTTTTGCCTTTTGTCGGCAGAGTGAAAGGGATCTTGCTAGCGACCAAGTCTCCAATCCGAGGCCTTTGTTTCATCAACGAATTTCAGGATGATATTCACGTTGAGCCGATTGAGACGAAAGATACCGTTTGCATGGACTGCGATTGTGGTTGCAATCGGTTCGTTGATATTCGTCTTGGTCACAGAGCCAATTCTTGCCGACAACCCAACCAATCCAAAAACAGCTTCCACTACTAGCCCATCTACACCTGATCCTAAGCTTGTTGCAATTGACTCCGCTCGAAAAGCTTCACAGCCCAAAGTTCAGGATGCTAATGCAATTCCCAGTTTGATTACTCCTCAAGTTGCGAGCATCGATGGTACCAAGTCCCGCACTCGATGGATTAAATCAACTTTAGATACTATCCCGTCGCTTTCGTGGCAATCGATCGGCAGTAATGGTTCCGTGGCACCGATATCCGCTTCCTTTAAGGAAGGGGTATTTCTACTTACAGGCGTCGATCCTACCGGCAAACAATGGTTAGTCGCAGTGAATTCGTTTCCGTGGTTGGAACAATTCGAATGCCACTGGAAAGAGCGCTCGCCAAGCCGCTTAGATGAGGCTTCTGGTTTGAAGAACTCGAATGCCCAGGAAGCAACCGACCAAAGTTCTTTGTCGATTGTCGCCGAGACTCATAACGCGGAAGTCGAGCGATTCCAAGTAACCCCTGCAGCAATCGCTTTCCCCACGTCGACGAACTCCGCGATACCAGATGAAGTGAGCGATTCCAAAAAAATCACCTCTCAGCTTGTTCACGCTCATGATGGCTGGCGATTTCGACTACCAGCAATGTCGATGACAGCTTGGACATGGACTGGCGAGCATTCGATCTCAGGATGGACACATCTGGCTTCGCAAGAAGGTGTAGATCTGATGACGGAGAACGTCGGTTTAATCAGCGATGTGATCCAGCTAATGACAAACTTTCGAACTGATTTCGGAAATCAAATGGACGGAAGCTTTGAAACCACCAAGGTAAGTCAAACATCGGCGACATCTACAACTTGGTTCTTCTCAATGAACCCAACTGTAGCTTGGAGCAATAATGCGGAACAATCGCATGAACCTGGGCTTTCGCTGCAGTACGAATCATTCAACGATCAAGCAAACGGATGGATTCAAACACGCGCTATGCCTAGACGTGTTAAGTGGCCGTTGTCCGTTGAAGTCTGGATAAAGATGGATAGCCAACCAAATCGGCCCAATGTGCGATTGATCACGACCGGCTCGCTAGGAGATAAAAAGTGGACCGAGTCAAAACAAATCGATACACCGGAGTACAAAGAAGGAGCAGCTGATTCGTGGAAGCGTTACGAGTTCCCTACATTGCGTAGAAATCCGAATGCCGATTCAACGCCAGCGTCGACCACCAATCAGGGGCTTGCAGCACCGCCAGTCGCCTCGCCTTCCGAATTGTTGCAATGGACCATCGAAGTCACCGGCGCGGGAAAGCTATGGATCGACGACGTTGGAATGAGTCCTTTGGTACTCACGGACGAGGAGCGGCGTCTGCTTCGGAGTCAGCTTTTTGTCGCTAAACGGGAACTCGAACAAAAGAGACCCGCAAAAGCGATCGAGTGGATCGAGTCGCCGCTGGTCGTTCGAATACTCCAACTCTCGCAAGAATGCCCGCCGGACTTTCTGAAACCCGTGTCACGCCCGATCAAGCCGGTCGCCCAAACAAAGCGCCGCACCTTTCTTCAGTCCACAAGCGGCTGGTTTTGGCGTCCTGGTAAAGCCGATTTGGAACCGGGCAGGGTTCGAATTGTCGACGGAATTCCTTCAGCTCCCAATGCTTCTCTCAAGCGATAACGCTGCAGAACCATTCCAAACGCAGCCTGAAAACCCTTCTGACCAGTACCCCCGATTCTTCACGCCGCCAGCCCATCTCCGTCGACCGACAACTCCTTGGCTGCAATCCGTTGACGGATCAGCGGCGGATGACTACAAATAGAATTCACACGGTGGTTGTAGCTCAGTTGGTTAGAGCGTCGGATTGTGGTTCCGAATGTCGGGGGTTCGAGTCCCCTCATCCACCCTCGAAAAATTGTCGAAAACACGTCAGACCCCTGGCATGATTTCCGGTCGAAATCGATTAGTATTCTGGGTATTGTTTTCGGGTCGCTGTTCTTATCGCTCGCTCCCTCCCCGCGCGATTCTTTGTTAATCCATCTTTGGCTGCGGGGAGCGTTTTCGTGCTGTGTGCTGA
>JAIYDQ010000384.1 GCA_027487375.1 Planctomycetaceae bacterium
ACGTTAATCGCAAACGTAAGCTGCCATTTATCATCTGGAATATGCCCAGTGGTATCCGATGCGACGAATATCCCAGCCGTAACGCAAATCGAGTCGAACCCGCCGTAAGCTAAAGCCACTTGATCGAGCATCTTTCGAATCGAAGACCGGTCCGTGATATTCGCAGGCAAACCAATCGCTGGTCCGCAACCAGAGACACCCGTTCCAGCGACCCCGATACCTACTCCATACTTGGACGTAATCTCGTTAGCCGTTGCCTCTGCGGAGGCCACGTTTAGATCCACGCAAACAATGTGGGCACCTTCACGAACAAGTCGATGGGCTGTTTCTTTTCCAATTCCCGAACCAGCCCCGATGACTACGATTACTTGTCGTGCGAGCTCTTTCTCAGCCGGCATACGTTGAAGCTTTGCTTCTTCGAGCAACCAATACTCGATGTCGAATGCTTCTTGCTGTGGAAGCGAAATGTATTGATCGATCGCCTCCGCTCCTCGCATAACCTCGACCGCGCAGTTGTAGAACTCTGCTGTCACGCGTGACTCGGATTTATCTTTCCCCCAAGCTATCATCCCCAAGCCCGGAATGAGAATCACGGTCGGGTTCGCGTCGCGCATGGCAGGTGAGTTCGCACGCTTGCATGCTTGATAGTAGGCCGCGTAATCCTTTCGATAAGCAACCAAACCGTCGGCAAGCTTCTGCTTCAAAGATTCGATCGATTCGGCCTGCGGATTCCAATCCACGTACATTGGCTTGATTTTTGTTCGCAGGAAGTGATCCGGGCAGCTCGTTCCCAGTTCCGCCAACCGTGGCGCATCGTTGGAATTGACGAATCGCAAAATGGCTTCGTCGTCTTGAACCGTTCCGATCAGTCGTTTGACTTTACTGACTTGTCCTCGAAGCCAAGGTAAAACGGCCGCTAAAGTTGCGTGTCTCTGCTCGGTCGCTAGCGTTTGGTAGCGAGCACCGCCGAATGCTTTAGCGTCGCCGCCTTTCGCTTGATATTTTTCATCGATGAACTTGGCTGCCTTTTCGATCATCGACAAAGTCAGCTCGTAACAGGCCCGATCATCATCATCCCAGGAAATGAATCCGTGCTGCCCCATCATGATTGCTTTTAGGCCAGGATTTGATTTAGCGATCTCTTGCATGGCTAGGCCGAGTTCGAAACCAGGGCGCATCCAGGGCACATAACCCAAAAAAAAAAAAAAAATCTCCTTCGTCAAAGCTTCGCAATTCTTGCAAGCAGCAACTGCAATGATTGCGTTTGGATGCATGTGGTCGACATGTTTTCCAGGAAGAAAACTATGAAGCGGTGTATCGATCGACGACGCGCGTGGATTCAAGTTGAATGCCGCATGCGAATACATCGCGACCATATCGTCTTCCGCTTGGCCTTTGTAGCCCTTGTCGCTTCGATTAGCGTAGAGACTCTGCAGGCCAATCAATTTGTCTTGATAGAGCGATGCAAAGTTATCGCGTTTGCTGGTCCGTAGGTCCCCTCCGGAACCCTTTACCCAGAGTACTTCTGTCTTTTCGCCTGTGAGTGGATCAACCGACATCAGCTTGGAAGAGGTGTTGCCCCCACCGGTGTTCGTTATCCGCTGGTCTGAACCAAGCAAGTTGGATCGGTAAACCAGTCTCTGTACGTCGTCAAGTTTACTAGCAGCAGAGTCGTCCCAAGCGAAGTTAACGTATTTAAATGTCGGCATTTTGTTTTTGAGGAAAGGAATTTCTAAGTTACAAAGCGTTTCAGTCTAATTCAAATTTTCTATTGTCGAACACAATCGACATAATAATGCCGTTTTCCGTCGACCACCTCTTCGACCAGCCCGTGGATATCGGTATCGAAGCCTGGGAATTTCTCATTGAACATTCGAGCGAATCGCAAATATTCAATAATTGTTTTGTTAAATCGCTCACCAGGAATCAACAGTGGGATCCCGGGTGGATAGGGAGTAAGTAAAACAGCCGTCGCACGCGAATCCAATTCATCAATGCTGACTCGATCAATTTCATCATGAGCCATCATGGCGAAAGCATCGCACGGTTTCATGGCTGGCTGCATCGGTGACAGATACATCTCTGTAGTGACACGCGCAACGTCATGAGCTTTATAAGTATCATGAATCTGTTGCGAAAGATCCCTCAGCCCCACAAATTCGTACATCGGGTACGACTGGACGAACTCCGGCAGAATCTTCCACATCGGTTGGTTCTTGTCGTAGTCATCTTTGAACTGCTGAAGCGAGCTTAACAGAGTATTCCATCGTCCCTTGGTTATGCCGATGGTGAACATGATAAAGAACGAATACAACCCAGTCTTTTCGACGATAACGCCGTGCTCGACCAAGTATCGAGTGACGATCGACGCAGGAATACCCGTGTCGGAGAATTTGCCTGCGACATTTAATCCCGGAGTGATCACGGTTGCTTTGATCGGGTCCAGCATGTTGAAGTTGGGTGCGAGCTTACCGAAACCATGCCAATTGTCATCGTCTCGCAAGATCCAGTCGTCTCGGTCACCAATTCCTTCATCGACCAAGTGATCCGGGCCCCAAACTTTAAACCACCAATCACTGCCGTATTCGTCATCGACTTTTCTCATCGCCCGTCGAAAATCGATGGCTTCCATGATTGATTCTTCGACCAGTGCCGTTCCACCAGGTGGTTCCATCATCGCAGCCGCCACATCGCACGATGCAATAATTGCGTACTGCGGTGATGTCGATACGTGCATGAGATAGGCTTCGTTAAAGGAATGCCTATCTAATGGTTTTGCGGCTGGTTCTCGAACAAGAATCTGCGACGCTTGCGAAATTCCCGCAAGCAACTTGTGAGTCGAGTGTGTCGCGAAGATCATCGACTCTTTCGGCGCTTTTCTATCACGGCCGATAGCATGCATGTCTTTATAAAAATGGTGAAACTCCGCGTGAGGCAACCAAGCTTCGTCGAAGTGGAGTGTTCCGATATGCCCATCCAGCATTTCAGCAAGCGACTCGACGTTGTAAACAATACCGTCGTAGGTGCTTTGCGTGATCGTCAGAATCCGAGGCTTTCGGTCTGGGTACTTTGCTTGGGCTTCACGTGCAAAGGGATTCGCCTCGATCTTCTTCTGGATGTTCTCCATGCGAAACTCTTCCATCGGAATCGGACCGATGATTCCGAGATTGTTTCGCTTCGGTGTCAGAAAGACCGGAACAGCACCCGTCATAATGATCGCGTGCAAGATCGATTTGTGGCAATTGCGATCAACAACAACGATGTCTCCACTGGCAACCGTCGAGTGCCAAACGATCTTATTCGATGTCGAGGTACCGTTAGTCACGAAAAAACAATGATCTGCACCGAAGATTCGAGCGGCGTTTCGTTCTGACGCGGCCACTGGTCCAGTGTGATCAAGCAATTGGCCAAGCTCATCAACCGAGTTACAGACGTCGGCACGAAGCATGTTCTCGCCAAAAAATTGGTGAAACATTTGCCCGACGGGGCTTTTCAAAAAAGCAACCCCACCAGAGTGTCCCGGGCAGTGCCACGAGTAGGAACCGTCTTGCGCGTAATTGACCAGCGCTCGAAAGAACGGAGGTGCAAGACCATCGGTGTAAGCTTTGGCTTCGCGAAGAATATGCCGAGCGACAAACTCGGGCGTATCTTCAAACATGTGAATAAAACCATGCAGCTCGCGAAGAATATCGTTTGGAATATGCCTTGCGGTTCTTGTCTCGCCGTAAAGAAAAATCGGGATATCAGCGTTTTTGAAACGAATCTCCGTGATGAACGCTCGCAGGTTCTTCAGGGCTGGGTTGTCAGCTACATCAGACGCAAATTCGTCATCGTCGATCGATAAGATGAACGCTGAAGCGCGGCTTTGCTGCTGGGCGAACTGCGATAAATCACCATAGTGAGTCACCCCGACGACTTCGATGCCTTCGCGTTCAATCGCTTCCGCTAAAGCACGTATGCCTAGGCCGGAAGCGTTACCGGATCGGAAATCTTCGTCAATGATAACGATTGGAAACTTAAACTTCATTTTTGGCTCACAGAGTCAGGAGGAGATAACTCTTATAGTGACCGATCCGTAGGAAGTCGCAAAGGGGGCAAAATAGCGATAGGTCCAAGTTTCAATTCTAGAAAAAAACTCGCCGCAAAAATCACTTCTCGTTCATTACGGCCAATCGTTCTGGCCGTCGGTTTTGCAAACCAACCTCACATACGCAGGCATGTATTGGGGATTGAATCAAGCCGCGGCGGGTGATGTACGCGACTGAACTTGGCGATATGCTATTAAATCAACAGGTGACAGAATAAAGTCAGATTAGTTGGACATCGCCAGGTTGAGCACGATAATCGATCGCAACCGTGCTGGAGTACAGCCTTTAGGCGCCGAGCACCTTGGATTTGCCAAAAGCGGCTAAGCCTGAACTCCAACGCAAACTCGGCGCTGTCCAATTAGATTCTTCAACAAGGTTGGATACGTTTGTGAAACTTCGATCTGCGATTACCGTGTGTGCGGTCCCTCAGGCGAAATCAGGGCCGTTTGTTTTCCACGGCGCGTCACAGGCCGATTTTTCCGCAAATCTTCATCTTGCAAAGGATATAGGTTTCGATGCGGTTGAATTGTTTCTGCCAGATGCAAAGCAGATTTCGGCATCGGAAACAAAAAATCAGCTCGAGAAACTTTCTTTAGGCTTAGCAGCAGTGGGCTCCGGAGCGGGTTGGGTTGTTCATCAACTATCGCTCACGGCAAAGGAAAACGCAGATCGCACGAAGGCTATTGATTTTGTGAAGAGCTTGATTGATTGGGCTGGACCGTGGTCGGCTCCCACTATTATCGGTTCCATGCAAGGTCGCGTAGGAGCCGATGAAGAGCGAGCGGAGGTCCTAAAGCGTTTAGGAGATTCCTTGAGCCAAATCAACGAGTACGCTTCGGCGCGTTACAGTAGCCAAGTGCTTTATGAGCCGTTGAACCGCTACGAAACAAACTTGTTTACTCGCATAGGTGAGGCCGCAAAATGGCTCGAGTCGCAATCGCTTTCTAATGTGCTGATTCTTGCGGACTTGTTTCACATGAATATCGAAGAGATCAACTTGGCAACGGCAATCGAAGAATGCAAGTTCAGCGGCAAGAACTGGATTGGCCACGTCCATTGGGCAGACTCGAACCGAAGAGCCATGGGGATGGGGCACACCGATACTGCTCCAATCGCGGCGGCACTTAAGTCAATTGGATATTGTGGCTATTTGTCAGGAGAAGTGTTTCCTACTCCCGACAGCCTTTCTGCCGCTCGGCAAACATTCCTGTCAATTCAAAGTGCGTTCTAATCAATCACAGTCATTTTTCGCTTCATTCACGTTTTCAACCCTAACAACTCATTCTCTCAATCATGCTTCGAACTCCACTTCTTCATCCTGATATTCTCCGATCGATCGCTCGTGCTGGACATCATTCCAAGATCCTGATCGCTGATGGTAACTATCCAGCATCATCGAAACGCGGACCTTTGAGTGAATTGGTTTGTTTGCAATTGTCGCCTGGAATTCCAACAGTTGCACAAGTTCTCAAGCCTTTGCTCGAGATCCTTCCGATAGACCATATCAACACAATGGGTATTGATCCGTCCGACGAATATGCACTCAAGGAAGATCCAGCCGTTTGGACGGAATATCGAGCCATAATGAATGAGATGAACTTTAAAGGGGAGTTGGAACCGATTATCAAGTGGGACTTTTATCAGGCGGTTCAGTCGGCAGATCACGTCCTTACGATCCAGACAGCCGATCAAGCAACTTGGGCCAACTTATTGCTAAGTGTGGGAGTTAGGACTTAATGCGAATCGACGCGCACCAACACTTTTGGAACTACGATCCCTCTCAGTATCAATGGATTCAGCCAGGGTCGGTCTTGCAAAGGTCATACGTACCCAGCGATCTACTTAAGGAATTAGTTGCATCCAAGATTGATGGTTGCATTGCAGTTCAAGCACGACAAGACTTGGCAGAGAACGATTTTCTGCTCGGGCTTGCTCGGGAGAATTCCTTTGTCAAAGGTGTTGTCGGGTGGATCGATCTGCAATCGGATTCGGTCGCTGAGCAGGCAAAAGAGTTTTCGACACAAACCAAAGCCATTGGAGTGCGTCATGTTGTTCAAGACGAACCCGATCCGGATTTCATGAAGCGGGCAGCTTTTCGTCGCGGAATCGCAACCCTCGAACCTCTTGGTCTTGCCTACGACATCTTGATTTATTGGCATCAACTAGAAGATGCAATCGACCTCGTTAGAAGTTTTCCGAACCAACGCTTTGTGCTCGATCACATAGCCAAGCCTGCCATCGCCAAGGGACTTACGCAACCATGGGCCTCGCACATTCACACGCTTGCCCGCTTTCCGAACGTCGCATGTAAAGTATCGGGAATGGTCACCGAAGCGGACCACGAAAATTGGTACACAGAACAGCTTCGACCCTACTTCCAAACGGTACTTGATGCATTTGGTCCTAGCCGCCTTCTCTTCGGTTCCGATTGGCCCGTGATTCGACTTGCTGCTGAATACCGGTCTTTTGTCGATTCGATTCAAACATTTATCGACCAGCTAAGCCAATCCGAGAAAACGGGAATCATGGGGCTTAACGCACTTCGAATCTACCGCCTCGATGGATGAAACCATGACGGTAACACGAACTCTAGAGCGGCGTCCCAGCTTTCCATACCCGACCAGTCGATAAAATCTTCCTGATCCGTAGAAAGATGTACACCTAATCGGTGTTCTCCCGTAATAAAAGGCGTTACTTTCTCGGTGGGTTCGGGTTACAATACTTGAATCGCGCGTAAGCTCGATCCTACCATACTGCAACTGTTCTGTCGGAATCGAAACTCGCACGAGTCACAGTCCGGTTTCACAGCATTTGTCAAAACTTTTGCTCTCCCCGATTCGTATAAAAGGTGTCGGACAACGCTTTCAGCCCTGCCTACTACTGCCCATTTTCCGATTTCGGGCTGTCCCATAAGTCCCGGGAATTCAGCCGGTCAACCCTCCACAAAGCAATCGCTATGACACACACCAGCCCCAAATATTCTTGTAAGCGATTATCCAATCAAAAAATTAGCATGTGCGAGACCTACTCAACTCGCAGTGGCCAGATCTGGCCTTTTGTTTTGGTAATGCTTTTGATTCCAATCATTGGTGGCTATGTATGGTACCGGAATAAGGGAACGGAACTTTTCGGGAGCGGCAATGATGAGACCCCGATGACTCAAGAAGTCATTGAAGGAGAGTTTGACCATATCGTTCTTGAACAGGGCGATATCGAAAGTAGCAGTAACAATGA
>JAIYDQ010000210.1 GCA_027487375.1 Planctomycetaceae bacterium
GATTTTAATGGCGAAGCATTAGTCATCTTTACCGCAACCGATTCTGGAACGCCTGCATTGTCGGCAAGCGCGACCCTAGCGATCAACGTGACTGCAGTGAATGACGCCCCTGTCGCTAACGGATCTACCGCGACAACTACCGAAGGTGTTCCCATACCGATTGGTGGCTCAACGGGGGGTTTGAACGATCGGCCTGGTCCTTAAACAGCGCTCGATGAACTTCGAGACCAAACCGTGACCCTAACGGGTGTTTCGCCTATAGATTCTTCTGTTGGTAGTGTCAGTTTTGTCAACGGAAACGTAGTCTTCACCCCTGCGAATTTCTTCAACGGTGAAGCGGTTATTGGGTACACGATTACTGATACGGGAGTTCCTGCTCTTACTGCTCAGGGACAACTTCGAATTCGCGTAACCGAAGTCAACAACGCACCGGTACCAGTCAATGCGAGCCGAAATGGATTTGCATCGCTTCCGACAACCGTAAACTTAAGCAGCGAACTCGCTTCGTCTTCTCGAGGTGCACCAAACGAATCAAACCAAACATTGACGATTACGCGAGTCATTCGACTTTCGAACACAGTCGGGTCAGTCGTCCTAAACGCCGACGGAACGATCACCTACACCGCTCCTACGGGATTCTCCGGTCCTGATAGCTTCAGCTACGAAGTACGAGACAATGGTACAACCAATGGCTTGTTGGATGCGAAAACGGGCATTGCTACTGTCACGATGAACATCGCTCCGTTCGTGCCTAGTGAAGTGAACGGAACCGTTTGGATCGACGACGACAACGACGGTGCAATTGATAATGACGAGCAACGTTTGAGCGGCGTTGAAGTTCGCCTAACGGGTCGTTCGATTGGCTCAACAAGCGACATTACTCCGCTAGTCACTCGAACACTCGCAACGGGCCAATACTCGTTCGATTTGTTGCCTCCAGGTAGCTATACCGTTTCTTATGTGGTTCCATCGCTGATGCTTGATGCGGCTGGCGATAATGCCGTAAGTCGAACGATCGTTGCTCCCGGCGGTGCTGATGTTCGAGTGAATTTTGCTACACGCGGGATCGACTACACCCAGTTCTCGACACAGAATCGCAATTCAGCTATTGCAGTTGAAAATCTAGCGTCGTCCTTCTACGGCACCTATCCGAACATCCAACAGAAGGGGGTCGTTGGTTTGATTCGACCCGATGGAACTTCCGCATGGACCAGTCGACGCGATGGTGATAACGGTGATTTTGCCTCGGCTATCTTCACTGAAATCGTTTTGTCGGACGATCGACGCACTGCATTCCTCACCACGGTTGATCAAAGCGGAACGATCATGACCGCCGCAGTACCGCGGTCCAAACTTGCAGTGACTGAGGATTTAAGAGGGAACCTGCTCGTTTACGTCCTTGCTCGGCACAGCGAATTGACTTTCGCAACCGTCAATCCGACCAACGGCGTTCCTCGAGTTGCGGCTCGTGGTTACCTTCAGTCGGTTGACCAAGCATTGGCCGACTATGATTTTTCGTAAGGCAATTTCGTAAATTGATCGCCTCTATGAATTCGTAGAGGCATCGAGTAGCTGATTTTTGGTACATTTGTGGCGCACTGAAATCTACAATCCTTGCTACTTCGAAAGATCGGATCGGCTAGATGGCCAAAGCGAATTCTGCCCCTGACGCGTCAGGAATGTCGCTGCAGGGTAACACGGGCCCCGAGTTGGGCGGGACCAAAAACTGGCTCCAACTGTACTTCGACACTCCCTTATACGTTCGTATCTTAGTCGCTTTGGTGATTGGGTTGCTGTTGGGGGTCGGGTTGGGGCCCAATGCTTCGATACTTGAGATCTTCAGCAAGATCATCCTTCGCCTTTTGGGGGCCATTGCACCTCCACTGATTCTCATCGCAGTTATACATGTCTTGATGACATCTGAAATTCCGGCCAAGTCAGCAGGTAGACTGATCTGGTTATTGCTGCTCAACACGACCGTCGCGATCCTGATCGGATTGACTGTCGCCAACGCCATGAAACCTGGGACTTGGGCTGGAAAAGCGGAGGCGTCGGTGTCGGCACCGGCCAAGTCGGAGCAAGTTGCTAAGGGGCCTAATCCGGTCGAGATTATCGTCAATAATATTCCCAAGAGTCTTCTCGGTCCTCTTGGCGATCAGCAGAACGTCATTGGTGTGATCATTATCGCGTTGGCTTTTGGTGTTGCGCTCCGAAAGTCCAAAGACCGACCTATCAAGGTTTTTCACGATCTCGTTGGAGTCGCTTACGATGCGATTCTTGTCGTGCTTCATTGGGTCATACAGCTTGTCCCGATTGGAGTGTTGTGCATCGTTGCAAGTGTCGTCGGTACCAAGGGCTTTTCACCGTTCAAGGCGCTCGGAGCTTTTGTTGTTGCCGTGATTGTGGCTCTTTTGCTGCAATCGCTGTGGTACCTAATCCGCATTCGGATTCTCTCTTGGGCACGGCCTATGTACGTATTGAAAGGGATGCGGGATTCGTTAGTCATGGCGTTCTCGACAGCAAGTTCCACCGCCACGATGCCGGTTACTTATGCGTGCCTGCGTGAAAAGGTTGGACTCCGAGAGCAGTCGGCCAGCCTAGGGTCGTTGGTTGGCGCGAACTTCAACAACGATGGAACCGCGCTCTACGAAGCGATTGCGGCCTTGTTCGTCGCGCAATTGATTGGAGTCGAATTGAGTTTATACCAACAGGTGTTAGTGATACTGACGTCGATTGTCGCATCCGTCGGTGCTGCGGGGATACCGGAAGCTGGATTAGTCACAATGACCTTAGTCTTTACCGCCGTCGGCTTGCCTGTAGAGATGATTGCCTTGCTGCTAACCGTTGATTGGTTTCTCGACCGCTGTCGAACGACAATTAATGTTCTGGGTGATGTCAACGTCGCATGTATTCTGGACGGTAAGACTAAGGAAGTGCCGACCGAAACTGCCGGGGTTACTTAGTAGATTATTCAACGAAGAAAGCCTCCGTATTGCTACGAAGGCTTTCTTAGCTGACTGAGTTAACTTGCTTTGCGGAACAAGAACTCAAGAAGCATTACTTGCTGGTAAAGTCCAGGTACCAGAGTCCGTCATCCCATTCTAGAGCGACTCGTCGCCATCCAAGTGGAACTTGAGGATAAGGATAGAATGGTCCAATGTATGGCCATGCCGACGCACTGTATTGTTTAGGGTAAGTCACAGCGGAATAGTTTGGATAAGCAGCATAGCTTGGCCAAGCGTAACCGGGCATCTGAGGTTGGTCATATCGCGGCACTCCACCTCCATGGGATGGTCCCATGTTCATTGGCACTGGAGTTTGACCGCCACCCATCACCATGCCACCCTCTGGTGCAGCCATCGGGATTCCAGGGATTGGCGTGTCGCTTTGGTAGTTCGCAACCATGCTCGGAGCAAAGGCACGAGGTCCGGCCGATGCGGCTTGTCCCATCGTTGGCATGCTCGCAACCGACGGTGGAGTCGGGATCGCGTGGCTGGTTGAAGCCGGCCGCACCATTCCGCGCGAATCTGTTCCTGAAATCGTGATGTCGTCAACGACACGAGTCACACCTGGAATGTACTGCACCGTTTGCAATACACGTTGCTTTTGTTCCGAGCTAGCGACGTAACCGCGTACCCAAACTTCACCACCAACAGTTGAAAGGTCTAGGTTGAAGTTACGTAGATATCCGGAAGCCTTGTCTTTGCCAAGCGAGCTAAGGGCTGCTTCAGTGATTGCAGCATCCGCTGGTGAAACGCTCGACTGATCGTCGGTCATTTTAGGCGGTTCTGCACTCGAGCCTTCTTCGGTTGAGCTTGCATCCGATGACTTCGACTCTTCGCTTGAGGATGCCTGCTGAACAGCATTATCGGCATCCAGTGATTGAGCGGCGAAAGCCAGCGTCGAAGCAGTCTTCGATGCGGATACGGCTTCTTTCACCGAGATTTGATTTACTATCGTCGTTACTCCACTAGCCGATTTGGCTGCGTCGAGTACTGCTTGCGCTTGAGCTGCACTGGAGACGGTCCCAACTAAAGTGACCAGACCATCTTCAACGCTTAGATCGATATCGAATCCTTTCAAGCTTCCATCCGACTGATGGCTCTTCAAGGTCGAAATGATGTTGTCGGCAATCTCGCGATCACCACCTAACGCCACAACAGGCGCCGAGGCAGTAAGCGAACTAATCGCTAGCCCCAAAAAAAATCGTCGCATGGAAACCCTCCTAAGGTTGTAAATCCACCGTTTTTTGTCGGCGTGCCTGTCGACTCGAAAGCCCAAGTCAATTGTTCAACTGCATGATCAATTGTCTCGGAATGTTTTTCGGCGATTGTCAACGCTGGCTTTCGGTCTTCACAGGTGGTTGCGGGAAATGTTCAAGAGCGACCGTATCGTCCACCCACAATGATGGTGATCTCGGTCGCAGTGTTTCCACATCAATCCAATCAATCCGCTTTTCGGCAGAAGGGTAATGAGAACACAAAACTAATTCATACGACTCTCGCCGACTCCAACGAGGTTGGTTCAACGCGAATCTTTAAGTATCAATTCAGTGGTCACCATGTTCGGGGCCCCCCCGCGTACATTCAGACGAATGGTCTGTGTGTCCACTGTTGTTTTTCGGCAGATCCAGGGCGTTTCGCGAATCGTTTTTTATGATTTTGACGACCTTCGCGTTTGTAACGTTGCTTAAAACGCGGCCGATGGCCCTACAATCGAAACAAAGGTTAAACTCACCCCAGATTGCCACCTGTTTCGACTAATGGCTCTTTTCTAATAGCTGCTTACTGCAGTTATTCGCATTGTGCCGCTGGCTTTAGCCAACTGGTATTCGCTTTAGGGTGTTTGGGAATAATCAACACCGAACAAGGAATGTCGAATAACGAAGTGTCATGTGATTTCTTTCGAAATTCGACATTCTTTGTTCGAAATTCGATATTGCTTTCTAAACCGCAGGTTTAAAGTCGGTGCTGCTGGCTTTAGCTGCGTCGCCGGATGTCCCTGCGCAATCGCTTGTGGTAGTTCAGACTCGTTTAACGCGATCTACTCCAGCTTCATTAGCCCACCCCAGCCTTTGGTTTTGATCTGGAACACCGACACCTGATCAACCGCCCGTTTCAACGCCCGCCCAAGCGAAAATCGGGGTACTCGGGCCATCGAACTCCATTTCGAAGGAACTTGCCACTCGCTTTGATTCGATAGCTAAGCTATCCTTAATTGTATGAAATTACACCAACTTCCGGACCAACCGCTCGCTAAGCGGATCATCGATCTGGTCTACTCTGACAGCTATCGCCCTTCGAAACCCAAAGGGATTCACAAAACACTTGGATTGGATGACTCGGAGTACCCCAACCTGCGGCGAACCATCAAGAGTCTCGTCCAGTCTGGCCAACTCACTTTTGCAACGAATCACTTGATTCTTAAGCCTGGCCAACAAACAAAGCAGACTGGTTCTTCGAAGAAAACTCAGCAGGGAACGTTCCGTGCCGCGGCAGGCGGGTACGGATTTGTGCGATTAAGTAATCTCGATTCATCGGCCGTTGCTGACGATGTGTTTATCCCAGCCAAGGCGACCGGAACGGCGATGGAAGGCGATATTGTCGCAATTCGAATTCTCAGCGCCAGTCGAGATGGGCGTTCCGAGGGGGCTGTTGAAGAGGTCGTGCAACGAGCGAAAAGAGAATTCGTTGGCAC
>JAIYDQ010000012.1 GCA_027487375.1 Planctomycetaceae bacterium
CGGACTTCGGATGATCTCTGGGCTTTCCGAGAGCATCGCTCGCACGATTGTCGAGCAACGTAAGATCGCTGGCCCTTATCGCGACACCAACGATCTATCGATTCGAACGCGTGCCGGCAGTAGCGTCATCGCTTTGCTTGCAGCTAGCGGTGCGATCGATTCAATCTCTGGAAATCGTCGAGCCGCTTATTGGCAGTCGCTTGGCTTGGAACGATCGGGCAAAGAACTGCCTCTATTCGAGCAATCTTCAACCGATGACGATGATCTCGTACCGGAATCTCTTCGCCCCATGACCGATATCGAAGAAGTCTACTCCGACTATTCGACAACAGGACTATCACTTCGTGGGCATCCAATCGGATTCTGTCGTGAAAAGCTCAACCAGCTCCGAGTCACCCCAGCGAACATGCTCGCGTCGATCCCAAGCGGAAGATTCATTCGGGTCGCTGGATTAATTGTATTGCGACAGCGCCCGGGAACAGCCAAGGGAATCACCTTTGTGACCCTTGAAGACGAAACGGGCTCCATCAATTTGATTGTCAAGCCAATGATCTGGAAGCAGTTTTATCTAGTCTGCAAACAATCGAATGCATGGTTAGTCCACGGCGTATTAGAAAGCCGCCAAAACGTTATTCACGTTGTAGCGGGTCGTATCGAAGATCTAAGTGATGAGATTCGCGGCTTCGATATCGACTCACGAGATTTTCGATAAATGATAGACCAGTCATTCAATTGATCGTTTGAATTCGAAGTGCTATCTTCTGGAGTGCTGTGACTTGTCACAGCTTTCGGGCGAGCGGCGTGACTGCAAAGAAATCTCTCGCGAGGTTGATCGCCACTGAGTTCACAGAGACTCGATTGATCCTCAAGCACCGTCTATTTTGTGCCTGCGCATTTTTTGGCGAAGTGTGCTGCGATGAAGCCCAAGTGCATTAGCGACCGCAGCACGATTCCCCTGTGCGGTTTCAAGGAGGGCGCGTATCAGCGACGGTTCAACCACATCAAGAAAGGAATCATAAATAGTACCGACGTCTTCAACTTGTGGGTCGCTCGTCGAAGCAGACATGACCGAATCCGAGTTCAATATGGTGGGGCTTTGATCTTGCAGCCACAAACGAATCAATCGATCAAGTTCGGATGGAATACTTGAGTTGCTTGCTCCGGATGAATTCGATCCATCAGCTTTCGATCGTTCGGTGTGTAACTGCGGAAGATGTTCAGGGTAGATGCGTTTACCACGCGCCAAGATTGCCGCGTGATCCATCGCGTTTCGAAGCTCGCGAACATTGCCGCTCCATGAATGCGATAGCAATAACTGGACGGTCGATTCGTCTAAGCATTCACTATCGGGGGAGTAGTTGTGGCGAAGCAAGAAGTGAATCGCAAGCGGGATGATATCTTCGCTGCGCTGCCGCAAGGATGGCACCTCGATGGTAAAAACAGCGAGCCTGAAATACAAATCTTCACGAAACCCGCCCTCGCTGACCATCTTGCGTAGATTGCGATGGGTTGCTGCAAAGACGCGTGCTTGAAGTGGTCGAGGCTTGTTGCTACCAACGGGAATGAATTCACGCTGCTCCAAAACGCGAAGGAGTTTGACCTGCTGTCCAAGTGGAAGGTCGCCAATCTCATCGAGTAATATCGTTCCTTTTCCCGCAAGCTCAAACGCACCGACCTTGGCATGGTCCGCCCCAGTAAACGCACCCCGTTCATGCCCAAAAAGTTCGCTTTCAATAAGCGACGGGTTCAAAGAAACGGGCGCAACGGCGAGGTATGGTTCCTTGGCATTGATGCTGTGATTGTGAATCGCTCGCGCGACCAATTCCTTACCTGTACCGCTTTCACCACAAATAAGCACAGGGCAGTCACTTGCCGCCGCCATTGCAATTCGCTTGAAGACTGTTTGCATTGCCGTTGACTTTCCAAGCAACGGACTGTCACTTGGATCCAAATCTTCTGTAACTTGCGAACCAACTATCTTGGAGTTTCGGCGGCTATCAATCGCTCGGCGGACCGCAATAAGCATTTCGCTAAGATCGAAGGGCTTGGTCATGTATTCAAAGACTTGCGCTTCGATTGCCTTGACTGCCGTCTTTAGATCCCCGAAAGCAGTCATCACGATAACCGGAACAGACTTGAGCGACTTTTGAAATTCGACTATCGCAGTCAAACCATCCATCCCAGGTAATCGAACATCCAAAAGTATGACATCAGGCATCATAACAAACGGCTGCCCCGGAGTTTTCTTTCCCGCCACCAGCTTTAAAGCCGGCTCCACAGAAGAGAAAACGCGGCTATCGTATCCAGCTCGTTGGAACGCGCGGCTCAACGAAGAACAGATAACTGGCTCGTCATCAATAATCCAGATTAAACTCATAATGTCGGCTCGCCGCGAATTGCTAATTGCAGGATGGGGACCGCAAAAAAGAAGCGAGTCCGGCCTGCTTCACGCTTCCAAGTTAGACTACCACCGTATCGATTGGCAATACTTAAAGCCATTGGAAGCCCAATTCCGATTCCTTCAGGTTTGGTCGTGCTGAAAGATTCCATCATCGTCGATTCAATTTCTGCCGCCGGCCCAGCCCCCGAATCGGAAATCACAAACTGGCAAAAGTTTTTTTGTTCTGGCGATTTCACAAGCGCCACATCGATACACAAGCAACCAGGTTCCACCATCGCCTCTAAGCCATTCAAAGCAAGATTCAAGATCGCCCCTAATACAGATTGGCCGTCATCCAGCATCATCGATTTCACACCATCCTCTACTTCTGAACGAATCTCATGGTTCCGATGCGAGGCTTTCAGTTGGACAAGTCTAATAAGTTGGTTGGTAATGGCTTCTACTGTTTGTGGCGCACTAGCTGCGTGCTCCAAGCCGGTTCGAACTTGGAGTAGACTTCGGATCGATTGCTCCGCCAAACGCAGTTGCTCCACAGCCAGTTCCAAATCCTCGGATTTGTCATTCTCGTTTTCTTGCTGATGAGTTTGAACCGCGAGCCTAGCGCCGGTTAGCGTGTTACGCAACTGATGTGCCATTCCACTGGCGAACTGATTGATCAACTGCGACCGCTGATTGGTGGCGAGAGTTTGCTGCGACGCGCGAAGTTGACTAGTCATACGATTAACACTGTCCGTCAGGAACGCAATTTCATCCTGCGGGCCTTGCATGACAAGCGGTTGAGACGTTCCAAGATCAATCCGGCTAACGTGGTCGCTCAGCCTGCGAATACGACCACTGATCCGGGCCGCAAAAAACGTCGCTAGCGCACCCACCGCAATCGCAGCCACACTACCAGTCGCGATCGGCAGATAGAGCGCCTGCGATACCAATGACTCCTGATTTTCATGTTTAGACAAAACCACAATCCTCCGCGGTTTCGATTGCTCAATCACTCCCATCGGACGAATCAGCACGTCCCATCTTTGGTCGTTCCAAAAGAAATCATGAAGAAAAACCGAATCCTCGGACTGCTTCTTGGGTGCAAGTCGATCAAAGTTAAACTCCGAATCCCTAATCCCATTTGTCTTGCTTAGGATGACTCCATCATCTTTCTGGACAATCGCGATCTCCATCGACGAAAGCCCCCGCATCTGCTCGAGCACACTCTCTGTCAAAGGATAATTTGCAGCGACCGCAACTGAGGCCACCGCTGCCAACCGCTGCTCGGTAATCTGCCTAGCTGACTGATAAGAAAAGTAATAAGCCACGACCGTTACAAAGCCCACAGCAACGAAGATCGTAACACTCAATGGCACAACAAACTGATTTCGAATTGATTGAAGCATCAACAAAAAACAATCAAGAAGAACCAAGCCATTGAATCAATCATCGTGAAGCCCATGAGTTCCAAGGTCACCCCAGACGCCAACGGAATCCTTCGAATCCCAGTTATCCGATTTCTCCCATCCCTCCTCATCAGGATCGTAACGGATGCCAGGACTGTGGTAGCCAATTGGCGTTGAGGTCTCAATGTCGTCTGATAACTTCGATGCTGGCTCATAACAAACCTCGATACGTAGCAAACAAACGCTGGCGAGCATTCTCGGCCAATCTGGTTGAGTCATCATAACATGCGACTGTGCCGATAAAATTGTGTTACGAGCACGTCACCAACCCATACGAAATTTCGTGCCCCCTTCTCCCCCGGAGTACCGGGGGAGAAGGGAACCATTTGTCGTAG
>JAIYDQ010000289.1 GCA_027487375.1 Planctomycetaceae bacterium
CGGTACCTGGCCGCCAACTGGGGCCAGAATCCGGCCCTTCAGGCGCTCGAAAAAGCCGAAACAGTCTTCACACCTCTCAAGGCGACATTCGAAAGCCAGTTAATGCGGGTGTCCAGCTCTATGACCGCCGCAGCGATGACATCACGCTCGATGAGGTCGAGCGGGTGTTGATTTGAGTGCGACCTCCGGAGACCCGACAGACAGCACCGCCCAAACTCGTTCGTAAGCGTACACTTGGAACCTCTCGTCCAAGGAGTCTCGGCTCAACTCAAATGAAATCCCCGCATTCTAGGGAGTAACGCCAAGTCTTGGATTATCGACGACACCCAGAAAAACACTGGACCCCATCAACTACATTGTCTCTGCTCTCGCCTATAGTCAATATGTGTATCTTTGTATCTCCTCGTTGCCATGCAAATCTGCAAACAGCTCGGCCTGTCCCGGAGCAAGCAACCATTTCAGGTCTATCCAGGCATCTGTCGTCTTCTGGCAAACACCAGTCTACACGTTCATCGATAATTGGCGACCAACCGGATCGAATAAGAGTTCTTCGAACGGCTGTATAAGCAGCTCCACGGTTTAATCGCGGTAAAGAAAACGTTCTTCCACTTTCAGCGTCGATCCGCATCTGAGCGAAACGAACAAACTCTATATGTTCGGTGCATAAAGTGAACGCCTCAGCGTCACTATGCTCAGAATAGATTACGTTTTGATCTATCCAGCTCCGCTTGACCATCTGATCAATTATTTCACGCTTTTGGATTCTAAAATATCGCGTTTGCCCTACCATCTCGAAGCGCATCAATAGATCGGCCCGAGCCGCTCGAAAAAGCGGAGACTGCGGGTCAGGCTCAATATCCGCTGATACGAAATTACCTCTGCCATTGCTCGTCATAATCAGCGGCCTACCGGAAGGAACATTTTGCGGCGTACTTTGCGTCGAAGTAAACGAAACGCTTGCTCGTTGCCGCGCACTAATGTCCCCAAAAAACGCAGCCCATTGGCTGGGAGGTAATGAAAACCTGATTATCGCTCCATATGTTGAGCAATCGATGTTCAAAATATTTGTACTTCTGGGCGAAATATTTCCGTTCTCTATGTGACGTCCAAAGACGCGAATTGTAAGGATATTGGTACGCTCTTCATCTTTCAGTATCAACCAATTGGAATTTATTCCAAAAACAATTTCTTCTGCTC
Organism: Planctomycetaceae bacterium; assembly: GCA_027487375.1. GTDB lineage: Bacteria > Planctomycetota > Planctomycetia > Pirellulales > Pirellulaceae > JAIYDQ01. The sequence continues at coordinate 1,198 of JAIYDQ010000289.1, forward strand.
CAACGGGTCGTCCACATACGGACGCGATCAGACCGGTGGCCAAAACCGAGCGTACAACCCATCTTCTCATTTTTAACCGCATTATTGAGCCTCGGCCGTGTTAGTTGCTACCTTATTTCGCCACCTTGACGCTCGATGAGGTCGAGCAGGTTTTGATCTCGCTTGAAGTCACTCAACCCGCCAAGTTGTGGCATCGATCTGCAAAACAAAAAATATTATATGAAATACTTGGAATAGGAGTTTCTGAAATCAGAACGCTGATCTTCGCCCTGGACACTCACGAAACGCTAACCGCCAGGCAGCTTGCAATCTATCGAAAACCGCTGTCTCACTTCCATCAATCGTTTGTCGCTCATCACCGACCAAATATTTTTGTAAGACGCGATTCTGAACAACTTCTCGTATTTGAAAGCCTCGAATATTAAATTCTCTAATGTCTATTTTATGAACGCTTGAAACAAAATTACCAACAATGTATCCAATCTGAAATTGAGTTAGTAAGCATTTGTGCTCGCCATCTGATCCAGATACCCAGAAAACATAGTGAGCGCCTGTAGGTGGCGCACCTAAAAATTGCCCGTTTTCATCAGCAGTCGATGTGTAGTTGAGAACCTGCTCGAGCACTGTTTTCGCACGGTCTCTATACTGGCGCACAAATGCATTAATCTCCAAAATTTGATTGCGATTAAGTTGTTCTCGGGCATTTTGTTGCTGCTGATTTGCAGAAGTTTGCAATCGTAATTCATCTAGTTTTTCAGGCACTCCAATATACAAGCGATCTAACGCGGAACGCAGAGCTTCGTGACCTTCTTTGATACCCAAGAGAATCCGAAATCTGCTTGTTTTTGCATCATCATAATCCCGATGCCATTTATCCCCGCCACTGAAGCCGCAAGGGCGGTCCAATAGAACTGCGCGCTGGTTGAAACATCCCTCGGCAGGGCCGCCAAAAAAAGCTCTTACTAACTCCCAAACAACTGAGCCATTCGCATGCAACCTTTGCAAGCATCTTGATGTATTATTGTGAAGTGCATCGTTTGTTGTTCTCTCAGGGTGCCAGACCCCGCCAAGAAAATCCATCAAAATAGCCAGATCATTCCGTTCAGTAGACCATCGGTTTCGCGTTGAAAGCGCTGCCATTTGAGATCGCACGCGGTCCGAGAGATTACGTAGAATCCAGTCTCTTCCAATGTTTTCTCTATCCCAATCAACATTACTGGTTTGAGGAAGCACACGCAATACATCGGTTCCATGCGAGAATATTTTATGGCTGAATATCTGACAAATATCTGCCTCAGTTGCAATAGTGCCAACATCTATAGGTCCGTCATAGTGACGGTGGAAAACCATAATTTTATATCGCGTTTCGAAGGCGGACCTGTTCGTTGAAATCTGAGCCTGTGCTAAATGAGCAGGATCATTTGGCGCATTGTCAGAAATATCAGCGTA
>JAIYDQ010000477.1 GCA_027487375.1 Planctomycetaceae bacterium
CGCGACCTGCCCGATGTAATGCAGATAGACATGCAACAATTTGTTCAAGTAATTCATCCGAGACCGCTTCGATGCCGTTAAGCGACTCGCCAGGCATCCACGCTTCGATGGTCCAAAAGCCTTCTTCACCGGAGCTCCATTCACCTGAGATAACAAACTCGTTATTCAACCAACGCTTTGGTTCGGGAACAACCGTTTGTTTTTCCTTGAGTATTTTCTGAAAGCTTAGAATGTCTTTCAGTTGTTGGAGCGAATATGTTTGATCGTTCCAGAATCGTAGTGCGTACTGGGGTTCGTATGGAAGATCAGCAAGACGAACATGCCAGACTTGATTGCGACTGAAACCGCTGGAGACGGTTTTGACCATGAACTTCTGGGGATGACTTGAACCGATAACCCAAGAGCCATCAGGAAGCGGGATTGATTCCAAAACGAAGGAGGGAATCATGGGTCGTCGTTTCCGCGTGTTGGCTTTAATGTCGGCAAGTAGTCACGTCTCTCCGAGACGTGTAAAAAAGACTTTCCGGACGGGACTGCGGTCCTATCCCACGGGATCATCGATCGTCGTCTCCGGCTATTGGCTCACGTGGTTGATCGCTTCTTATTTCTTCGGGAGATAGCGGCTTCGATAAAGCCGGCGAACAACGGCTGAGCTTTTGTTGGCTTGCTCTTAAATTCAGGGTGAAACTGAACAGCCAAGAACCAAGGATGTCCTGGAAGTTCGACAATTTCAACCAACTGGCCATCGGGACTTGTTCCCGAGAACTTCATTCCTTGAGCTTCGAACTGTTGACGATATAGATTGTTGAATTCGTATCGGTGACGGTGACGTTCGGAGATCGCTTCGGATTGGTAAGCATGATGAGCAAGGCTGTTTGCGGCCAGAACCGCTGGTTGAGCTCCCAGTCGCATGGTGCCACCGAGATTGGTTACGTTGCGTTGCTCGTCAAGCAAGCAAATCACCGGATGGGGTGAGTCTTTGTCAAACTCAGTCGAATGAGCGCGATCCAATCCCATCACATTGCGGCCATACTCGATGACTGCACATTGCATCCCGAGACAGATGCCAAAGAAGGGAACTCCGCGTTCGCGAGCATAGCGAATTGCCGTGACTTTTCCTTCCACGCCCCGTTCTCCGAATCCCCCTGGAACTAAGATCCCGTCATAACCAGCCAGAAGGTTCTCAGGGCCTTCTTCTTCGATGTCACTGCTTTGGATGCGACCGATTCGAACTTGTGCGCGATGATGAATACCGGCATGGTCAATGGACTCATAGATCGATTTATAGGCGTCACGATGCTCGGCATATTTTCCGACGACGGCGATGCTAATCTCGTGCTCGGGGTGCCGCAGCGAGTGCATGAGTTTATCCCAAGCTTCAAGGCGGCATGGCTGGGCAGGGAGTCCAAACTTTTTGATGATTTGCTCATCCAGCTTTTTATCTCGTAAGCTCAACGGAACTTCGTAGATCGAGAAGTCTTTGTCTTTTTCTTCGATGACAGCTTCGATCGGGACGTTACAAAACAGAGCGATCTTCTCTTGCTCTTCGCGGGAGATGCTTTGTTCGCAGCGGCAGATCAGGATGTCTGGCTGGATACCGATCTGTCTGAGAAGGCCTACCGAATGTTGAGTTGGTTTGGTTTTGAGTTCAGCCGCTGCCTTGAGATAGGGGACCAAAGTCAAGTGAATGAAAAGGCAATTCTCGCGACCGACATCTTGCGGGAATTGACGAATAGCTTCCAAGAATGGAAGACTTTCAATGTCACCAACCGTACCGCCTATTTCAGTGATGACAATGTCCGTGTTGCCGTCGTCAAGCTTTTGAATCGATTCTTTAATTTCGTTGGTGATGTGTGGGATGACTTGGACTGTCTTTCCCAAGAACTGTCCACGTCGTTCCTTCTCAATGACAGACAGATAAATTTGTCCGGTGGTATAGTTCGAATCGCGGTTTAGGAGTCCTCGCGTGAATCTTTCGTAGTGACCGAGGTCCAGGTCCGTCTCACTACCATCGTCTAGAACGTAAACTTCCCCGTGTTGGTAGGGGCTCATCGTGCCTGGGTCTACGTTAATGTAGGGGTCAAGCTTCTGCATCCGAACGCGAAGCCCACGCGATTCCAGGAGCATTCCAATCGAGGCACTGGTCAAGCCTTTTCCGATAGAACTGACCACCCCACCGGTCACAAAAATATACTTCGGCATACAAAAAAGCTTCCCAAACGTTGAAAATTGAGCTCATCATGACGCGGGCACTCGGAAGCATCGCCTTCTCAGGTACCGGACTGACGCCGATTTTATCAGCAAGCGACCTTTTCACAAAGCCGCATCGAATCTCAGCCCCAAGCTGGGCTGTTTATTCGAATTGCGAGCCTGAGCCGAAACGCCTTCGAGTACGACCCGATTAGCTCTTCCGTTATTTCGTACTCGTGCTCGTATTCGTATTCAAGGAAATAGTACGCGAATCGACCGCAATCCGATCGAGTACGAGCACGAGTACCGGCTTACGCCTGAGTACGAGTACGAAAATGCAAAAATACGGAATTTTCTAAGCTGGAAAGTCTCTCACGCCCGACGGCTCTTGAATTGTCCTTAACTTAATGACGCTGACTTGCTCCGGAATCTCCTCGGAAGCGAGCGAAAGGGTTACAATCAAACCAGAACTTCGCCGGTTCACACGCCGTATTAACCATCCGAATCACCCGTCTTTATTCGAAAGCCCCGTGAATGAGTGCCTTGCCAGTCAACGAACACGAGTCGGCTAGTCGCATTGGTTCAACGCTGGACCAGTTGCGGCAGATGATTCGAAGCTACGTTTTGACGCAGGCGAGCGTCGTGATTTTGATCTGCTTTATCGCCGCGTTTTGGGTTGCCGGTTTCTTGGATTACTTGCCCGTCATGCTCGGAGCGAGCGAGTCCCCGCGTTGGGCTCGTGTTGCAATCCTGCTAATGATGCTTTGCGGATGTGGTTACTTGCTGGTTCGACTCGGCTGGCAGAAATGGAAAGTCGCTTGGAATGATTCGACTCTTGCATTGCTTTTGGAGAGGAAGTTTCCTCAGTTTCAAAGCTCGCTGATCACGACTGTTCAATCGCGAGACAAAAATCGAATCGATGCGAACATCCAACAGCCGCACGATCCGCAGCTGATGCTTCAAACCCGTCAACAAGCGATCCAAGCGCTTGAACAGGTCGATGTGAAAGAGGTACTTCGATGGACTCCTTTGCAGTGGCAAGCGGCTGGACTGGGAGCGTTGCTTGCAGTGAGTTTGTTGTTTGCTGCATGGCAACCAAGCTGGACTTGGCACTGGTCGCAGCGATTATTCGCGCTGTCCAACAAGGCGTGGCCGCGAATGGCTTCTATTCAAGTCGATGGGCTTGAGATGGATATCCCACGGTTCGCGAGCGATCTTGCACCAAGTCGATATAAGCGAACTTTTGAAGATGGAGCCGTATCCATTCCAAGAGGACAAACAGCTCGGTTGCTTGTCTCTGCAGACCTTAACGCGGAACTCGTTCCGGCATCGTGCATGATGAGCTATCGCGGAAGTGATAGTCGCCAGGGTCGCGCTAGCTTACGAAAGCTTCCGGCTTCCGCGTCGGACAACCGTCAACCGTTCATGCTGGAAGGCTCTCCGTTAGACTCGATCGATCAAGATCTCGCTTTCAGCCTTCAGGGTGGAGACGCAAGAATTAACGGTTTGCGAGTCTTCGTCAAAGACGCTCCTCAAATTGTAAAGCTACGACTCGCGCTTGCTTACCCAGGCTACCTTCGGCGGCGTTCGACCAGTACGTGGATCGATGAAACAGTTGACTATCGAAGCGGCCTTCGACTGCCCGAGGGAACACGCGTTACCCTCATCGGTGAAGCGAACGTTCCACTGGAACGTTGCGAGTGTCGCGTGACGACTCAATCGACTGATGGTGTCGCAAAGACGACCGATTGGACTGCGTTAGGAAAAGACAATCGATTTGAATTGGGACTTGAAGAGATTCGAGAACCTTGGGGGATCGAGTTTCGTGTTTGGGATGCGGACGGTCATTGTGCAACTCGCGTGCAACAGTTCGCGCTCGGGATGCTCCCCGACGAAGTTCCGCAAGTCGATTTGACTCTGGACGGAATTGGCACAGCAGTCACCGATCAAGCCATCTTGCCATTCGAGGGCTCGGTACAAGACGATCACGATGTGGATTCATCTTGGATTGAAATGGTGCTTAACGAATCCGCTCCAAACAACTTTCCTGTCGCACTTACCAATGACGGTAAAGCCAAGCAATCGATTGACCTTCGTGAACTGAAGAACAACAAAGTAATCGATGTCGCTCCCGGCCAATCGATCGCCCTCACGCTCGTTGCAAATGACTTCTGCGACTTTGGCGGCGACGATAATACCGGAGCAAGAAGCGGTCGCGCAAGCCCAATTCAATTGGGTGTCGTCACTGCCGACCAACTTCTTATCCTGCTCGAACGTCGTGAACTCGCCATGAGAAGTCGCTTAGAGTTAGTCGTTTCGGAACTCACTCAGTTAAATGAGTTGCTCACGAAAGTCCAGACGACCGGTACTTCACCGAGTAATGAAACAGAGAGTAATGAAAAGACTGCCCAAGCTGCGATTGCGGACTCTGCAACAAACGAAACGCAATCCACGCCAGCCGAGTCGGTTGCCAAATTGCAAGTGCTTCGCGTGCAGCAATCTATCAGCCAAAGCGATAAATCATCGGCTGAATTGGTAGGCGTCGCGCAAGAGATTGGTATGATCCGGAAGGAACTGATCAACAACCGCGTCGATAGCCAAGACCGACAAGTCCGCTTGGAAGACCGCGTACGCAAACCAATGCTCGCCGTTGTCGAGGGGCCTCTCGCAAGGCTACGAACCGAGATGACCCAAATGGAATTGGACTTTACAAATCAAAAGGTCTCTTCTGAATCCACACCCGTCGCGATCCAAACACTTCGAGAATGCATCACCTCCCTGGAGGCAATCTTAAACGACATGGCAGACATCCAAGACTTTAACGAGCTAGTAGATATGGTTAGAGGAATGATCGACGATCAAGGGAAAATCATCGATCAAACCAAACAAGAGCAAAAGAAAAAAGTACTCGATCTTTTCAACCAATAACCAACTGCGTTTTAAAGATCGTTAACCACCAACGGTTTCTTTTCGAGATACCAAAATTTCGCAAGTCTCATAACCAGCTTGCCTCCGAAAACATCCCGATCCAACGTAGCTATCCCAAGCTCGAGGTAATAATGCATCTCCAGTACCGAAAGAAGATCGACACAAAAGACGCGATGGATTCCAACTTCTGTTGTCGATCCGATCTAAAGCAGTGCGTACGCGGAGCGATTGTTGCAACAGCATTCGCCATTTTGGGGTCGCTATCGCTTGCTTCTGCTGTTTGCTTTGGCCAAGGCCCAGACAAAAAGCCGAGCATGTCCGACACGGTTGCAACGCCATCCGCAGCGGATGTAAAGGCTCTCGACCAGGAGCAGCGAGTCCTTGCAGATCGCTTTTCCAAGCTTGAAGAGCTATTCATACGCATGTCGGAACTCGAAGCGGCATCGAATCCGACTCGAGCAAGCCTACTTCAACAAGCCGCCCAACTTAGCAAGCAACTCTCTACCCTTCAACGACTACAGTCTGCCGCAGACTTGCTTGCAAAAGGTCAGTACAGCCAAGCGATCAAAGAACAGGAATCCACTAAAGACGGTCTCACCAAGCTTCTGGAACTTCTTCAGAGCGAAAACCGCCAATCACGAATTCGTGACGATCGCGAACGAATCGAAGCACTGATTAAAGACATCCAACGAATTGAACGACTTCAACGTTCTTTACGAGGCCGTACCGAAGGCGGTCAAGACGCTCAATCTGCACAACGCGACCAAGAAGACATTCGTAAACAGGCGGAGGCTACTGAAAAAGGACTCACGCCAGAAGATAAGTCGAACTCCGAAAAAGATGATTCCAAAGAAGAATCGCCCAAGGACGCTGATAAAAAAGACGCCGATAAAAAGAACGCAAATGACAAGGATGCCTCTAAGAGTGCGGACAACAAAAAAGACGTTGATCAGAAGAAAAATCCTGACCCGAAATCCGATAAATCATCAGATAAAACGAAGGAGGATTCACCAGACAAGCAATCCGACAACAAGTCTGATAAAGGGCCTAAGGAGAGCGAATCTAAGCCATCGGAAAAGAAGAGCGACATGAAGTCACCCGGTGAATCTCCGCAAGACTCCGACGGCAAACCAAGCGACAAGCAACCAAGCGAACAACAAGAAAGCCAAAAGGATTCCCAATCCGGCAAACCGCAGTCTGGTGACGCCGAAGCTCAAAATTCTGAGTCGAAAAAATCAAAACCGGAAAAGCCGTTAACGCGTGAAGAAGCGGCTCGGAAGCGATTGCAGCAGGCGCAGAAGAAGATGCAACAAGCGCAAGAGGAACTCAAGAATGAGGAACGCGAATCTGCAACGCAGGAGCAACAGGCTGCAGAGGAGGAGTTGCGAATCGCAGCGGAAG
>JAIYDQ010000054.1 GCA_027487375.1 Planctomycetaceae bacterium
ACCGCAAAACATGTCGATAAGCTTTCGATCATTCGCTCCATGTACACCGAAGCGATCAACCACGATCCTGCGATTACTTTTTTTCAAACTGGAAATCAAGTCTCAGGTCGACCGAGCATAGGATCCTGGCTCAATTATGGACTTGGTAGCGACAACGAGAATCTTCCTTCGTTTGTTGTTTTAATTACGAAGGATAAAAAAGATCAACCGCTTTATGCTCGACTATGGGGAGCTGGTTTTTTACCTGCACGATATCAAGGTGTTCAGTTTCGGTCAGGCAAAGAGCCCGTACTGTATTTGAATAATCCACCGGGGATCGATGTCGCCAGTCGGCGTCAAATGCTCAACCGTCTCCAGCAATTGCACGAGATCGAACAATCGGAAAACCATGATGTAGAACTTCAAAGCCGAATCGCACAATATGAAATGGCCTTCCGGATGCAGGCGAGTGTGCCTGAGGTTACAGACTTGTCGCAGGAGACCGAAGCTACCTTGGAAATGTATGGTCCTGACGTAAAGACTCCTGGTACCTTTGCTTCCAACTGCTTGCTTGCAAGGCGACTTGCCGAAAGAGGTGTCAAGTTTGTACAGCTGTACCATCAAGGATGGGATCATCATGCTGTTGTGCCTGGTGGTATGAAGACTCAGTGCAAAGAAACTGATCAACCTTCGGCTGCACTGTTGCAAGATTTAGAGCAGCGTGGGTTACTCGAGGATACGCTAGTTGTTTGGGGTGGCGAATTCGGGCGCACAAATTATTCGCAAGGTAAACTGACTGCGACCAATTACGGCCGCGATCATCATCCGCGATGTTTTACGATGTGGATGGCTGGGGGCGGTGTTCGAGGCGGAACGATCCTCGGTGAAACTTGTCCATACGGATACAACATCGTGGATCGTCCCGTTCACGTGCGAGACTTCCACGCAACACTTCTGCATCTAATGGGAATCGATCACGAACGATTCGCAGCAAAGTTCCAAGGACTCGATGCAAAGCTAACAGGCGTGGAACCAGCTCATGTGGTCAAAGAAATACTGAGCTAAGCATGACCTTTCCCGAAGAATGCAAAGTTTTGCATTAACTTGAGCTAGTGGGCGATGAATCGAGCACGAGTACGAGTACCGCCTTCGGCTGAGTACGAGTACGAACTACTTGGTTTTGATTGCCCTTTTCAAGGCAACAGCAGGGCAGTTAGCATTACCGCGGGATCGTCATTGATACGATTAAGTTGTTGGTGACAAAATGAGTGCACGCAAGTCTGCAGAGAGACCTGCCTACGTGGACTCTGTTTGGATGCTTAGGCTTTTGTCGAACACGCTTTTGCGATGACACATACGGTGCACGAACCACCTTCGCCGCAGCCACCTTTTTCCTCAGTGCCACAACCTGGGCCGCAGCCATGTTCCAAGAGCTTCGCAAACTGGCTTTCTTGAACGTCGCGTTGGAATATCTCGGCCAGCTCTTGAAGGTGTTCTGTTACCGCATCTTCGGGCACACCGACAAAATGAAAGTAAAGAGTTTTACCATCCATCATCGGCTCCACATCCAGGAGGCAATCGCCGGTTTGATGAAGATCCAAAAACTGCTGACAACTAGTCGCCGCTGACGAAGCGGAGGCCATCAGTTGCTTAAGTAGCAACTGATCCTCGGGGGTTTGCCTCCGAAGAATTTTTCCATCCACTTCGTCGTTGGAAACGCTAAGACGCGGTTCCAGATCGGATGTGCGGGAGACTTGTGTACCGGAGAAGACGTCCTTACTCACCGCAGACAAAATCGTTGCTGGTTCGACGCCACGACGGGTCCGAACAAGCACTTGTTCATCGCGCGCTCGAGCTTTTTTCTGGATGTCCCGGAAGCGACCTATCTGACCGTGCTTTCCAACTCGGCAATAGAAGACAAACGATCCTTCTGAATAGGCAGCAGAAACCTGGGAAGAATCGCCGGAAGCTGAAATCGTAGTTGTTGAACTCATAGTGAAAAACGTATTTCGGATTGCCGTTCAAAAGCCAAGCAACTTGGTGTAAATTAGAGCTTCGTTCAACCATCTTAACAGGGAATCTCGATGAGCATTATAAGCGCCGCTAACGATATCAGTACCACATCCGAAAACAATCACTGGAATACTTTAGCCTCTAAAGTAATCGATGGTTACCAAATCTCGTTCGACGAAGCCCTTGAAATACTTGCAAGCGACGACAATCAACTGATGTCGCTGGTCTCGGCTGCGTACCGAATTCGTTTTGAATATTTTTCAAAGACCGTCCAGCTTTACTTTCTCATGAACGCGAAAAGCGGATTGTGCCCGGAGGACTGCAATTACTGCAGCCAATCGAAGATCTCCTCGGCCCCGATTCCTAAGTACAACATTCTTAATCGCGAAAAACTGCTGGATGGAGCTCGAGTTGCAGCCGAACGCAAATCGAAAACCTACTGCATGGTCATCAGCGGTCGCGCACCAAACGAACGCGAGATGAAGGCTGTCGAAACAATCGTACCTGAGATCAAGGAAAAGTATGGCCTCAATATCTGCGCTTGCTTGGGACTGCTAACCCCCGACCAAGCCAAACGCCTCAAGGATGCGGGTGTCGATAAAGTCAATCACAACCTCAATACCAGTCCCGAACACTATGAGAAGATTTGCTCGACTCACACTTTCCAAGATCGGGTCGACACACTAAAGAACGTACGCGCTGCAGGTATGGAACTGTGCAGTGGCGGCATTATCGGCATGGGCGAGAAACATGAAGACATCGTCAAGATGGCGATGGAGCTACGCGAGTTGTCGGTCGAGTCGATCCCGCTGAACTTCTTGCACGCGATTGACGGAACGCCACTCGAGCAAAAAGAGTACTTGAATCCCCGCGATTGCATTCGAGCTTTGGCTTTGATGCGATTTGTGAATCCGACAAGCGAGCTGCGAATTGCCGGTGGTCGCGAGCGACACTTGCGATCGCTTCAACCCCTTGGCCTTATGATTGCCAACAGTATTTTCGTTGGCGATTATCTTACAACCGAAGGCCAAGCACCTTCGGAGGACTACAATATGATTGCTGACCTGGGCTTTGAAATCACGGGCCAGCCCGAGTTCCTTCCAACGGCTTCCGAATAGCATTTTCGTAACGTCAGATTCACGGACCAATATGGGAACTGACGTTCTGACTAAACGCGTCGGCAGGAGTCATCTGGTATAAACCATAAAGTCTATACTCCCCTCGCCCCGGTAATCCGGGGAGAGGGGTCGGGGGTGAGGGGCTTCAGCAAACTATAAGGACATTGCGTTTCGAGATCATTTGCCCCCTCATCCCCAGCCCTTCTCCCCCGGAGTAACGGGGGAGAAGGGAGTAGAAATTTGTTATGCCGAAACACGCTTTCCGATGTGCTTACGATATCCGTAAAGACGTTATTTCGAGTACGTGCCAGATGCCCTCGAGATAATCCTAGATTGTCAACAAGACATCGCTTTTCAAGTGCGACATTTATGCTGAAAACGATTTGCATACTATCGATTACCATCCTGGTTTGCTTCAAGTTCTCTGCGTCATCGCATTCACAAGAAGCATACAAAGATCGGATTCGCCCAAATTGGACCAAGGGAAACAACACCTTTTGGTATCGTAATGACCTTCGCGGTAATCGAACCGAATATGTTTTTGTCGATGCGGAGAATGGAACGAGATCGCTTGCCTTTGATCATGCTCGCCTAGCAGATGCATTACGATCTGCTGGCGTTGCGGACGTCTCTGCTGAAAGCCTTTCAATACAACGCCTTCAATTCGACAACAAGCGATTCTCATTCGATGCATATGGCAGCCGCTGGGAATGCGATTCCGAAAACTACAAGCTGCTTAAACATTCTTCGCCAGTCTCCGCAAGCGAAGGTATGGCTCTAGCCGAGAGGATTGAAAACCACCGTGATGCACCGGAGCTATCTGGCGAAGAGACTGTAATCCGATTGAAAAATACACGCGAGGAAGCCATTCAGTGGTTTTGGATTCAGGATGGCAAACGGCGAAGCTATGGCCGCGTGGAGGCTGGGAAGAGTCGCGATCAACACACCTTCGCTGGACATGTTTGGGAAGCTGCAACCCTGGACGAGAAAACACTCGCCTACTTTGTTGCGGGCGAAGGTGAATCGGTTGCGTTGGTAGATGCGGCTCTTAAAAAGTCGGCTAAGAAAAATCAATCACGAAAGTCACGACGCTCGTCAAACACTAGCGAACTATCTCCCGATGGTAAGTGGAAGTATTCCGTTCGCGATGGAAACATCTATCTGATTGATCTTGATGATAAGGCAAGTGAGATTTGTGTTACTACCGATGGAACACAGGACGTGCCTTACGGTTTACTGGAATGGGCGCCCGATTCAAAATCATTGCTCGCCTTTCGAATTTCGCCAGGCGAAAACACTCAGGTTCATCTTATCGAATCGTCTCCCAGCGATGATCGATTGGCGAAGTTGACCTCTCGAGCATATCCGCTACCGGGGGATCGATTTACTTCTTATCAACCAACACTTATTTCAACTGAGACACGCAAACAAGTAAAAATCGATATTGATCCTATCGACTTTGGTTACCCTGGAGTTCGTTGGAGCAAGGACGGCAAAAGTTTTACCTATGAAAAGGTAGACCGAGGTCATCAACGATTTCGACTTGTGGAAGTAGACGCTCGAACGGGCGTGTCTCGTAACATTATTGACGAGCAATCCGAAACGTTTATTTGGACAGCACACAATTCGCAAAAAGATTTACCGATTGTTTCGTGGCTCGATAAATCCGACGAGATCGTTTATCTCTCCGAGCAAAATGGATGGCGGCATTTGTATCTCGTCCAGAAAAAAACCGGTCAACAGACGCCAATCACTTCTGGAAATTGGATCGTTCGCAGTATTGATCGAATTGATGAAGCAAGTCGTCAGATATGGTTTCAAGCCAGTGGTATCTATCCTGACCAAGACCCGTATTTACTGCATTTCTGCCGAGTCAATTTTGATGGGACAGGGCTGACTTTTCTAACGGCAGGTAATGGAACGCATTCGGTCGCTTATTCGCCGGATCGTCGCTTTTTTATCGATACTTTTTCACGAGTGGACTTAGCTCCCGTTCATGAACTACGACGCGAAGTAGATGGTCAATTGGTGTGTCAGCTCGAGACAGCGGACATCACCGAATTAGTGGACTCAGGATGGACCGCGCCTGAGGTTTTTTCAACTAAGGGCCGCGACGACAAGACAGACATATGGGGAATCATTTGCCGTCCCAAGGATTTTGATCCGACCAAGCGCTATCCGATAATCGAAGACATCTACGCAGGACCACACGATGCGCATGTGCCCAAACGCTTTCGCTCTTTACGTTGGTATTCTGAACTGACAGATCGCGGATTTGTTGTAGTCAAAATCGACGGCATGGGGACAGCTCAACGTTGCAAAGCATTTCATGA
>JAIYDQ010000460.1 GCA_027487375.1 Planctomycetaceae bacterium
TAAGCCCATTGCTAGTCAACGCTCAATAGGTCATGATAATTCTCTTGCTAGTTGAGAAGCTGGCTAGTTGGACAACATGAGGTTTAGCAAGGTATTCGGCCGCGACAGCGTTGGAGTACAGCCTTTAGGCGCCGAGCACCTTGGGATTTGCCAAAAGCGGCTATAGCCTGAACTCCAGCGCAAACCTGGCGCTGCCCTCCTAGACTCTCCCCACAAAAATATCCTCGATCCGAATCGGTCTTGATGGGGTTTAAGGCTTCGCGAGAGCTTACAATGAGTCTCACGTCAGGCCGACTTCCGTTCCAAGCTCATCGCACAATAACTTTTGTAGATTGGCTAATAGGCAAAGCATGCGCGAGTCCGAAACCAACAACAACCGCGATCGCTGGGTCGACATGTCGGTCCTCATGCGAATCCAGGACTTGCAATTGCGAGCCGCAGCGGTTGTCGATGGCTTTCACAACGGCCTTCATCGAAGCCCGCTTCATGGATTCTCCGTCGAGTTCAGTGAGTACCGGCCCTATAGCGCCGGAGATGACCCGCGATCCATCGATTGGAAACTCTTTGCAAGAAGCGACCGCTACTACCTTAAAAAATTCGAAGACGAAACAAACCGTCGCTGTTACGTGGTTGTTGATCAAAGCAAGTCGATGGAGTTTGGATCAGTTGCTTATAAGAAGCTCGACTATGCGAGAACGCTTGCTGCAACGCTCGCCTATTTTTTGACTCTCCAGCGCGACGCGGTCGGATTATTGACGTTTGATCATGAGGTTGCAGACGTTCTTCCTGCACGATTTCGAACGGGGCAACTCAAGCGAATCCTTTCAATGCTCGACAAATCACCGCGAGGCACATCGACAGATATAAGCACTCCTCTTAATCACTTGGCAGAGATCGTTCGACATCGAAGTTTGATACTCATCGTTTCTGATTTTTTAGTCGATCCTGAAACGCTGCGTGCTCCCCTTTCGTTTCTTCGCGCTCGACGCCATGACGTGATACTGCTTCGCGTGCTAGATCCTTCCGAAGTGGAGCTGTCGCTCTCGGAACCCACGATGATTCGCGACATGGAAAGTGGTCGTGAGATTTTTGTCGACCCAGCTACCGCGAAGCTTGATTACGAAACGCGATTCAAGCAGCATGAGCAGTCGCTCGTTAGTTTGGCCGGAGACCTTGGAATCGGTTGGACTTCGCTGAAAACAAACGAGCCCATGGACTTGGCCTTGTTAGAACTTCTCAATCGGCAACAGCGACCTAACTTGGGTGGTCGCGGCCGTGGATTCACGAAAGCAGCAACGGGAGGTCGCGGATGAGTTTCCTTGCTCCTCTTTACGCGCTTGCCGGATTAGCGATCGCTATTCCGCTGCTGTTGCACCTGGTACGCAAGCAGCCTAAGAAACATCAAGTGTTCAGCTCGCTCATGTTTCTCGAGGCAACCACGCCGCGATTAACCAGTGCCAGACGCATCGACCAATGGCTCCTTCTGTTGCTTCGATCTGCAGCCATTCTCTTGTTAGCCATTGCTTTCAGTCGGCCTTATTGGAACGTCGCTGCAACGCATGAAAGTCAACAGGCAGGAGTATCGCGAATGCTTCTCTTGGACGTCAGTGCGAGCATGCGTCGCGAAGGAGTTTGGGAATCGCTTCAAGAAAAAGCGAACCAAATCATCGACGAATCGGGGCCGACAGATTCTCTTTCTATATATGCCTATGACCAATCCTTGAAGCCACTTCTGAGTATCGACGAAGCCATCGATACGCCCCTTGCTCAGCGAAAAGAGAAAGGTCGCATCGCTACCAAAGCCGTCGCACCGGGATGGCTGGCGACCGACCTTGGGCTTGCCCTTACTACAGCCGCCGACTTGCTCCAAAGCGATCGCGGCGAGGCAACGGAATCAACTCGCAGTGTAAGCGAGATCGTAGTCATCACCGACTTCCAACAAGGCACGAACTTAGAAAAACTAGCCGATCAATCTTGGCCCGAATCCATCAAAGTGCGACTCGAAAGAGTTGCTCCGAAAGCAACCAACAATGCCAGAGCCAGTGTTATCCCCAGTAACCGAAACGCATTAGCACCCACAGAACAAACACAAACCGATAAATCATTGCGAGTATTTGTATCCAACGAAGCCCCGCTCGATAACACTTCCGCTTCAAGTGATAAATCGGCTCGCAATGAAAGTCTTGAGCTTGCATGGCTCGACAAGAACGGTCAACCAATCGAATCGACACGAACTGCGGCTCCAGTCCCTACTCAAAGCAACCTTGTCGTTTCTATGCCCCCACCTCCTGAGAACTCAACAACCCTACGACTCATTGGCGACAACGCAGCATTCGATAACGATTTCTTTATCGCTCCGATCGTCCAATCGGAATTGTCATTGATATGCATCGACGATTCAAAACGATTAGCCGAAGATTCGTTAGCCTACTTCTTGAAGCAAATTCCGCTGGGTTCCATCAATCGAAATGTTACCTTTATCGATCGCGAACCCGAATCAGATCTTCCTTGGCCTACTCCAAAGGAAACCCCATTGATCGTTGCGTCGCATCGAGCCACGCTAGGAGACTTACAAGCGTTAAACACTTTTATTGTTCAAGGTGGACATGTTCTATGGGTTTGGGATGCTCCGGAAGATGAAAAGTCGCTCGGGTATGCTCGAGGACTTGAAGCACTCACGAAAGACAATGCAAGTAGCGCCCAATCGCAAGTTCGTGAAGCTAAAGTCCGTCAGTATAGTATGCTTGAACAAATTGACTTTCGTCATCCGCTATTCGCAGATTTAGCCGACTCGAAGTTTAACGACTATTCAAAGATCCGATTCTGGAGCCATCGCGAGTTAGATCTTTCGGAGCCGGATGATTGGCAAGTGCTTGCTCGCTTCGACGATCGTTCGCCGGCCCTTCTTAGCCATAACCAAGCAACAGGAAAGTTGTGGCTTATGACAGCTGGTTGGCAACCTTCGCAAAGCCAATTCGCACTCTCAAGCAAATTTGTACCGCTAATCGCAGGACTCTTTCGCATTGCGAGCCCTCCCGCAAGTAATGATTCGTCACGAACAGTTGGCGAAGTCGTCGAATGGCTGCCCGGTGAAAGTATCGTCGATCCAAACAGTCAACAGCTGGTCACCACATCCAATGAGCCGATGGCGCTAGCCACGGGTGACGCAAAGAAAAATGTTGTTAAAAATGTTGTTATCGATGGGGAAACTGAACCCGAGGCTAGTGCCTACGGCTCAGATGGAAAACGGCTTTCCGCTGTTCTTACGCAACCAGGGTTGTACACTCGCTATGATGCCGATCAAAAGCCGTTTCGATTCGCAGTGAATATAAATGACACGGAAAGTCAAACCACACCAGCGGGACTCGATCGGCTGGATCAATATGGAGTGCTTGTCCACAATAATCTAGCTGTGGCTCCAAGTTCCGCCGTGGCAAACCACCTACGCGCAGTTGAACTAGAATCAAAGCAAGGTTGGTGGCAATGGCTATTGATGGGCGTGTTAGCGGTAATCGGGCTCGAGTCGATACTGTGCATAGGTAAAGGATTTTAATCATGGATCAATTTGTCCTTCATCTACTTACACGAGTTGCCAAAAGATTTCGGCGAGTTCGACTTGCGTGGCTTTTGTCGGCTGCTTGGATAAGTCTTTCAATCATCTTGGCACTGCTGGCCTATGCGGGAGTTTTACCGAGCTTGCGAACGTGGTTGAATGATCCGAAGAACCTACTTTGGGTAGGGCTCGCCTTCTTCAGTGTGCTCACCGTGCTTTGGGCGATTTGTCAGTTTACTTATCGCGACTATCAATGGATCGCGGCTCGCATCGAAGACCGCTATCCGTCTCTCAAGCAGCGTCTGATTACAGTCTCGCAGCCAACTCAAGAAGGAGAATCAATCTATCTACGTCGCTCATTGATAAAGGAAACCATTCAACACGGAAGAGTCAATGATTGGCAAAGAACCGTTTCTTCAACTCGAATGACAGTCGCATGGTTTTTTCAATTCGCAGCGCTTTCACTCGCTTCGACAGTCGCAATCGCTGCTTTCGCGAAACCGTTGTCGAACGGGGCGGTTAATGTGCCAATCGAACTTCCCGAAGCGGCTTTAGAACTGATTGAAGTAGAACCAGGCAATGTTGAAATTGAACGTGGAACAGATGTCGTTGTCACCGCACGATTTCGAGGATCGGTTCCTGAGTCGGCTTACCTGAACGCAACGGATCAGCATGGGGCAACATCGCGAACCCAATTGCAACGCAACTTGAATGATGCGGTATTCGGTGGCTATCTGCGTAGTATTCAACATGATTTCCAGTACGCTGTTTCCTTTGGTCTAGAATCTCTGGCTGCAGAGGAAACGTCTGTTGATGGATCTTCATTACGTGAATCGCCTGTTTATAAAATCACCGTTTTCGATTATCCGGCCCTTGTTCGAGCTGATGCGACAATTGATTCTCCTTCCTACGCAAATCAAGAGCGTCGCATTGTTAAGGACACTCGGAACGTGACCGTTGTCGAAGGAGCAACTCTCCAGTGGACTTGTGTACTAAACAAGTCGGTCGTGACAGCCGAACTCGTCGATCGAAACGGAGAAGTAACTCCCTTGATGGCTTCAGAATCCGAGCCGCTGCATTACACCGCAACGCTCGAGATGAACGAATCCAAGCGATGGAAACTCCGGCTGATCGATGACAAAAATCGATCCACTAAGTTCGATGAAGAACTCGCGGCCAAGGTCTTGATGAACAAGCCGCCTGAAGCCAAATTAGCCCGCGCTCAAGACGTCAGCGTATCTCCTTTGCAAGAAGTCACCATTCAAGCAACCGCTCAAGATGACTTTGGCGTTCATGCTTCTGGAGTTGTGTTCGCACTCAGCGATGCGGAACCCACTGAAGTTGTTTTCGAAAAAGGAGATGCTCCCCTGAAGAAAGTCTCGCTTTCGCAAATGATCGATCTGGAATCACTCGAAGCAAAGCCCGATCAGCTACTGAGCTACTACTTTTGGGTTGAAGACTTGGATCGCGAAGGTGCCGTTCGCCGCGTCGATGGCGAAATGTTCTTTGCTGAAGTTCGCCCTTTTGAAGAAATCTTTCGCGAAGGCCAATCACCACCCGGTGAATCGCAGCCGAAAGAAGAAAGCGAAAACGCAAAGAAAGCCGAAGAGCTCGCAGAACTCCAAAAGCAAATCGTTTCGGGAACTTGGAATATTGTTCGAAATCCCAAATCCAAAAAACAGCTCGATTCATTCTCAGCAGACATTCAAATTCTCTCCGATTCTCAGACCGAGGCTTTCACTCAAACAGACGCTTTGGAAGAAGAGATTCGCGATCCCAAGTCACTTGAGTACCTTTCGCAGATACGCGAGGCGATGACGTCTGCCATTCAGTCATTGAATGATGCGAATGAAAAGTCCGATCACGCGCTTCTGCAAGATGCTCTTCGATTCGAAAGAAAGGCTTATGAAGGACTCTTGCGTCTGCGAGCTCGCGAACATGAAATTGTTCAGTCACAAAAGCCGAATCAAAGCCGGTCGTCACAAAGCGCTTCGCAGCAGAACCGTCAGCAACAAATCGATCAACTCAAGCTAGACGAAGAAGAGAATCGATATGAAACAGAACAACAAGCCGCCGAAGCCGAACCGGCAGCTCAACGCGAGATGCGACAAGTGATGAATCGTTTGGAAGAGCTCGCCCGTCGTCAGAAGGATCTCAATGAACAACTGAAAGAACTCGAAACAGCGATTCAAGAAGCCGAGGCGAACAAGGATGAAGAGAAGGCGAAAGAGCTTGAAGAGGAACTTAAGCGGCTCCGTGACAATCAACAAGAATTGCTACGCGATTCGGACGAACTTCTCGATCGCATGCAGCAGTCGCAAGAGGCACAAGATGCTCCGTCTCAAGAAACCATGCAAAAAGCCAGAGAGCAAATGGAGCAAGCTCGAAGTGAGCTCCAGAAATCTGTCGAGTCACTCTCAGAAGGAAAACCGGCACCTGCAATTTCGTCGGGAACTCGTGCTGAACGTCAAATGGAAGAGACTCGTGAAGAGCTGAGACAGAGTTCTGCTAACCAATTAGAACAAACCGTTCGAAGCCTTCTTCAGACTGAACAAGAGCTCGACGCGCAACAACAAAAGCTGCAAGAAAGTTTGTCTGCTGCTGATAAAAATCCGGA
>JAIYDQ010000260.1 GCA_027487375.1 Planctomycetaceae bacterium
ACCAACGCACCCAAGACCGACAGCACGATTCCGACGGCGACTATAGAACCACTTACCGGCGAGTTTTGGGCGGGCTCTTCTGCCTCTGCCGATTCGCCTTGGCTTCCAGATACGGATGGCACAAGCTTTTCCCGGCGACAATAAGCGACAAGAATCGCTAGTAGAATCGCCAACGGAAAAAACCGAAACGAATTCGAGTCCCACATGGCGGTAAAATGTTGCCACAAAACCGAAGCATGCGAGGCGATGCCCAGAATCAAGAGAAGCCCAAGCGGATAACGAAAAATCGACATATTTGGATTGTCTTTGCTCTAGTGAAACACGCCCCACCGACCACATAGTCTACTAGCAGCAGTACATTTCGGAAAACACAAACGAAGATGAATTTTTCGCGAGGATCGGATGATTCGGCTTATGGAACGCCTCTGCCGATAGTGACGATTGCAACGGCCCCACGCGTAGTCATTTTGGTAGTAGTGGAGTCAGTCCTGCCTCAAAATTGGGGAACTGAAACGAATAGGGGATCGACTCTTTGAGCAAATCAATTCTGATTCGCTTACTTCCCTCACCGCGACTTCTCGCTGCTGGCCTGCTCGAGCTCGCGTCGAATTGGCCTTTCGTGGATACATGCACAGGCGAATTCATCGTTGGCATCTGTTGGTTTGCGAATTCAAATCGCGGCGGCAAACTTCCGATTTGCCGAGCAATGAATTCGTAATAGTCGCGTCGTCTGACCGGATTCCCGTCCGCCACGTTGTATATCCGATGTTGTGTCGGCGCATCGCATACAGCAGTAACGATTCCGGCCAAATCCGTCACATGAATCAAGTTCAAGTAGCTTTGTGGATCAATTGCTATCGGTTCATTGTTCCTAAGCACATCTAACCGAGGAATCCTTCCCGGACCATAGATTCCTGCTGCACGAAGAATGCATCCGTACAATTGACCTTTATTAGCCTCACCCGACTGCACCCGAGAGAATATCTCGCGCTCGCACCAATCTTCTGCTGCCTTGGCGGCAATCGATCCAGGTCTTAACGGCAACAGGTCCGACTCTTCATCTACCCAACCTCCATCATCGCGTGGTGCATAGATGCCAGTCGTCGATATGTAACACCAACACGCCGGTAACTCACCGTCACGACTCCAATGATGTAGCAAGTTATCCAAACCGAGCGTATGCGTTTTCTCGGGAGCAATGCCTTCGACGGCAGCATGACTCACGCACACTACGACTGAATCGATCTTGGGTAGCACAAGCAAATTGTCGTCGGCGCTAGGTTGATACCAATCCCACACGACGGGTTGAACGCCAATCCCCTTCAATTCTTCGACACGGCGTGCTGATCTTGTAATCGCATAAACCGAATCACCTTTCGCCAACCACAGTCGAGCAATCTCGCTGCCAACATATCCACAGCCAACGATCAAGCGATTCAATTTTTAGGCAACTCCACAAGACTCTCTTGGTTTGTCTGTATTTGCGAACTCGCGTCTGACGGTGGCAAACTTTGGCCAATCGAGTTACCAGTCGAGTTGCCTACTGGGGATGCAATTGGCTCAAGCGGCCGAACATCAACACTGACCGTCAAGATCGTCGCACCACCTCCAATGAGCACTCCTTGGACTGGGCACACATCACCATAGTCACGCCCCCAACCAATCGTTATGTGTTCAACCATGGGGATCAAGTTATTCGTCGGATCAAAATCTACCCAATGGCCTTGTCCCATGTAGACGCTAACCCAAGCGTGAGACGCATCGCTACCGACAAGCTTTGTTTTTCCTTCCGGTGCATGCGTGAGCAGATAACCACTTACGTAACGACATGGAATTCCCATCGAACGCATGCACGCGATTTGAACGTGAGCAAAATCCTGACATCCTCCTCGTCTACCTTCCAGAACAGCAAGCGTCGGTGTCGAGACCTGTGTCGCTTGCGGGTCATACTCGAATTCTTGAAAAATCCGACGAGTCAAATCAACTGCGCATCCCATCACAGATCTGCCGGGAACAAAGCTCTTCACTGCATAATCGTAAGCTTGTTGTGACTTTCTTGCATATCGAGAATCAAAAACAAATTGCGAAGCACGTCTCGCCTCAGAAGTTGCAGGAGACATCACACTGCGCACAATTTCTTCCCAAGCGATCTGGCCCAAACCAACCGTTCGAGGAGCAGTGCGATCCACTTCACTGGTCGCACAAACAGTCATTTCTCGATGCGATTGCTCCATCGAAAAGAATTCTGTTTCATTGCCAAAACAATCGATCCAACACCGCCGAGTCCTCGGTTCCGGCGTGATGGCAACCGAAGGATCAATGACTGTTTGGTACTCCAAAGATCGGGGTCGCAATCGATTTTGGTTGTGCGAAAGCGAAACAGCCGAACTGTACTCGTATTTTGTAATATGCGTGATTCGGTATCGCATGAGATTGAAAAGCGGCTATTGCGTGGCCGCATCCCCCAATCTTTGCGTAGCAGCCGTATGAGTAAAAAATCGTTCGGCTAGATAGTCGGCGAGCTTGTTCAAAACGCCGGTCAACTCCGTCACAAGTCGTTTCAATTCGGGACGAGTCGCGCCGCTGGTTGCTAAGCGACCAGCCGCAAGGTCTTGAGAGGCATTCAGCATCTTCCCCGACTCATGATCTATCATGACAACTCCATCCACGTCCAACAGTCGAAGCGTTGCGCGACAATTTTGGATCTGCTGTCGCTGAAAACCGAGACCTGCCGGATCCAACGCTGTAAGAGATTTAATGTGTTCATCTAGCTGAGCAAATTGAAACGCTGCTGCTCGAGGGTTGGATTGATCTACAAGGAGCAAATCGACCAAAGGTCCAGGTTCAATGCTCGACAAATATCGATAACGATAGGTCATCGAGCTATCCATAATCTCGAGTAGTGATTCGAGCAGAGAGGCTTGTCTTGAGTACTCAGGGACCACCCAACTTTCTATTAACCGCAACTGATTCGTAGCACGCTCGATGCGTCGGCCCATGTCCAGAAACTGCCAACCGGGTCCCCGAGTCATGTTCTCTGCAACCAAGCCTGCAAACCCGGTGAAGTGATCGAGTATATCGCTCAAAAGAACTTGAATGTCACCCAACTGACAACCTTCTACAGGATGTGGGAAGAGTACACCGAGATCTAACTGCGAAAGAATCTGCCAACTATCCAAGCTCAATCGATCTCGAATGGCCGTTGCATTACGACGGACACCGACCAAAGCTGCAGCGAATGAATTGAGGTTGGACGCACCGAAAACAAACTGCGTAATCTGTCTACGAAGGTGTGCACTCAGCGCTTCAGGTTCTGTGATGATCGGCTGCTGGCTTTGCTCTCGCTCCTCGATAGCATCAACGACAACAGATATGACTGGCAGCAACTCCTGATCGACTTCTCCAGTTAGCCGATTCACACAGCAGCGTGCATGTCGAATCATTCCTTCAGACCTTTCCGTCCATCGCCCGAGCCAATAAAGATGCTCGGCAACTCGACTAGGCAAGTCATAACTAGAACGTCGAAACTCGAGCGATGTAACCGTTGGTCGACGAAGTGTAACCGGTTTAACTGGGCTGTTACCAAGAACCCAAACATCCTTGCTCATCGTTCCAGAGGCTAACGACTCGGACAGCCGATCAGGATTATCAGCGACTCTCGCAATACCTCCGCTGAGAACCTGAAAATCATTTTCTGTTGCAGTCGCAAAGACGCGCATCGCCATCGGCCAACCGACAACTTGTTGATTATGCCAAGTTGGAACCGTCGAAAACTGAAGAGGCGGCGAAGCAACATAACTCCACGGACTTTTCTGAATCGCGTTCAGGGACTTTGTTCGCTGATCTTGATTCAATTGAGCCCCTGTCCAACGCGGGCCACTAGACCGAGCCATCGAGTCTCTGACGACTAATTGATTCAAGTTATTCGTTACATACTGTCGCGAACTCTGATCACCACACCACCACGACGGCCAGCTGCGTAATATAAGATCCTGCCCAAGAAGCTCATTACATAGCCTTGGAAGAAACGAATGCAGTGCTGGAATCTCTGCCCAGCCACATCCAAGCGGATTGGCTACCGCAATAGTCCCATCGCGGCTCGCTTGGCATAGACCTGGAATACCTTGAGCTGAACTGGCAAGCTCCAATGGATCACAATCCATGTCGCGAATTCGCCGCAGCAACGTACCCACCGGTACTAAATCACTGAGCGTTTTCAAATACACGCGACGATTCCGAACCGTGAGATCGTCCGCTTGAGCTAGTGCATAGCCGAGATAACGAGCAAGATATGCATCTTCGAAATAAGTTGGGCTCTTGGTGCCCGGACTGAGCAGCACACTTCTAGCCTCGCGATCCACTGGCGAGCCATCTCGAGGCAAAGCGTTTTTTGCAATCGACTCTAGAAGGGTCGCGAAGAAAGGTGCAGATCGCTGAACCAGCAAGTCATGAAACTCGTTAGGGAGCACCTTTGAAAGTGCTATCCGATTCTCAACAACATAGCCACCGCCGCTTGGTCCTTGGGTTCGATCCGCAATAACAAACCACTCACCATAACCGTCTCGACAAAGCTGGGCTGCGTACAGGCTGATCATCGGCTTGTCAGGGCTCGCCGTTCCCTGCATGCCGTGGATGTATCCCTCATGCCCAAAGAAAAACTCGGGAGGTAGAAATCCTTTCGACAAAAGGTTCTGAGGTCCGTACACGTCCTTCAAGATAAGATCCAAAAGCTTGGCCCGCTGAGCGATCCCCCGCGAAAGGTGCAGCCAATCCTCGATATCCAGAATAAACGGGATTGGGTCGACCTCCCAAAGACGTCGCGAATCGGAATCCGAAGCGACCCCACCGGTGTATTCCAGCAGACGATTCTTGGCGACCCGCCAGCGATCAGAAACGGACTTCGCTGTCGGAGGGACATAGTTGCCAGCAACGGTCGACGCAGCATTCATGCCCGCTTGTGGCTGCCTTAGATTCGCCGGTAGCGTGTACTTATGGGGGTCCTGGCCCGTTAGAATCCGGAACCAACGCCGCAACTGGTCAGGCGAACGGGACAAAATCTCGTCAAATCGCTGGTTGGTTGAGCGATACTCTGGAATAAGCGATGTGAGGCGCGACGAGTCATCCTGTCCATCCCGGTATTCCATATTGCCATGTTTCTACGCTGACGGGTCAACAATTGAGATTCCTTCACGGCTGAAAGTTTAATTGTCCGTCGCTGGGCAGTCTACTAGACAAACCCCCTATCCAAGGGGTCCAATTCTGGAAATCACGCGTAATTTTGTTGCCGCTTAATCCTCGCTTAAGGTTCTTTCCCTTATTCTGTCCCGTGCAGTACCGCGATCACAACGGTAACGGCACCTGCTGATTCATGCCTCACACATGAATCATCCGGCACGTTTATTTTATTGGTGGAACAAATTGATAAAGGTAGCACGGTTCAAATTATGAAACGATTTGGTTGGTTTGCTTTAGGTTGCGTCGCGGTAGGAGGCCTCGTTTGGGGCATCAACACTAGCATCGCTCAATTGCCAGAACGGGATGGCCCCGGCCAGCAGGGCCCTCAGTCTGGCCCTCGAAGAGAAGGCCCAGACGATCGTCGCCCAGGCCGACCGCCACAAGAAGGTGGCCGAGGTGGCGAAGGATTCTCAGGAGACCCCGAACGGCGTGGCCCAGGCGGACCTGGCCCTGGACCTGGACCTGGAGGACCTGGCCCCAGAGGACCACACGGCCCCGAAGGCGGACCACCGCCAGGCCCACATGGTGGACCTATGGGCGGCGGACCTATGGGTGGCCCTGGCCCCGGTATGTTCGGCCCACCACAAACACGCTTCCTGAAAGTACTCGACCTGAATCGCGACTTCCAAATCAGCGGCGACGAGATTGCGAAAGCCTCCGAATCGCTCAAGAGACTCGACATTGATCAAGACGGCATCATCACCGAAGAAGAATTTACCATGCCGCCCCCACGACCACCTCGTCACGGAATGGAAGGCGGACCTCATGGCGATGGACCTCATGGCGATGGACCTCGAGGCGGTGAAGGCCCCCGAGATGGCGGTCCACGTGGTAACCGACCTGAGGGTGACGGACCCGAAGGCCGACGCCCACCTCCACCTCGCGACGACGCCGGACCGGACGAACCACGACGTGGCCCACCTCGAGGTGAACCCGGTCGCGACGGTCGTCGAGGCGGCCCCGAAGGTCGACCTCAACCCGAGGGACCTCCACCGGGCGCTTCGATCGAGCAACCCACTACGGTCGACCAAGCCAAAGACACAGTCGCGGTCGCACCATCGGAATTGCCAAAAGAACTAACCAAGTAACAGCAGTTGCTTGATTAGTAACAAACTGATGCACCGAAGCTCTTGCAAGGGCTTACGATCAACAAAGGTTACGGGGCTTTATAGCTAATGCCCCGTAACCTTTTTACAATTTGATGATCCGTTGAATTAAAATACGGCAACGATGTAATCATTCTTCAGCGAAACCTCAATTCTAATACTCCAAATATGCGATTACTTGTCGTTGAAGATGAACCCGATTTATTAGAGTCGCTCGCACAATCTTTTCGTGAAGATGGCTACGCGGTAGACGTAGCGCAAGACGGTCGTGAAGGCTTACATAAGTGCAAAGCCTGGGACTACGACGCGGTCATCTTGGATTGGATGCTTCCAAAGCTCAATGGCATCGATCTCCTGACACAACTCCGCAAAGTAAAACCCACACCTGTTCTGTTGCTAACCGCTCGCGACACAGTCTCCGATCGCGTGCTTGGGCTGGATTCGGGAGCAGACGATTATTTGGTGAAGCCATTCAGTCTTGCCGAGTTACTGGCTCGCGTTCGTTCTCTAATTCGGCGATCAGCAGGGCACGCTACCAACGTCATTGAAATCGGTTCGCTTGTCGTCAATGTTGCCAATAAGACCGCCTCGCAGGATGGAGTTTTATTGGATTTGACGGCACGCGAGTATGCCCTGCTAGAACTGCTTGCTTACCATCGCGACAAGCTCGTCAGTAGAACCATGATCTACGATCATATCTTTGATGAGGATGATGACACGCTTTCGAACCTAGTCGACGTCCACATATCTCACTTGCGAAAAAAGCTCGGCAAAGATCTTATCGAGACTCGCCGCGGACAAGGTTACATACTTCATGTTTAGTCGTTTTCGATCGCTTCGATGGCGGCTTCAAGCCTGGTATACCGGCATTCTTTTCTTGGTGATTGCGGGCCTTAGTTCTGTCCTGCATTGGGAAATAACTCGCTCACAGTGGGATCATGTCGATGAAGAGCTCCTGAGCGCAGCACGCATTCTTGAAGGAGCCATGCGAGATGTACCGCAAGGGATTCTCGATAGTATGTCCCGCGATCTTGCCACGCCACCGGGACCTAGGCCAAATCCAAGAGACGACCGAAACGGGCAAGCTAATCCGTTTCCCCGGGGACCATATCCGGATGGCCCCCAAGCTCCAGGGCCGCCTCAAGACAATCGCCCTTGGGGAGGCCGTCCCAACCGTCCATCCAATCCACCGCATCCCAGTCGCGACACGGTTGGTCGCTTAGATTGGGATCTTGGTCCAGAAGAAACCATACTACTTCAAAAACAAATAAGCGAATGGGAAACAACTATTGCTTGGCCTCGCGCAATCCCAGACCAGCTTCGACAAGGCCAAGACTTGGCTTACTTCATCGTCTGGCGATTAGACGGTTCGATTCTGAAGCAATCCGATGTCCCCGGGATTGTTATGTCTGAGTTAGATAGGCTCTTGCAGAACTACATTCGAGATCGATTGCGATACGATCGCTACGCGTGGCAACAGCGAGGTCCTTGGCGCGAGATATACATCTACGGTCCGCGAGAAACGCTCATATGCGTTGGACGATCTGTTATTGGCGAACAAATGCGCACCAGTCGACTCACGGCAAGTCTCGCGGTTACGGGCCTTTCAATCTTGGTACTCGGTGCACTCGGAGGTTGGTGGACTATCAACCGAGCCATCGCCCCGATCCAAAAAATGAGCGACACAGCACGCGGCATCAACGCGAATCGACTGGGGCAACGTATGGACCTCAAAGGTGTCGATTCCGAAGTGGCTGAACTGGGTACAGTTCTCAACGAGATGCTAGACCGTCTGGGCGATTCAATTGCTCAACAAAAGCGATTCACAGCCGACGCTTCTCACGAACTACGCACACCCCTTTCAGTCATCTTATCCAGCAGCGAGCTCGCTCTTTCAAAGCCTCGCAGCGGGGAGGAGTATCGTGATCATCTCGAGAAATGTCAGCGAGCAGCCACGCGAATGCGGAATCTGGTTGAATCGCTTTTGATTCTTGCACGAGTCGATTCTTCTCCGTCTACAGAACGCTTCACCAAAGTTGACCTCGAAAACATCATTGATGAAAGCATTCAATTACTCGAACCATTAGCTTCCGAGTCCACTGTTAAGGTCACCAATGAAACGAGCACGTGTTTCGTGATGGGCGACGCGAGTCAGTTGGGCCAAGCATTTGTGAATTTGATCTCAAACGCTATTAAATACAATTCCCCCGGTGGCATTGTGTCTGTTCGATCCAAGATCGAAGGCTCCAAAGTCTTGATACAAATTGTCGATAGCGGCATGGGAATCCCCGAGAGCGACATACCTCACATATTCGAACGATTCTACCGAGTCGACCAAGCAAGATCTCGCTTGCTCGGAGGAACGGGGCTCGGTCTGTCGATCACTGAACGAATCATCGTCGCCCATAATGGTGAGATCGGAGTAAACTCCAAACTAGGCGAAGGCTCCACGTTCTGGATCAAGTTGACAACCTGTGACTCCGCAGCAACGGCAGCTATCTAACGCTCTTCGAACCAAACGAATGCAAGATTGCCCTATACTTATGAGTATGTTCAATCATTAGCGAAACTGCAGCGAAACTTCGAGGCGGCAAATCGGTTTACAAATAAGTCTCTCCTCTCTCTTTTCTAGCCATTAACGATCGGACCAAACGCATGTATCGCCAACACCAAAATCGACGCAGATTCTTGACGACATCTGGCGTTTTTGCATCTACTTTGATGACAATTCGAGGATTGTTTGCAGAGCAACTCGAGGTTACCCCGAGCATGACCGAGGGGCCGTTCTATCCTGATCATCTGCCTCTCGACACAGATAACGACCTCATCATACTCGGCGACTCCATTACTCCTGCCGTTGGAATCATCACCCAGCTATCAGGAAGAATTCTTGGCAAGAACGGATTACCGATTAAAAATGCGACCGTTGAAATCTGGCAATGCGATGCTAACAAAGTCTATCTTCACAGCCGCGACAGTAAGCCCAAGGCCTCGCAGCAAGACAAGCACTTCCAAGGTTTTGGCCGCTTCGAGACCAACCAAGCAGGCGAATATCGCTTTCGAACCATCAAGCCTGTCGAGTATCCTGGTCGGCCAGCACCCCACATCCACTTCAAGGTCAAACTTGGCGATCGGGATTTGCTAACGACTCAGCTAATGATTCGAGACTATCCTGGGAACGATCGCGATGGCATTTTTAAGAATGCTGCTCGAAAGTTTGACCGCAAACTCTTCGAAGCCGATTTCCTCCCAATCCCCGAATCCAAAACGGGAGAACATTTCGCTAAGTTCGACCTTGTCCTAGGAATAACACCTAGCGAGGAGCAACTGAATCCGCCCGAAACCACCAAACGGTCAGATTCTTAAAAAACGGTCTAAACGAAGATTTGTTTGTAGACCGTTTTTATTGTAGGTGTGTCTTGGAGAGACGCCGTCATTGCGAGTCTCGGAGAGACGCGACTACGTGTTTACAAATGAAGTGTCATCGCAACAGCAAGCATCAACGCTTGCTGCGTTTACTCCGTTTGGCAGAACTCTTTTTGAATGATGAACGCTTCGTGGTTGCACCACTCCGCGGCCCACCTTTTTTCACTGCAGGCGATCTCTTAGCACCGGCCTTCTTGAAGCCTGACTTTTTATAGGTCGACTTACTGAACGATGTTTCATCGCTTCGATCGCGGCCTGAACCTGCGCCCGACTTCTTGCTGTTC
>JAIYDQ010000178.1 GCA_027487375.1 Planctomycetaceae bacterium
CCCGCCCATGAATCGCGAATTGGGATCGACCACCACGCCACATCCGCCGTGAAGATCGATGACTTCGACAGTCACGCCGCGAGGAGTGTTCTTGGAAACAAAGTCTTGCAACTGCTTGGCCACGGTTGCGGGATCTTGGTCCGGCACCAGTCGGAAGCTGATTTTTGCACCTGCCCAAGAAGGAATAATGGTCTTGCCCCCTTCTCCTTGATAACCACCCATTAGCCCATGGACATCAAATGTGGGTCGTGCCCAACGTCGCTCGAGCGTTGTAAATCCCTGTTCGCCGGTAAGCTCCGTGACGCCCAGTTGCTTTGCAAAAGCTTCGTCGGAAAAATCGAGACATTTCCACATCTCACGTTCTGAATCTTGAAGCGGCTTCACCGAATCGTAGAATCCTTCCAGTTGGATTCTACCTTCGTCGTCTTTCATCGCTGTGAGAAGCCTTGCTAATGCGAGAGCAGGATTGGTTACCGCCCCACCAAAACTTCCGGAGTGAAGGTCGGCTTGAGGACCATGAACGCGTAGCTCGAAGTAAGCGATGCCTCGTAATCCGTAAGTAATGGCGGGTTGCCCCGGACCGTATTGCGACGAATCGCTGATAACCATCACATCACAGGCAAGCTTCTCCTTTAATCCAGGGAGTGCTTGACCGAGGACTTCACTCCCCTTCTCTTCCTCCCCTTCGATCAGAAACTTCACTTGCAGCGGCAGCCTCCGGCCCGTTGCCATCCACGCGGCGAGACTCTGCACATGTGTCAACATCTGGCCCTTGTCGTCGGTGGCTCCGCGGGCATAAATGTTGCCGTCGCGAATAGTTGGCTCAAATGGCGGGGTCTTCCACAGTTCTAGAGGATCACACGGTTGAACGTCGTAGTGACCATAAACAAGAACTGTGGGAGCGCCCGGGACTTTCGGCGACTGGGCATACACCAACGAGGGGCCATCACCTTCAATAAGCTCACACTCCAGTCCCATTCGAACAAAGCGGTCTCTTACCCAACTTGCGGCTCGAGACATGGCTGACGCTTTCGTCGGGTCTGCCGAGACACTCTCGATCCGCAGCAATTCCAGGAGTTCATCCAGTTGACTCTGCCGATTTTGCTCAAGGTAACGGTCGAGTGACGAAAAATCTGCCATGTCCAGTCCTAACGATTTTGAGAATTCTGCTTTACAAGCTAGGGGGCTTACCCGTTACAATGCGTCTTGGTGATTCGATCGCTAGATTAGCACTTACTAGTCATAGTTGTCGCGATCGATATGTTCAGAATTAGGAAGATAACACGATGTCGGATTCATCAACAGCCACTATCGACGAACCAACGGTTACCATCGCCCCCCCCAGGAAGGAAATCGCTCCCAACGCGTCTAGGCCAGCAACCCAAAAGCAGCCCCGCTACAATGTGATTTTGTGGGACGACCAGGATCATACTTTTGCTTACGTTATCAAAATGATGCAGCAATTGTTTCGCAAGTCCGAGCATGACGGTAAGTTGATCGCCCATGAGGTCAACACTACTGGCCGAGCGATTTGCATGACAACGACTAAGGAACTTGCCGAACTGAAGCGGGACCAAATCCATGCATTCGGCGGCGACCCACTAGCAAGTCGAGGCAAAGGCGGCGGAAGCATGTGGGCTAGTATCGAACCAATGCCCGGCTAGAACTCGCTGATCCACAAAATTCCTAGCTGAGTCCCGCCCGGCCCACTAAAACCTGGCCAACTAATGCCTGCCGAGAAAGCTCTCCCTCAATGACAATCGTCAATAGTGTTGATAGCAATATCAACAGCTCGCCTTGTGATTCTACGGTCGTCCTGTTTGAAGACCTTCAAACCGAATCGCTCGCACCGATCACCTTGGCAAGGTTAGCGGCAACAATAACCTGCGGCAGCTTGCGCTTAATTGATTTGATCGAGTCATTGAAGCTGGATGCATTTCACATTGGACGCGATCACTTGCAGATGCTCCAGGTGATCGACTTCCCTTCATTGAAACTGTTACGAGATGCCGGCGTACGCCAATCGGAGACGCCTAAGTGCTTGCTGAATGCGAGGCTTGCCCCGACCCAATCCAACCGGAATGCGATTGAAGCATTGCTACAGCTTCCCACGAATAAAACCATCGTGGTTATGGATAGGGAGTGGATCGCGGCTGTCTTGAATCCGTCGCAAACTCTTGCTTCCCTGTTGGCAATGGGGCGTGCCGGCCTACTCGATTGGCTTGCCACGCAATCCAACTCCGAGAGCACAGTTATTTCGAAAGACATCGTTCTTCAGACATTCGAGGCTCCCCACGAAGTTATCTCAACGAACATGAAATGCCTCTCTTCGAATCTAGAACATCGAATTGCCAGCGGCACTTATAAACAACTTCAAGACGGCGTCTTCGTTGCCGAAGGAACCTCTTTGGGGCAATACGTTTTGTTCGAAACGGGACCGGGGCCAATTGTCATCGATCAAGATGCCAAAGTCGGTCCCTACTCGCTCCTTCGTGGACCGCTGTATGTGGGACCGAGGTGCAAGATATTGGAGCATAGCGCGATCAAGGACAATGTGTCTCTAGGTCACACCACCAAGATCGGTGGTGAAGTAGAAGCTTCAGTTGTTGAGCCCTACACCAACAAGCAGCACCATGGATTTTTGGGACACAGTTACCTTGGCAGTTGGATCAACTTGGGTGCAGGTACTTGTAATAGCGACTTGAAGAATACCTACGGCACAGTCAACATGGAGTATCCTCACGGCAAGTCAACGACCGGGATGCAATTCCTCGGGTGTGTGATGGGAGATTACTCGAAGACGGCTATCAACACCGGCATCTTCACCGGAAAAGTCATCGGTGTTTGCAGCATGATGTACGGCTTTGTTACGGGAAACGTACCTAGCTTTGTGAACTACGCCAGGCTCTTTGGACAAGTCGCACCGTTGCCTGCAGAAGTCATGGTCGCAACTCAACAACGTATGTTTTCTCGGCGAAATGTCGCTCAACGGCCGTGTGATATCCAGCTCATTCACGACATGTATCGCATAACGCAATTCGAGCGTCAGAACGTCGCGGATTTAATGTAGTACAAGGGATGTTACTTCCGGGCGCAGAACCCGATAGCTAGGGAGGCATTCCAGCGCAGGCATGCCTGAATCTCGAAGAAGATATCAGCCGGCAGGCGTTAGCCTCCGGTTTGGCGAATGAGTAAGAGAAACCGGACGCTAACGCGTTCCGGCTAATGAAACAGCAAACTGATTTCCCAAAAAGTAGATGGCGTTGGGCGTTAGCCTCCGGATAACAACGTAACCGGAGGCTAACTCCTGCCGGATGATTCGGTCCCGCCGCAAAACGATACGAAGATCAGTTCTCTAAGCGAGAAAGTCCTTATGGATCGCGGTAGACGTCAGGACGTTGCGGGGCAAAATTTTGTGCGTACCAATTCATCCACGCGTCTTTGTCGTATTCAAAGCCTGACTCTTTGGTAATCGTTTGAAGAGTTCCTAGCACCTCTTGATTTGGCAAACGTACCTCAACCGGCTTCTGATTACCACTTGGAGCAAAATTCACAGATCCATCTGAAGTCTGTGTTGCTTGGGTTCCTGGCTGAGGCGGAGGAATGATCAGGTGTCTTGTCACCAAGCAATCGATCAACTTTGGAATACATCTTTCATCACCCAAGGTGGAAAGAGCTCGTGCGGCGCGATTGATTACGGCCTGGCTATCTTTCGCCGGGTCTCTATTGGTTAATCGCCCCATAAAGCTACTGATGGCCAACTCAGTTCCATACTGACTAAGCAATTCGACACATGCATCCGCTACTTGTGTATCTGGATCGAAGATTGCTGCATCGACTAACATTTGCGTTGAAGCGGGAGTTTTGATTCGGCCTGCTACTTCAATGATCGCCATTCGAAAATCGGAGTTTGAATTTTTCCGATCTGCAACCATCAGGTCACGAAGTTTCGGAATTGCCATTGGATCGGTTAAGTCTCGCAAGTATTGCCGTGCGACAGAAGCCTTCTTATTGTCCGCTTTGATATCGCGGATCGCTTGTTCAATACGACGATTCAGCTCGGACATTTGGGTCTTGGAAGCAAGTTCCTGTTCTTCCGCAACGATGTCTTGCGGGAATCGCCAACGTCCCCCTTTGCTTTGCATCCCCTTGCGTTTCCAGTATGTCTCCTTGCGAATCCAACCGCTGGATGTTTGCGTATACCCCAACGCCGCCCAAGCAGATTTGTCATCCGGATCCAATTCAACGACGCGATCCCGATGAGCATCTGCAACAAGCATCAGCCCTTGCTTTACAGACCAGTCCACAATCTTACGATGAGCATCTATCGAGTCGCTGACCTTGCCGACATTATCGATGTATGACTTCGTTGATGGAATTGGCGAGAGTACTGACTTTACTGAGCCACGCGGGATCTCTAACTCGATCCCGTCTGATTGGCGTAATCTCCAAACCGTAGCCGCCTTATCTTCAGCATTCAACCACTCCGCCGTAATCACTGATCCATTGTTGAGCGTGAACACTTCTGCTTGCGCGACAGTGCCTAAACCCAAAACGCAAAGACATGCACAAAACGGTCGAAAGAATTCCCCGGAATGATTTGATAGGTCAAGCAGCTTGATTTTCATCATGTTTGTTTTACTCACTCAAGGTTCGCCCCGAGAGTTGCCATAAAAGCTAACGGACAGTTCATGGAGCAAACTTAATTGTAGCTTCCCAATACGTTCGCGGCGAATCGGAGGCGATACGTCGCCTCCAAAATTGCATCGATAAAAGCTGGGAACATTCCACGGCTACAACACTCTTTCGTACATCCTTGAACAAAAACTACATCTGCTTGACGACCGGAACAATCGGTACAAACGCTAGAAAGATTCCTGAAAACCAAGTGGATTTATTGCTCGCGCCGTGCACGCAAGGCTTTCGGGCGGCATTGTTGAGACGGCAGTGGTGGAACTCCGTTTACGGATCGGATCTTTCAGAGGTCCGTAGCAAGCCAGGTCCACTCGATGGGGTTTCCTGTATCAAAGCAACGATGAGCACGAATCTATCAAATCCAATAGTTAAACGCTTTTTGCACAACTTAGTGCTTTGGGCCCCGCTATGGCTTGGATCGACCTTTCTTTTTGGTTTGCTGGGCGCGACCTACGCATTTGTATTCAAAGAAGATTCTTGGCTAGCCAGCCAAGCCTTCATCGTTCGTGATGAAGCCAACGGCGCTGTGATGCGACTTGGGCGTTTTGAATCGCAATCGCAAATGAAAGCTTCTCAAGAAACCATCCTGGAGATGTCCAAAAACCAACAGGTGGTGCGTGAAGCGCTAGAGAAACTCGGACCTGAACCTGGTGTTTTCTCTTGGTTTGGAAGCTCGAATTTCCCTTCAAACTCGATGGTTGCAAGCTACGCCAACAGCGTCATTTCCGTACACGCTCCCAAAGGAACCGAGTTCGGTGTGTCAGAAGTGATTTATCTCGACACCAAGCTCTCCTCACCCAAACGTGCGGCTGCCTTCAACAAATGCTTGTGTGATGCCCTTGAGGAACGGTTACGCCAAGTACGCAAGTCTCGAGCAGAAAGCATCATCGCAGAGTTACGACATGCGCGTGATGCGGCCAGGGTTGGTCAAACAGATGCTACGAAACGACTTCAAGAGATGGAAGCTAAAGCAGGTTTAGAACTGGGTGACCTCCGAGGAATGACCGACATGATCGCTGGAGGCTCAAACTCGCGAACACAGATTGACATCATCAAGTCCGAGTTACGGTCCGGCGAGACCCAGCAACAACAGTTACTGAACGATATCAAGCTTATCAAGGACGCAATCGCAGACCCATCTGGCTTTCTAGTCACACCAAGCGAACTTGTAAACACACAGCCAGGGCTCAAGAAACTACGCGAAGGTTATGCGGACGCACAAATCAGCGCTTCGCAGCTTTCAGGAAGGTTTACCGAGCAACACCCGATATTCATCGCTGCAAAGACAAGCCAGCTATCGATTCGCGAGAAGCTCGTCGAAGAACTTCAGGCTTCACTCACCAATCGTGAGCAAGAACTTAAGCTTCTCCTAGGCAAACAAGACCGCCTTAGAAACGTTCTTCAGAATACCGAAGTCAAATTGGGTTCGATAGCAGAAAATCGTGCCGAATATGCGAATCTTATTTCCGAGGTAAAGACACGCACGACAATCCTTGAGTCCGCAGAACGTGAACTCGCAGAAGCAACCGCATCGTCAGATGCATCTTTATCGACAAGTCTTATTACCCGGCTAGATGAGCCGGTGATATCCGATAAGCCAATCGGTCCTGGGCGTACTACGATAACCGCTCTTTGCACAATTGCTGGTCTCGTGTTCGGGCTGGGGCTGGTCTTCGTTATTGTACCGTCCGAGTCCGGCAAGAGCTTTGGAAGAAGGCTCGGCGATATGGGCTTTGGGCGGCGAAGTGATGACCTTGCCACCCCTCCAAATGAGCAACGCACCGGCAAGCGAGCAACCGATCCAGTTCCAGCACCTCCCCGCGAGATGAACCAACGAGCTACCGATCGAAATCCAGCGAATGCAGCAGCCAGTGACCGGCGAAAAAGCAACGCCATGTTACAAGATACCTCCGTTGAGAAGCCGGCCGAAGTGTCCGATTCGCCAGCAGCTCAAACGCCAGTCAGCGATACTAATTCCCAGCCTCACGTAGTGCCAGTCGGTTTAGTTCCCAGCGTACCTGTCTCGCGCGAAGGTGTGATCTTTCATCCCCCCAAAACCAAAGAATCCGATTCACGAGAGCAAGTCTTTCGGGAGTTTTCTTCCATCCCATCAGTTGTCGCTGATACGCAAGCTGACTCCATCAATGCCGCACTAGAGGCAACTGCTCCTAGCTCGTCAGATACGATGTCATCCAGTGAACGTAGGCAGCACCCTCGATCGACAAAACAGAACCCAATCGCACCAGCTAGCTTTGGCGTACGGCCATCACCCAAAACTTAGGTTTGGTTCTCCTCACGTAGCAGCGTCTCTCCGAGACGCGAACCGAATACGTCTAGGAAAGACGCTACTACGTGATCGCATCAATGAAACCATTTGGGATTATTGACTCTCCGCGTTGGCATTTCTTACGTACCTGATTACTTTGATTTAAAGTAGTGGGAGACGTCATAAGGCACGGAGGGCAAAGAGAAACCGCCAAATATCCTCTGTGTTCTCTGCGACATTTTGCTGACGTTTCCATCGAAGTCTGAATTCTTGTGACTTTAGGCTACAAGGAAACAGGGATAGGAAGACGCTCTAAGTTCATGATAAAATATGGATAAAGCAGCGATCTTTTTGCAGTACCGATATCCACCACAAACATTCACCGTAGCGTAAATCTCAGTTAAAGTCTCTCGAATGCGGAATAAGATTTTTGTCACGCGTATCATTCCCGATGCGGGTTTAAAACTATTACGTGAGCAATTTGATGTCGATGTTTGGCAAGAGTTTTTGCCTCCGAACCGCGAGGCTTTACTAAGTCGGGTCCAAGGAGCAGTCGGGCTGCTGTCTCTATTGAGCGACAGAATCGACACCGAAGTTATGGACGCCGCTGGACCTCAATTACGCGGGATCGCTAATTTTGCAGTCGGTTTCAACAACATAGACGTCGCTGCAGCCATAGCACGCGGTATTGCTGTTGGCAACACACCGGACGTTTTGACCGACGCAACGGCTGACACCGCAGTGGGCTTGGTAATCGCTGCTGTGCGGCACTTCCAATCATCGATCCTTCAAGTACGAAATCTTCAATGGAAGACTTGGGAGCCGATCGGACAACTCGGACATGATCTCAATGGCAAGACGCTAGGAATTGTCGGAATGGGACGAATCGGAGCAGCGGTCGCGAGGAAGCTGGTCGGCGGTTGGGGAATGAAGGTTGTCTATACGTCACGTTCACCGAAACCAGAAATCGATAAAGAGTTTAGCGCCACCCGAGTCTCTTTGGAACAGTTACTTTCACAAAGCGACGTCATCAGCCTCCATACCGATCTCAACGAGCAAACCAAACACATGATAAGCCATCGCGAGTTTGCCATCATGAAACCCAACGCAGTGATTGTGAATACTGCTCGCGGAGGAGTTGTCGATCAAGATGCCTTGTACAGCGCGCTTAAGTCAAAAGTGATTTTTGCAGCAGGCTTAGATGTCACCGACCCCGAACCATTGCCCGCCGATAGCCCGCTCCGCGAGCTCGATAACTGCACAATCCTTCCACACATCGGTTCGGCAACGTTCGAAGCTCGTGACCGCATGGCAGTGATGGCTGCTCAGAATCTAATTGCTGCTTCCACTGGTAAATCGATCCCGTTCCCGGTGCGATGAATACTCGATCCAGTAGCGAACCAAATCGGGCAACGACTTAACGCCCAGCTTAGCCATCGCTCGGGCACGTCGCGACTCGATTGTCCTCTCAGTCACATTGCAACGTTTTGCAATGTTCTTGTTCAGCTCTCCTTGAACGACTGATTCGACCACATATCGTTCGCTTGCTGTAAGTTGGTCAACAAGCGAGAAATCGAATCTCCAGTGAACACCTCGGGTATCTAGCAACTGCGGTGGATCTTTGCGAATACGTCTTGATATTCCGATGACTCCGACCGGCTCCTCTTCAAACAAGATTAGTGTTCGCCGAACTTCCAACCGAACTCGATTCCCTTCATCTGTGAAAATCTCGCATTCCAGAAGCTGAATCTGATTCGGTACTAATGTTCTGTCATCAAAGTTTTTATAGAACTCATTTGAAGGATCGTCCGTGAACATTGGAACGAAGCTACGTTTGCGCCAATTCTCAAAGTTCAATCGACAGACGTTCCATGAAGACTTGCTCATGTAGGTCAGTTCGCGATTAAGAGTGGTCGTGTAAAGAATCACATCCGAGTTCTCTGCGTTCGCAATTGCAGCAAAGTCCGGCGCCGGGCGTGTGAGCATCCGCTCAATCTCAATAGACCGGGCAGAGCTTACATGAAACGAATCAGACGACACAGCCATACTGAATCCTCCACCCCCAAGAACGAGTCTTCGACCTTAGCTATACGTACGATAACGGAACGCGATACGCCATACCAAGAGAAAAGTTCCTTGATTCTTTTATTTTTTCAAAAATTGTTTGTCGCTCAGTTCGCTAACGAACAACTCTTACAGGCGACCTCGCCAAGTGACTCTCTTACCTAAGCGACTTTGAAGCCATGCGACCCATTGAATCAATAAGAACCAAGCAACCGATAATGGATGAAGAGCAACTGTCAGCCAGCTTTGCGAGTATCGGTTTACCACAATTGCTCGAGGCACGAACGAAAGAATACTTGCTATCAATAGCGACAAGTAAACGAAACTTGTTTGGCCACAATCAAGGACCATCACCACGAACAAAGAAACAACCGGCAATACGGAAGCACCTGCAAGCAGAACCGTAAATGGAACAATTCGACTGGTCGATGCGATCCCCTCCGTCGCATTTTTCATCAACCCTCGAACCACCTCCTTGCACGACGTATACATTCGGCAGCTGGCAATGTCACTTGCGTCGAAGATGTCCGTCCGCATGTCGCGAATACGAAATGCTCGAGGCAGCTTAATGCCATCATGCCGAGACGCTCGAATTGCTCGATGCCCGTCACAACGCCAATAAGCTTCGCTTTGAGCTAGCATCAACTGCCCACACCCTGCGGAAAAGCCTTTAGATGTACTCTTGCGCATTTGCTCAACGGGGAGGTACCCAAGCAAGACAAAATGCATCAATGGAATGAGCATCTTTTCTGCGAGCGTTCCTGTTTCCTGCAGTGGAAATCCGCTAAGCAGCTCAACTTCCTGTTTCTTCGCTTCGGCAATCATGCGAGGAATAGCATCTTCGGAAAACCGAACATCCGCATCCACAAAAAGAAGCCAAGGATGTTTAGCAGCTTTGGCGAGTCTCCAGCACGCATGCTGCTTTCCATTCCATCCCTCTGGAAGTGGGATCGCGTCGATCAATCGGACTCTGGCGTCGCTCGCCGCGACTCCACGAACAATCGCCGCGGTGGCATCTTCAGAGCAGTCGTCCTGCACAATCACCTCAAGGTCCGGATTGTCGTAGCGAAGTACACTCTCTAACGCGGCACGGATTGACCCTTCCTCGTTCCTCGCGGGTATCAACACACTCACTTTTTCCTGCGAGCCGAGGCGAACGAGCTCCGGGTCCTTGGTCGCTTTTGTAAACAAGCCTAGGTTCTTGATCATCATCACGACCGGAAGCCCTGAAAGCATCACTAAAGAGAGCGAGTAAATCGTGAGGATCATGACGAGAAAAATGTCTTTCCGTGATTCAACTCAAATGGTCGGCCTGAGACTTTACAGACCAACAACCGCCCCCAATCGTAGACACTCTTGGGGGTTTGAGACGTGCGTACCATAACTGTAAATTGACTGAATGAACGGGTGACGACGGATTCGGCTAGCGTCTCTTGAGTCCGATGTAATTTACTTTCCAATAGGACGGAGCATTCTGCTTTCGAAACGCCCACCAAGTCGCGACCGTGAATCACCGGCCCCAACTTGCAGAGCATCAAGGGCTTTGCCTCATCGATGAATGGGTATTCGATAGCCATGGGGATGCAGACCGCATGCGGATGCTTCGCGATGATGTGTGCGAGTCCTGGCATCCAAGTAGCATTCTTATCGCGGGGATCTGCAAAACGCCCTTCAGGAGTAATCCACAATGAGCTGTTCGGGGCGTTCAGAATTGCACTCGTCTGCCTCAGAAAAGCCATCGACCCATCGCGATGTTCCAAAGCGATTCCAAAGAAACCCAATTTCTTAAATACGGCATACTTCTCAACGGCGACTCGATCGATCGGTGCATAAAAGACTCTTCCCGGAAAGCGCCTTTGGCAAACTTGCATTGCAACGATCGGATCCCACCAGCCAGGATGATTGCAATAAACTATGACCGGTGTCTCAGCAGCAATTCCGTCGCAATCGCACTCGCTGGCGTCCATGGCGAAGACCCAAAATTG
Source organism: Planctomycetaceae bacterium (assembly GCA_027487375.1). Classification (GTDB taxonomy): domain Bacteria; phylum Planctomycetota; class Planctomycetia; order Pirellulales; family Pirellulaceae; genus JAIYDQ01. The sequence goes on from JAIYDQ010000178.1 coordinate 11,011, forward strand.
CTTTCGAATCATTCGCCGCGTGTACCAACAAAATCCGCGCACAAGTCGCGGTTGGGACTTGGGTAGCTCACCGTTGAAATCGCTTCTACGTTGCGTCATATAGCAAGAGCGACAAGCTTTCCATTCAATGCATCTTGATCGACAGAATCACCAGCGATCCAACCGCTCATCATTACCATTGGCATTCCAGGACCAGGATGAGCCGCACCTCCGGCAAGATACAAACCGCGAAGATCTCGACTACGATTTGCTGGCTTGAACGCACCAAGGAACTTCCCATGGCTTGCCAATCCGTAAATCGCCCCGTTCAGCACTCGATAGCGTTTGTGAATTCCTTCCGGAGTAAGCGAGTTCTCAGAAACAATGCGATCTCGAATACCTTTCATTCCCCCTGTCGATTCCAGCTTGTCCAGAATGACCTCGCGATACTTTGGAAGCATCACGTTCCAATCGTGGTTCTCGCGAAGATAAGGAGTATGAACTAGAACATACAATGCCTCTCCACCCTCGGGTGCAACGGCTGGTTCTGTCACTGCAGGTGCGCAAACGTAAGCTGTCGGATCCGGAGCCGGTTCACCTCGCTTGTAGATGTAGTCGAACTCCTCATGCGGGTCACGCGAGAAAACGAAATTATGGTGAAGCAGGTGATCGTACTTTTGACTTAATCCGAGATACAGCACGACTCCCGAGCAAGCCGGTTCATAGGAGCGTCGCGAGTCGAACTTTTGCTTGGCGGAAGAACCTTCTAGAAGCTCTCGGTGGGTTCTGACCGAATCACAATTGGAGACAATCGCGTCGAAGGCAAAGGTGCGTCCATCCTTGAGCTTCAAGCCTTCGATTTTTTTACCATCCTGACGAATGGACTCCACGTCAGCTTCCGTATGGACTTCCACTCCGATGTCCTGTGCAAGCTTCAATAACGCCTCGGGAACAGCTCGCGTTCCACCCATCGGATACCAAACGCCTTCTTCAGTTTGCATGTGAGCAATCCCGCACAAGACTGCTGGCGAAGCTTCTGGAGATGATCCGACATACTGTGTGAAGTGATCGATCATTTGAGCAACTCGCTCGTCTGGGACGCAACTTCGTACCAACCCAGCCACGCTTCTTCCCATCCGCAGGCTCAAAACGTCCTTGAGAACACTCGCTTGAAAGGCGCCACCGATTTCCATTGTATCGATGATGCCGCCGACACTCTTCCAAAAGAAAAATTTGTCTGACACCGAGTGTAGCTGCTGGCTGATGCTCATGAATCGCTCATAACCTTCAGCGAGATTTGCAGCGCTGGAAAACTTCTTCAGGGTCGCCTTCATCTTCTCGGTGTCGGCAACTAAATCGAGAACCGTGTTATCCTGAAAAAAGCAGCGCCACTGTGGGTCCAGGCAAACAAGCTCCATGTAGTCGTCTAATTTTTTCCCAGCTTCGTTGAAAATGCGATGTAGCACCGATGGAATCGTCAGGATGGTCGGCCCCATGTCGAACCGAAAACCGTCATGTTGCAACTGAGCTGCTTTGCCACCTACCCACGAATTTTTTTCCAGCAGCGTCACGCGGTGCCCTCGAGCAGCCAACGTACACGCCGCCGCTAGTCCAGCCAATCCACTACCTATCACTCCAACCTTAAGGCTTCGCGACGATTGTTGAATCATAATTTGTTGATTTTTCTAAGAATCTTTCTTACCTGACCGAGTTTTGGACTGATTCGAAACAGCTTTGAAAGCCTGAATCAATCCGCCGAAAGCCTTCCGAAAACTTCCAGCGTGACACCATTGTAGTATTCCTTCAAGAAGTGCGGCATCTCTATCTTGCGGCGGGTCCAAATGAGGCAGCCACCCTGCCCTGTTTACAGCAATTACCTTAGGACGAGTCATCTGCAGCAATCCTTCGACTCCTCGCGTGACCCCAAATCCACTTTCTCGAGTTCCACCAAATGGAAGCCGCGGGTCGGCTGTCGGAGCTATCAAATCGTTAATGACGACCGTTCCGACCGATAACTGCGAAGCGACCTGTCTCGCTAACGTTTCTTTTCCGAATACCGCCGCGGTTAACCCATATTTGCAAAGATTACATGCCGAAGTCGCTGCTTCAACGTTTTGATATCCCGAAGTCATCAACACCGGTGCGAAGACATCAGATTCACCAAGTGGAAAATCGCTCGCAACATTCGAAAACACCAGCGGTCGACCAGAACGAAGCCTCGCCCCCGCGTCTTGCGTTTGCGGCGAGTAACTGCTTTCGCCGCTTTCGTCAAGAATTCGATAACGCTGGCCTGAAATCAGGGATAAGACACGCTCGATCGTTGCTGAATCAACCACCGTATCAGGGACTTCTGCCAACCGAGCTGACATCAAATCATGAAATTCGTCCACGAGAGATTGGGGAACAAAGACCCGACGAGGAGCCATACAGGTTGCACCGCCGTTGAGCCTAAGTCCAAACAGCAATGCATCAACAACTCGCTTCAGATTAGCAGACTCCAAAACGATCACCGCATCGCAACCACTCAACTCCATTATCGATGGCGTAAGAGTCTCTGCCGCCTGCCTAAGAACTCGACGACCTGTCGCGCTCGATCCGGTCAAAACAATTAAGTCTACGCCTTGCGAAATCGCTAAAGCCGCACACTCAGGCTCTTCACCCAGCACCAAACATAAGTCTTCTGGCATCCCGGATCGAACCAGCATCTCGACCATCAATCGAGTCACTCGCTCGCATCCCTTAGCAGGTTTCACAAGCACCGAATTTCCAGCTACGACCGCTTGCAGAATCTGAACACCAACCAAGAAAATGGGGTAGTTCCATGTGCCAATCACCAGCACAACTCCGAGCGGTTCTCGACAAACCGTCGATCGAACTCCCCGTTGAAACAGCGGTCTTCCTGGCCCGGTTACCTTCCTATCGGCAAGAACCTTAACTGCCGAACGGGCAAGCCACTTTGCTGCGTCCGCCAATGGCATGAGCTCTGCAGAAACCGTTTCTCGAAAGCCGCTTCTTTGTGGCGCAGTTACTGCCTCATGCAGAGCATGTGCATTAGCTGCAACTTCTCCTGCAAATTTTTTTGCCAATTCACATCGCAGCGTCAAGCTCCGCGACTTTACCCACATTTGCTGGGCCGCTCGAATCGCTTGAGTCACATTATCCATCATCTCTATATCAGTATCTCTACTTCTGAAATCGAATCATCCATGACATCATCGCAGGAACAAGAATGGTCCTTACCAAGAATGTATCGATCAAGACACCAAGCCCCAAGGCGAAACCCAATTCTAAAATCCCCCGCAGCAGCAGCGGTTGCTCCCAAGACTCTCGAACGACACCTAGCACATGCTCCGAGAACCAAGGAATGACTCCAGCCATGGTCATAGAGAAGAACGTCGCCGCCATGACTAATCCACAACTCGTGATGATGCCTCCAGTGGCAACAATTCCGCGATACAAACCGGCTACCATTCCATGCTTGGCTTGCTCCTCAAATACACGCGTCACCAAATAGACGTTGTAGTCCTGTCCAACTGCAACCAAAATCACGAATAGCAACAGCGGTACCTTCCAATCCAAACCTACAAAGTCGGCTCCATAAATTGAAGCGAAGAACCATTGCGTGAGGCCCAATGTGGAGAAGTAACTGAGGAGCACGGTGAACATCAAGTAAAGACTGAGAACAGGCCTTCGCAATAGCCCAAAAAGAATCGCACCCACTCCCAGCGTCACCATCCACTGAATTCGAACTTGGTCTGCTTGAGTCACCTTTTTCAAATCAGCAATCCCTGCAGTCGTGCCCGTGTATGCAAAAGTTGCATTGAACCAGGGCGACTTAGAATCAGATACCTCGTTAGCAATTTTATCGCGAACGTTTGTCAGAATTGCTTCTGCTTCGGCCGAGAATGGATTTGGCTTAAGCAATAAGTCCATTCTCGCCGTTTTCAAAGTTTGATCTTGCTGAGGTGACGCAAAATATGTGGTTGTGATTCGGTGATTCTTTAGCAAGCGACGGCGCCAAGCGTTCGGATCAAACAATCCCATACGTTTATCTGGTGGGTAATCACCAAGCGGATCCGAAATAGACCGAACTGAAGTGACTCCGTCCAAATAGAGCTGGTTCCCCAGTCTTTCAACCGCTTTCGTAAGATCCTCAACATCCTTAAATGGATTCTCCGCAACAACAACGAGCGTCAGGGGGCTATTGTCTCGAGTCGTAAAAAAGCGTTCTATCAGCTCCGTCCCGCGACGACTCGGTGCGGTCGCGTTGAGTTCCGTAAGAAAATCATAAGTCACATTCCCCCCGTGTACCCAGCCTTGATAAGCAGGAACCAACAGGACAGCAACAGTTATCGTAAGCGTCGCAACTGGAGCGTAAATGACTGTCGTTGCCAACCACCCCCAAAAGCCCTGCGAATTTTCCTTGCCACTTTTGTTCTCTGCAAAGGGTCTTTCCTTCGAGATAACTTTCCTGTCTCGTGAACTAACATGAGAAAAATTCATCGGCCAAAATGCCAGTCGACCAAATGCGCACAGAAGAGCCGGCGTAAAAGTCAAACAGACCAAGAGCGTAATCAGAATCGATATGGCTATAACAATTCCGTTGTACCGAAACTTTTCGAAGGCTGAAAAGTACATCATCGCCAATCCAGTTGCTGTCGTTAATGCACTACCAACTAACGCATCAAAGACACCTACCCATCCAATAGCGACCACTTTATGAAACGCCTTGCGATTAGCAATCGGTTTCGAGTCCCCCGCTTTCGACACAATTTCTTCGCGACATCGCGAAATCAAAAACAAACAGAAATCAGTTCCCATTCCGAAAAGCAAAACAACTAGAAAAATCTTCGTCGTTGAAAACACTTTCAATCCAGGAAGCACTCCCCTCCACGCAGCATCTTGGTCAGAAAGCAAAGTGATGACAGAAATTGCGATCGATAGACTAAGCAGAATGGTTAACAACGGAATCAGCACCAACAGTGGCGATCGATAGATCAGAATGAGTATGCCAAGGACCATCAAGATGCTTATGATTTCGGTCTGCCTGACACTCGCGTCAGCCGCCCGCAGCATGTCCGCTCCGATAGCCGCAGGTCCGCTGACGCCAACCTCAACGCCCTCACGCGCGATTGACTCGTGTAGCTTGCGAATGTCTCTTATCAGCATTTCAAGCGACTTAACAAGCCGAACATTGTCAACCGCCATAAACTCGTTGCTCAATTGCATGACAATCATTCGTCCGCTTGGATGACTTGCACCAAGCTTGTTGCCAAGCAGTGAATCCTCCCACGTCCATACGTCAAAAATCGCACGCCAGGCTTCGAGAGAGTCTCTAGTCAGCGATTGCGACCACGGCTTTTCGGATTGCGTCTCGCGAATCAAAGCCGCCGTCTTGCGATCGCTTTTGACCTGTTCTGCAAGCTTTTGAACGAGTAACTCTTGCGAGTTTGCGCTCTCTTCATCCGATGGTTTTGGCAAGCCGGTTGAATAGTCGCTCAGCAATAATTCGGTCGTGTCTGCTCGTGCGTCAAACGACGCTAGCCATCGATTTTCAAGGAGGGCGGAATCTTCCGGTGCGACCGCCTTCACTGCGTCGAACCAGTTGGAATCCATCTGAATCGAGATATCCAGAAGCCCATTAGCGACTTCGAGCGAGCTTTTTCGTGCTTCGCTTGGTTCAAGTCGCTGCGCCTGATGCAGAAGGTTCGCAGCTACGAAGTAATTGAGTCGTCGCCCGAGATCAAACGCAATCGCAAGATCTTCGTTTAACAACGGAGCACTCTCGCGAGCCACGATCAATACCATGCGGCTCTTCGACTGCTGACCGGGGAAAGACTCTTCTAGTAACCTCTGCCCGACTCGGCTTGGAAGATTCGAAGGCAAGAACTGCAAATCGCCATCATGACTAACGGATTCCAAAGAGGGCGCGATCCACCTCAGGGCAATTGCCGTGAAAATCCAGAATACGAGGATGCAGATCCAATTGCGGGTCAACCACAAGGCTGCAAACTGTTTTCGTAGGTGATACTGCGACACGCCAACAATACTTTGTGGGAAAGGGAAGGATCCAACAGTCTGGAACAGCGAGCATTCGAACCCTGAGTATACGGCCTCCATATAGTAACGGTATTATGACGGCCTGTAAGCAAGCTCCCCAATCCATCTAGAATATATTTCGACCGTCCGGTACCAGCAGTTCGGTAAGAACTCTAAGCAAAAACTCATGGAAACCCTGAATCTAGAACCGATACTTTACCGCCTTAGCTTCGAAAACCTTCGAAGCCATCTTGTCGATATTGAAGCTATCCTGCCAACGGACCTTGCGACACCAGAAGGCAGAACAGTAACGCTAATGATGCCGGTCTGGACCCCCGGAAGCTATTTGATTCGTGAATACTCGCGTCAGGTCGAGCGAATCGAAGCCATCGACACGGAATCCAATCAAAGCCTAAGCCTCGAGAAAATAAGCAAGAATCAATGGGCGGTGAAAACCAACGGCTGCAAATCAATCACGCTTCGATACCAACTTTACTGCCGCGAACAAAGCGTCCGAACCAATTGGATTGAAAGCGATTATGGATTTCTCACCGGTGCGGCGACCTTTATCACAATCGATGACGATCGCGTCCGACCTCATCGGCTACAAATCACCCCGCCCGATTCGTGGCCCGCGATCGCCTGTAGCCTCCCACCTGATCCACGGGCTAAATCGCAAACTCGCCTCGACGCAGCACCAGTAATTCTCGATAGCGAAGGAAACCCCGACGATACACTTCCGATTACTAGGTGCTTTGAACGGTACGCGAAGTCGTTCGATGAACTGGTCGACAGTCCCATACTCATGGGAGACCTTATCATTCGACCGTTTGAAGTCAACGGCTATCCTCACTTCTTCGCAAGCTATGGAACCGCTGGAGTCTGGGATACAGATCAGGTAATAAAAGATCTAGAAAAAATTGTTGCCCAGGAGCATCGATTCTGGGGCAACATTCCCTATCAACATTATTGGTTCATGAATATTGCCGTCGATGCTTATGGCGGTTTGGAACATGACGATTGCACAGTCCTGATGGCCAAACGAAACGCCATGAAACAACGCGATTCGTACATAGAATGGCTAGGATTAGCAAGCCATGAATTCTTTCATACATGGAACGTAAGGCGACTTCGACCGAAGGCTCTGGTGAAATACGACTATCACCGCGAGCAATACATGAATGAACTTTGGGTCGCCGAAGGAATAACCAGCTATTACGACGACTTGATTCTGATCCATGCCGGATTGATTTCCGAATTGGAGTATCTCGAGCAACTTTCGAAGACAATTCGTGTCGTGGAAGATGCACCTGGTCAGCTGGTTCAGTCTTTGAATGAATCGAGCTATGACACATGGATCAAACACTATCGCCCAGACGAAAACACTCCGAATGCTCGCGTGAGCTACTACACCAAAGGAGCTGCTGTTGCATTCGTTCTTGATCAACTTTTGCGAGACCGAACAGACAATCAAAGATCCCTCGATGACGTCATGCGACTACTTTGGAAGAACCATGCTAAGTGCGGGTATGAACTTGCGGACTTTGAAAGCATCGCATCGAATCTCCTCGGAGAGTCGCTTAAAGACTGGTTTCAAGAACATGTCTATTCCCCTCAAAAAATCAACTTCGATACAGCGTTTGAACGACTAGGTTTGACGACTCGCCGCTCCCCCGAAACCAATCCTGAAGAAAACCCACAACCGTTTGGTGCTTGGACTCCATCTCAACCGTTACGAACTCCTGCGGCTCAGGAAATTGATTTAGGATTCGATCTAGCAGCTCGCGATGGTCGGTGGATTTTGACCAAAGTCATTCGCGGCGGCGCGGCCTGGGAAGCTGGGTTGCAAGTGGATGACGAATTGATCGCTCTTGGCGGGTATCGACTCCCGGTCGCAAACTGGCGTGAAAGAGTCAATGAGTTTCGCGTTAATCAGAAACTTTTGACTACAATAGCAAGACGAGGAAAGATCCTGGAGTTATCGATTGTCTGCAAAACCAAAGAAGCGATTTCCATTCAATCCGTTTTAAATCCATCACAAATCCAGCTTGATCATCGTCGACGCTGGCTTGGTAACGGAACCTTGAACTTGGCAAAATTCACTTGAGGAATCAAACCAACGAGCGACTTAATAAAACTGAGCCGATAGCGCGAGCCATGGGTGTTGACGTTGTCGCAGTTCGGCAGAGCCCTCCCAAAGCTCCGGCTCACGAAGAATAAATTTTATCCTGCCAGTTACAATGTGCTTCTCTAAAGTCTCATCAAGTTACTACATGAGGCGAATCGAAAAGACACCAGAATCGTGAAACAATTATGAGATTTACTACGCTGAATTTTCGTCGCGCATGTCGCGTTGTCACATGCTCTGTTGCTTGCTTGCTGATAAGCTTCTTGTCTCACCCTGAACTGGAGGCTCAAACAGTGCAACTGCCAACGACGCGTGTCTTCTCTCTTGACACAACGGTTGCCGTTCCCGATCAGGGTTCCGCTTACCTAGGCGGAGTCGGTCGATCTGCAGCATCTTCCAGTCGCCGCGGCCCGCTATCAACCAGCCGTGCTTACGGGCAAAGCTCAACGCAAGGCTCAGCCAGTGTCAACGCGAAAGTTATTAACTTGGAAGAACTAGACCGAGAGCTTCGCATTCAAACAACTCCACCTCAACGAGCGACCTACGGTTTCGATCGATCAAGAGAACCCGGTGAAGAAGAAATCAATGAAAACAAGCCCGACACCGACAAAAACAACTTGAAAAGCGATACAGAGAAAGCAAAAGACGCTCTCAACAAATCCAAGATTGCTACACGGGCTCCAGATTTAAATTTCCGTTCACGGTTAACGGTGAATGAACAACCGAAGTATGATTACCTAGCCACCCTCTCCCATGTTCCAGCACAGCAAGAGACTTCACCAACTGCACTCGAAGACGCAGCGTATTATCTCGAACAAGCACGGCAAGCGAAGAACAAAGGACATTGGTCGGCGGTTGAAGTATATTACGGCCTTGCTTGGAAAGCGTTACCGCCCAATCGAAGACAAGCTGCAATCGCCCATTGGAACAAACCGAAGCTAGAACCAACCAAGAAAACTCAGACACCAAACGATGCGAAAAAGTTTTGATATTGAGTGGACCGCACGAGATTGGCTGCCGTTTTAAAAAGCGGAGGAAACGTGCCTATCCAATCGCGATTCCTGCGATTGCGGTGTAACATGTGAAATCAAACTCGGCTTTTATTGCCATTCCCAAATCCTCCCCAAGTCGTTTCTCCTCCTAATTGCAAAAATGAACAGAAGAACCTCGATCCAACTCGCAGCCGGCTCGCTCGCCATGGGAGTTACCTCCTCGGCAGCAAACAACATCACCCTTGCTGCGGACTCGACTACACCCCAGGAAAAAAGCGTGGACTCCACTTTCGCAGAAGCTGCAAAATCAATCTCGTTTTGCTTGAATACAAGCACTATTCATGGAGAAAACATTCCCGTCACGGAACAAGTTAAGATCGCTTCCAAGGCGGGTTATACGGGTATTGAGCTTTGGGTTCGTGATATTGACAAGTATATCGCAAGTGGTGGAAAGCTCTCGGTGCTCCGTCGGCAAATCGCAGATGCTGGCTTGCAAGTGCAAAGCGCGATTGCATTCGGTGAGTGGATTGTCGATGACGAAGCTGCTCGCAAGAAGGGACTTGTCCAGTGTGGCAAAGACATGGAAATCATTCGTGAGCTTGGCGGTCGTAGAATTGCCGCTCCACCGACAGGAGCAACAAAGCACGCTGGTTTGGACCTCGACCGAGCCGGAGAACGATACCGCGAGCTGCTCGAAGTGGGCCGAGCTCGTGACGTCGTGCCTCAACTGGAAGTTTGGGGCTTCTCAAAAAACTTGCATCGTCTCAGCCAAGTTCTCTATGTATGCGCGGCAGCGCAGCATCCTGACGCTTGCATCTTGCCTGATATCTATCACCTCTACAAAGGCGGCTCCGATTTTTCAGACACACACTTACTACCAGGTTCGCGCGTTCATGTGCTGCACATGAATGACTACCCTGCCGACCCACCGCGCGAAACTATTTCCGATCAACACCGTGTCTATCCAGGTGACGGCGTTGCCCCCATTCGATACGCTCTCCAAGCCATGATGCGAAACGGCTTCGCAGGAGTTCTATCTCTCGAACTGTTCAACCGCGACTACTGGAACCAAGATCCTAATGTCGTCGCCGCAACCGGACTCGCCAAGATGAAAGCATCTGTTGCTGACGCAATCGCTTAACGACGTGTAGCATGGGCGTCCAGCCTGTAAGCTCCAACTAAACACCGCTGGAAGCCTATGCCACTATACGCTTTAGTTAAACCACAATCCAAATCCAAGAAACTGGCCACCAAAAGCTCGGTTGATTTGTTGCCATGTGTCAGGTGACGTTAGAGTCCCTTCCTCAAGGTAAGGTGTTGCTGCTGTGCCTTGAACCCAGAGAACGATATCCAACGTTTGTGGCTCAAGGAACACTCTTCGCACGTTGATGCCTCGAGTGACTTTACCTCGCCAAAATGGGATCAGTTTCTTTCCTTGAAGAACAGATTCCGCTTCATCAAGAGCCTTCGACCAATTGTCCACCATTTCCTGAGTGACCTTCACATTGATCGCGCCGGATTGCTTGGGGCTTGGTATCCACTCGCGATCGTCGTCTGTCTCAGCAAGAATTCGTGTCCACATCTGACGGCTCAATCCAACTGCATCCTCAATGTGCTTGAGTGCAACCGGTGTGCGACGAGGTTCAATCACTGGAAATCGAATCATATGGATGATCGCGATGAAATCCGATATCTCCTCCATTGATCCAATCCAGCCACGATTTGGGGAACGCGGTGACTCCAAAAGAAAAGCATGCCGAGTCTTTGCGTGCTGAAACAAACGATGAGATGCAACATCGAAGAGTCCTTCCGCATCGTAAGCAGCTGCGAGCTCACTCACAGCAGCCAACAAATGGCAATAGCCTCGAAGCCAATCGACATCAGCACGATCAAACACGATCGTAAAATCGCCCTCACGATTATCCGGCGTTAAACGGAAGTTTCGAAGAATCGGAATTAAAGTGAGC
>JAIYDQ010000277.1 GCA_027487375.1 Planctomycetaceae bacterium
AGACAATGTTAAGACTGGACCTGGCTTCAACCCAGCAAGTCTCGAACCAGCGATGCGAGAAGCCTTTGGTCTTCAAGTTGTCTCGCTTACCGGGCTCCCAAAAACAAGCCACATGGCACGTATCATTTTCGCAGCCGATTACCAAATGAAGCGATACGGTATGAACCTCGCCGAGCCACCTGTAAAGGGTTTGCCAAGCTACATTGAAATGATTCGAAGCCGATCTGTGTCAGCTCCTCAATCTCGTTGGTGGATGGCATGCGATTACGATGCTGTTCAACATAGCCAAGACGGTCTCGCGTGGAAGCTATCCGGCCGGGGAATCAAGACCCTTACCGAAGCAGAAGTGGTTGCCAATGATGGAAGCCGCAAGCAAACCGGCAAGAAAGATGCTCTGGCTCAAAAGTGGGCCGATATGTTTACCGAGAAGATGGATGAGCTAAGCACCAAGGATCCTATTTTTGGTGAGCTTCAAAATGTGATGGATACTTGCGTTGTCGCAGCCATCGTTCGAGGCCGTGATCTAGAAACGAAGTCAGGCTTGGATTTGTCGGTGCTAAGCGGCAGGATTCCAACAGTTACTCCTAGCGAACTCAACACACCAAGCCAGATCGAACCTCAATGTAGCTTCCTCAAGACTTCTGCTGGTTGGGTGGTTACGACCAGTGGTGGAGTATCCGTCGACTCGTGGTCGGTTGCATCCAAGACAGAAGTCAACGACGAACTTGCAAGCGTAAGAACGTCCGTAGATCGTCCAGACAGCGATTCTTGGACTTGGAAATAGAGCAATCTTGAAGCTCGCGCCTCGAAGCGCGACGAGCGTTTCCTTGTGAAGACGACATCCCCTTGAAAGCAATTTCGAGGGGGTCATAGCTTCGGTTTAATCCTCGGTACTGTTCCGTCTTCACGATTGCCATGAGATGTTGCCATCTTCAACCGCAAGCTCAGCTACTTCGCTTTTTGATAGAGCCAGTTTTACGCCGCGTAGGTGCCAAAACTATCTAAAAGCATCTGAACTACCAAATGCCAGCCGTCGACCAGGACGAACAGCAGTAGCTTGAACGGCATGGAGATCATTGCTGGTGGTAACATCATCATCCCCATCGATATGGTGACCGACGCGATGACGATGTCTAAGATCAAGAATGGCAAATAGATGATGAAGCCCATCATGAATGCCGTCTTCAACTCGCTGAGCATGTAAGCGGGAAGCAGAACTTTCAGTGGTACATCATCAAAGCTTTGCGGAGCAGGGCTTCCTGGACTGTTGCGTTGGTAGAACATGTGAACGTCGTCTTCGTTGCCTGCCATCTCAATTTGACGAGACATGAACTGTCGAACCGGAGCAATACCTTTCTCAAAAGCTTGCTCGGGCGTCATGTTGCTTGTTCCGTCCGTATAAGGCTTGATCGCTTCGTCATAGACACGACTCCACACCGGAGCCATCACAAACAGCGTCACAAACAAAGCGATCGACGTGATGACTTGGCTAGGCGGTAGCTGAGCCGCACCCAATGCTTGACGTAGCAGTCCCAAGACCACGATGATTCGAATGTAACATGTAGTCATCAACAAGATTGCTGGGGCAAGACTCAACACAGTCAACAACAGCAAGATCTGCAGCGAACCACTCAAGCCTTTGGGGCTTACCCATTGAGCCGGTCCGGTTAGCGAGTCGGCATTCAGTGCACTATCTTTTTCCTCGTTTGCTTTTTCATTTGCACGTAACACGCGTTCTGCCGAGTCGAAAAGCGGAACTCCGGTTGCCGAGTCTATCGACGCCCCTATCGAAGATGGAAGTCGATCGTTGGATTGTGCAACGGCGCTCGAACAGTTACCTATTAATGCGAACGAGACAACCAAAAGTGACTTGAGCAAAACGTTCTTTGCGAAACGCTTCGCAAATGCTACTGAGCCGTAGGCGCTAGCCTCGGGTGTGGTTTTTCTATCAATCGCAAAGTCGACACCCGTGGCAAGCGCCATCGGCTCAGGGGGCATCGTTCCGATTATAGGGAATAGGCATTGTTCTGGTTTCGTCATGAAAGCGTATCCAACGATGAAGTTCGTGGCGTACTGCGTCGTTGTCGAATTGACCACTTCGATTCGGTACTGGATGCCACCTGCTGGAGTACATTTCGGAAGGACGTGGCGACGTTTCGTGAGTTGTTCTGTTCACACAAGCCCAAGAGATGATCCACTTCGGTTCGATCATCTATTTCCGAGAGAACCTCGGTCTGTCCAACTTGCTGACTTACCAACACAAGCTTGCGTCCAAAACGAATGACATAAAGTTGCTGTCGATTTGCCATCGGTGTTCGACCAATAATCTCGACAACTTCTTTGGGTAACATGGCTCCCGCAGAAGGGGATGTTTTGCGAAAGATCCATGAGAGTCCCAAGAAGATTCCGATCACAAGAATCAAACTAAACACCATCGAGATGATCGATGTCCAGCTGCTACTAGAGCGTGACGGTGCGAGATCATGGACGTCCTTGCTCGGTGGCTTGAGGGGAATGCCCGAACGTGGTTTTCCAGATGGGTTTTGACTGGCTTCAATCGAAGTTTTGCTAACGTGTTGATTGGTTTGAGCGTAGACTGGCTCAGGTCTCACGTTGCCTGGGGAGGAAGATCCAATCGAAGAGGAATCGTTGTTGCCGCGAACGTTCGGGGTTGTGAAAGATGCTTGTTGGACCGCAGATTCGCGCGGTGGTTGATTCACTTGCAAAGGATTGGATTGAGTTGCGACTGCGGTATTGCTTTGGTTAGCGGGGAGCCATTCTTCATCGACGGTGTTGCTGAATGCGACTGGGGCAGCGGCACGAGCTGGAACTCGTTGCGGTCGCTTCTCGAAACTGGGGGGCGCTTGGAAAGCACTGGCTGTTGCCGCAGACGATTCGGCAAATGGTTCAGTGTTGTTTGTGACTATCGCTTGTTGGCCATGTGCGGTGGCAGTCAGGATCGAAACAGTCAAAGCTGATACGGCACTCAGCAGTGCAAAAGCTGCGAAGGAGCTATTACAAAGGGTGCGTTTAATTTGATTGGCCATTATCACTACCAATCAGTTCGGCGACTCGAACGCAAAAGTTATCGTTCAGAACAAGAACTTCACCACGAGCAACCAAGCGACCATTAACGTATACGTCTACCGGATCACCCGCCAGCTTGTCGAGCGTTACTACCGAGCCGCGTCGGAGTTGTAGGATTTCATCCAAGTTCATCCGCGTTCGCCCGAGCTCGATCTTGATGTCTAGATTGACATCGCGGAGTAGCTCCATCGAGACTTTCTCAGGGGGACCGCCTTCACCGACTAAGTCATGGAGATGGTACTTTTGAGCCGCCGGACCTCGGAGAGATTGTTCGGCATCTGCTAAAGCTGCCTCGGCCTCGTTGAGTAAGCGTTCTGCGTCACCTGCAGCTCGCGCGGTTGGCGATTCGGGTGTTGTCGCATTGCCGGGTGCGCTCGAAGTCGCATTCGTCGGGTTATCAGCCATTCGAAAGAGCTTCCTTGCTCACGAGACTTTTACTTATAAATTTCCGCTCAACATACAAACGATGTTAGCTATATCTGTTGGGGTTGGCTTTTTACTCGTCCAGAACTTGGTAATCCTGGAACCCCACGCTTAGCAGGATTGCCTCACCTAACAGTTCGTTACTTGTCGCTAATATCCGTCGTTGAATCAAGCCCAGTTGATTTTCTTGGAGTTCTTCTATCGTTGCGTTGCGAATTTCGAGATTCAATCGATGCCGAAAACGGCCTTGGCGTTCCTCGAAGATTGCTTTCATTTTGGCTTCGTCCTTCGCGTGAAGAGTTCCGAAAAGTCGAAATTCGACTCGGTGCAGAACATCACTGCCAACAGGAATAAAGGACGGCCCAAAGGCTCCGAGATCGAACTCGACAATCTTGAGTTCCTCTTCCTTGGACTCGCTTTTCGCTAGCCCTTTTGCTTCTGCTGCTTCGATCAGTCTCGATTCGGCGAGAGCCGCAACGTCTTTACCGGACGGAACCAGAAAGAAAAAGACCATCGTCTCGACAATAATGACAGCACTTACGAAAGCGCCGATCATCAACTTGCCCATCATCCCGCCACCGGAAGGAGCGGCTGCGGAATCCTTGGAAGCCTCTTTTCCGCCATGAGCAGCGGCATGATCATCTGTTTTTTTAGGAGCAGACATAATTCGTGAGCAGAAAGGTGGACGGATAAACGTTACAACACGCCCTTTTCAAAAAGGGCTATTGAACTGTAGGTCCTGAAAATGGCGGAGGACGACCCATTAGGAGAAATCTGCGGAGTCAGCAGTGGTTTGTATGGGTTTTGACGACTTTTCTGCTGGCGAATGCCCGTTTGGGTAGTCTGGTTGGGCTCAGAATTGCATGTGACTAGTCTTTTCGTCGCGGAATCCCCGGCCTACCAAAGGGCAATCTTACGGTCTAAGCTTATCGTTCCTGAGTTAACTCCGTTACGACCGCTACAGAGCATTCCATGACACGACTAAAAGATCTCGACCTCGATAAGTACATTCGCGCGATTCCTGATTTTCCAAAAGCAGGGATCCTTTTCCGTGACATTACTCCGCTTTTGGCTAATTCAATTGCATTTCGCGAGACCATCATGCGGATGGCGGATCCGTTTCGAGGACAGAACATCGACGCGCTTGTCGCAGCCGAAGCCCGAGGGTTCATCTTTGCTGCTCCGCTCGCTCTCGAATTGAATGCTTCGTTCATCCCAGTTCGAAAGCCTGGGAAACTGCCTTACGAACGACATTCGTTTTCTTACGATCTTGAGTACGGCCAAGACACTCTCGAGATTCATAAAGATGCCGTCTCAAAGGGCCAAAACGTTCTGATTATCGATGACCTTTTAGCAACCGGTGGTACGGTAGAAGCTTGCTGCAAGTTAGTTGAAAGCTGCGGCGCGACGGTTGCCGGATGTGCGTTTTGTATCGAACTGATCGGGCTCGCGGGACGAGAGCGTCTTTCGCAGTATCCAATGCACAGCGTGTTAACTTACTAAGCCACAGCCTATTCAGCTCAAATGAATTTGGTTTGCGTACACTCAACTAACCATGCGACTTCTCGAAACCGTTCGATCTCAATTTTTTAACTCGTTGCAGAAAATCGCTGGCCCAGATTCTGCGGCTTTGCTGGAGCGAATCTCACCGACTCGAGATACGCAGTTCGGCGACTATCAAGCGAATCTCGCGTTGGCGATGACTCTCGCTAAACAGCTTTCGAAAGACTCCGTCGAAGTCGCTCAGAGCATTGCAGACCAGATTAATGCGGATGGTTGGTTTGAGTCGGCAGAAGTCGCCGGTAAAGGCTTTGTTAATCTTAAACTGAAGGACTCGTTTGTCGCCGAGAGTGTGATCGAAGCCAATCAAAGTGATCGGCTTGCCGTCTCGCAAGCCTCGCATCCAAAGACCTATATTGTCGATTACTCATCTCCCAACGTCGCCAAGCCGATGCACGTTGGACACATTCGCTCGACCGTGATTGGCGATTCGATTGTCAAGATCTTGCGGTACCTTGGCCATACGGTCATCTCAGACAACCATCTGGGCGACTGGGGAACTCAGTTCGGGATGGTTATCTATGGCTACAAGAACTTTGCGAATCAGACCGCATTTGACACCGAGCCGGTAGCCGAGCTTAGCCGCCTGTATCGCTTGATTCAGCAGATCATTGCTTATCAAGCTGCAGTTGAATCGCTTCCCAAGCTTCAGGAGCAATTGGGAGTCCTTACCAATGGACTTGAGATGGCTCGCAAGGCAATGGAAAAAACTCCTGCCGACAAAAAGCTTGCCAAGAATCTCAAGTCGGCTGAAAAAGCTCTTCGCGATTGCGAGGAATCGATCCAAGAGGCCACCGCGAAAGTCTCTGCGGTTGAAGCGGATCAAGTCGTGCTGGCCGCAGCGCAGAAACATCCAAATTTGGCTACGAAAGTTCTTCAAGAGACGGTGAAGCTCCACGAAGGGGACGCTGAAAATCTAGAACTGTGGGAAGTTTTTTTGCCTCACTGCAAAGCTGAGATTCACCAAGTTTATAAACGACTTGGGATCGAGTTCGATTACGAATTGGGCGAAAGCTACTACCACGAGATGCTTCAACCGACTGTTGATTCGTTGGTCGAACGTGGCATGGCGAAAGAGAGCCAAGGTGCTATCTGTGTTTTCCTGGACGGCTTTGAAGCACCCATGATTATCCAGAAACAGGACGGTGCATTTCTTTATTCGACAACCGACTTAGCGACTGTTGAATATCGAATGAAACACTTCAATCCGGATGCAATGCTGTATGTGGTTGACCATCGTCAGGGCGATCACTTTAAAAAGCTCTTTGCATGCTTGAAGCAAACCGGCCTTGCGAATGTCGAGCTGCGACATGTGAGTTCCGGAACCGTACTCGGGAAAGACGGACGCCCATGCAAGACTCGATCTGGAACGGTGGTTGGATTGGAATCGCTACTGGATGAAGCGGTAGAACGAGCTCTTCAAGTTGTATGCAATCCGGATCGCCTTCAAAAAGCGAGTCTCGATTTGTCTGAGTCGGAACAACAGCGAACGGCAAGCATCATTGGCCTGGGAGCAATTAAGTACGCCGACCTTTCTCATCATCGAGAGACCGACTATGAGTTTGACCTCGATAAAATGGTCCAGTTGGAAGGCAATACTTCTGCGTATATTCAGTATTCATTTGCGAGAACCCAAAGCATCTTGCGAAAGCTTGATGATCAAGAACTTCAAAGGGTGAACGCCGTTGAGCAAGGGCAATCGCAATCAAAACAAACCGATGCGCAGAAGGAAATGAGTCTCGGGCGTATTCAATGGGCGCACCCAATGGAACGAACGTTAGCGATTCAGCTTTTGAGATTCGAAGACTTTCTGCATCAAAGCATGGAAGATTATTTGCCAAGTGTCATCACCGACTATCTTTACGAACTCGCTCGAATGTTCGCTTCCTTCTTCGATCAATGTCCTGTCCTTCGCGCGGAAAATGCAACTCAAAAAGCAACGCGAAGACTGTTGGTTGAATGTACGGGAAAGACGCTTCAACGTGGTTTGCTGCTGCTAGGAATCGATACCGTTGAACGGATGTAATTCGTTCTTTTAAAGGCCGCGCACAATGACTCAGGAATTTTTTTCAACCAAGTCAGCAAGATCGGATCATAAGACAGTTTCGGCCGATCAAGGGATGAACGTCCTGTCTCGAGTCCTCGGCACAATGACGTTAATGGCTTTGCCAGTTGTTGGTTGTTGGTACTTAGACAAATACTTCCGAACGGGCTTTCTGATTTGGGTAGGCTTTGCCATCGGTTCGTTAATCGGATGCGTTGGGTTCTACTTGATTGTTCGATTAGCCGGGATCGAAATGAATCGCGAACTGAAAGACGGCCGAACATTCAAGAAGATGGATGAAGAAGACTTACCTTCTGTTGGTGACAAAGAGTAACCCCACATAGCTCAGTCTCTCGGCAGACTGAATAGAACCCGTAGCTCAGTCTCTCCGCAGACTGAAGACTCCGTTCAAGGCTCCGCGTGGAATGCTCTGCACGAAAGGCTCTCGCCAATTCAGTTACATCCATCGAACAACGTAGGATAGGCTTCCAGCCTGTCGGTTTTACAATTGACAGGCTGGAAGCCTATCCTACGGCATTCTGGCTAGCTACAGCTAACCAAGCATTGCTTTAGGTCTTCCAGCTATCGAATATCGCGAACGCCGCGAAACGATGTTTGGGGAACGGGGGGCTGAGCTTGTTGGTATTGGGGGAATTGAATCGCCGACGGTGGTAGCTGATTCGATTGGCTTGCGTTGATCTGAACAAGATCCACAACGGTGTAGCCTGCCGTATCAGGAATCGTCCATCTTTGCGGATCGGTCCCTTGGTTATCGTTTAACGAGTAGAAGCTGACTGCCACATCCAAGTCGAGTGGCTCAGCACCAACGGGCATCAATTGAACTTGTATGTGATGCGGGAGGGATACTTGAAGGGCAGGGTAGTGTTGATGATTTGAAAGGGTCGAACTCGCCAGCATTCGCCCGCTTGGATCTCGAAGAAGGACTTGTCGAACCGTCGCGTACTTGGGATCAACGACCAGCGTTCGGCGATAAGATCCAATCTGCGAGTTGACCAGCGATTCTACTTCCAACATCCCATCTGCACGCAAGCTGGGAGTCTGAGTTACCATGGCAGGATCGAGCTCAACGATCCCCATTGCTTCCACAAGCCAGTCGGGTGAAACAGGAAGGACTTGGCGATTCATTTGGGACTCGAATTGGTCATGCCGCGCGAAGTAAAGCGTTGGAGAAGGGCCATGCCGAGTCGCCATCCAGAACAAATCGTCGTTGCTTCCCAAGTCAAAATCAGTTCCCGTCAGACGTGATAGTCCACCTGTCATCCGAAAGCGTCTTGGTCGCTCCCAAAGGATGCGCGCGGAGAGTGTGGGGATACCAGGCGTGCGAACAGTGACGGCGTTCGATTCAAGCTGTTGAATGTTTCGATTTCGATTGATCACTTCTGCGAGCTGATGAATGTCCGGCGGCGCGCGAAAGACCTCGGGCGGCTGGAATTCGGTAAGGGCTCGCTTTTGATGGCAAGTCGCTCCCGCGGTCATCCACAGTCCTAGCAACAACCAAGCGCAGTATGCAAACTGATTTCGAAATCGAATTGGAATCATGAGCCAGCTTCCAATTCCCGTGAGCCGTAGGTGCTAGCCTCGGGTGTAATCTTACTATCAGTAGCCGTGTCGATACCCGCGGCTCGCGCCGTCGACTCAGTGAAGATGGCTGGTTCAATCGATGAGTCATCGACTTCGACAACTAGCAATTGATGCAGTCGAAGTTGGAGAGCTTTATCGTCTTGTGCAGAATTCTGTTCGACGAGTTCGATAAAGGGTACGCGAAAATGAGAGTTCGTTCCGCGATGCAAATATTCCGTAAAGCCACCAGGGCACATGGCATCGCTCGAGGCGGATTGGGAACCGGTTGTCTCAGACTCTTGATTTGGGTTAGGAACGAGGATACGTCGTCGCACAAGGAGTGTGGCGAAAAGCGAAGCGAGTGCTGATTCGTTCGGGTCGTCGCAGAGGGCTGATAATCGATCAAGCAGCTCGATTGGTTTCGCGGGTCGGACCCGAGCCTGCTCTGCGCGGGGCATTTCATTTGCCCACCATCCGATGGCATTCGGGGGAGGACCAGTCCAAGCAGCAGCGGAGACGTCGTATCGATAGACGCCGTCCTCTTGGTCTTCATTCTTGTCTAGGTTTTCGCTCGGTATGGCTACGGAGTAGTAGCGTTCACCGGGCAAAAGTGGCCGATTCTGAATTTGACAACGTTTTGAACAGCGCCCAAAAGGAAAATCGACCATAGTCGCCCAAGGTTAGGATTTTCCTTGAGCCATAGCCAGATCGATTTC
Source organism: Planctomycetaceae bacterium (assembly GCA_027487375.1). Taxonomy (GTDB): domain Bacteria; phylum Planctomycetota; class Planctomycetia; order Pirellulales; family Pirellulaceae; genus JAIYDQ01. The sequence goes on from JAIYDQ010000277.1 coordinate 9,412, forward strand.
TTGGACCTCGCGCAATTCCAGAACTCCGATTGAGGAGGCTTGTGCTCTATCACCCTGGATTTCCCGAAAGCCGCTAAAGCCTGGACTCCAGCGCAAACCTGACGCTGCCCAACTAGGTTCTGTTTCTAAACATGTAGTCGCGTCTCTCCGAGACGCGAACTGCCTGCGTCTCTCCCAGACGCAGCTACGTGAGAGACCATGGAGACACAGCGCCTAGGTTTGCATGTTTTGCAAACGGGAGATCTTTGAATCACTTTGATTTACGGGCTTTGCCCTCGCGTTGTAAGGGTTATCACGCTTGGTCGCGATAGTCTCATCGCGCACGGAAATCGCGATAGCGCAATTAGTCTCGAACTTGCGATAAATCCCTGCGGCGCGATCCTGCTTGAGATAGCACACGAAAAGAAACCAGCAATGCTAGCTGCCTGTAACCGTCGAAGAACAGTCATGTAAGGAACTGATAGCGGGCCCAGGCATGGGCGGCTCCAGAAGCAATTCGTAGCGGTTAATCGTTCGCCATCAGTTTTCCAATCCGTACCATCTCATCCGACCAGCACCAACGTCGAGCCTGATTCGAAACTGACATCTTTTGCAAGAGAGAGTCAGTTACGAGAATCGAATCCATGGCTCGTTGTTGGTGCTCGTTCGTAATTAAATCGATTGCTTTTTGGGGAATTTGTTCAATGGCGAAAAAAGAGACTTTTAGAATCGTTACACGTGGCCAAGACGGAAGTATGCGAATTCGCGATTTCCACTCAGCTGAAAACATTCTTGCAACGCATTCCCAAATCGGGATCGATGACAGCAGCACCGATTTGGATCTACGGGGAATGCCGATTTTCCGAGGACTGATCGGTCCAATGCCTGAAGGAAAAAACATTGTCCGTTACGAGACGCCTGAAGTCTTTGAAACGCTTACAAAAGAGTGGGCAACTGCAAAACCTCGCCGACGTCGTCGCGCGGTCGCTGAAGCTGAAGTTCAGCCCGGCAGCCCAACAGGCTGGACCAAAGCGGTGAAGTCTGCCGAGTAATTCGACTTAGCAGACTAAAGCGGAAAACTAACTCCGAAAACCAATTCTGTAGCCCAACGTGGTAGTTTATCCGGCAAAGCCTGTAGGCTTTGCCCAACTGCCCGAAATGGTTTAGAGTAGCTTTGTCGTCATCCAAGCAAAATCCGGAAAGGGCTTTGCTTGGTCTCGCTGAGCAACTTGAAATCATATTGGAAGAAGAACCAACCAATGCGTCGCAACGGCATTTCTGGGTTTGGATTATCTCTTGGTAGCATCGTATCGTTTCGGTACGTTTTTTTTGTATCGTCGGCTCTTATGTCGATTGGTGGCACAACCGGGTCCTACCGAATGGCGGTCGCCGAATCGGTCCAAGCCCTGCGCGACGAACAAGAAGCGATACGAAAGGCAAGCGATTTTGCGCAACGTTCGGTTGTGCAGGTTGAATCGTTTGGTGGACGGGAGGTCGTTGACGAGAGCGCGGTGGCGGCCGGGCCTTCTTCTGGTACCGTTGTGGGGGCCGACGGTTGGATTGTTACTAGCCTATTCCAATTCCGCGGTGATCCTGCCTCGATCACGGTACTTCTGAGTGACGGGACTCGGAAGGCTGCGAAGCTCGTCGCTCGCGATTATGCTCGCGAGTTTGCGTTGCTAAAAATTGATGTCGATAAACCTCTTGTCGAACCAGTTGTTTCACCTAAGTCTGAATGGCTCAACGGTCAATGGACAATTGCATTGGGGAAGACATTCGACACCCAAACAGCATCGCGATCAGTCGGTATTCTTAGTGCCACCGATCGAATCTTTGGACGTGCGATTCAGACCGACTGCAAAGTCTCACCGCACAACTACGGTGGACCCTTGATCGATATTCGTGGCCGAGTGCTTGGGATTCTCGCGCCGATTGATCCAGGCATTGCAACCGAAGGAGAAGTTCAACAGTGGTATGACTCGGGAATCGGTTTTGCCATTCCGATCGAAGAGGTATTGAAACGGCTTCCGAAACTTAAAAAGGGCGAAGATATCTACCCAGGCAAAGCCGGAATACGTCCAGCACTCAACGATGATTTTCGAGGCCCAGTCATTCTCGCAGGGGTCGCACCTGGAACACCCGCGTTTAAAGCTGGGCTGAAGGCAGGCGACAAATTGCTGAAGGTAAACGATACCACGATCCAATGGCCCAACCATATTCGTCATGCTCTCGGTAACGCAGACGCACAAACACTTGTGAATGTAACCGTAGAACGTGACGGGAAGGCAAAGAGCGTCGATATCGAATTGGTGAAAGAGTTACCGGTGTACCGAACTCCTTTCTGGGGGATCTTGCCCGATTACAGCTATCAAAAGTCGATAGCGCAAAAGAAAGCCTCCAAGGCAGATCCAGAAACAGCGATTGAGGGAGTCCGAGTGGCCGCGATACTTGATGATGCGACGACTCGATTAGAGGGACTTCGGGTGGGAATGATCCTTTCTAAACTGAACGGTGAACCGATCAAAACCATCGCTGATTTAGATCGGCAAATTAGCTTTTTAGACTATCGAGAAAAAGTCACTGTCGAAGTGATCGAGATGAACCAAGACGGTATACCAACCGATCCGAAATCGCTCAGTTTCGCTTCGACAACATGGCCGGAAGAAATACCGCTTCAGAAATCGTTGATCGAAAAGGCAATCGCTGACGCCAAACCAGAAAAAGCGGAAGCGAAAAATGATAAGCAAACCGGGATCGTGAATCTCGTTATGGGAGATGTCAAGAATCAAGCGTTCTTGTTTGTCCCGTCCAACTATCAAGACTCGGACGAAAGCGGCTTGTTGGTCGTGCTGGCAGAACCGGGCCGCGTTGATCGGAAGGCATGGGTCGACGCTTGGGAAGTCTTTTGCAGAAACAATCGATATATGATTGCAGTTGTTTCTCCTGCAGACCCTGAGAAGTGGTCGATAGAGGAGCTAGAGATTGTTAAACGAACGCTTCAAGATATTCGTAATCGCTACTCGATCGATCCACGACGACTAGTAATCGGGGGCGTTGGCGGTGGAAGTCTACCTGCGTTGATTTTGGGAGCTCAATCGCGGAGCACCGCTCGAGGCATTTGGGTATCGGCTCCCGGTGGCCCCAAAGGAATTCGCGTTCCGCAAGCAGAACCGATGGAGTCGCCTGCGTTCCTCTTTCAAGGTGAAAAAGACGGTTTTCAGTCGCTGACCTCGCAACTCCAGAAGCTAGGCTACCGGACCACTCTTTCCAACGATCAATATGATCCCGCTAAAGCAGTAGCAAGCGACTCGCTAAATCAAGTTCAAGCGTTTTGTGCGTCACTGGAATGGAAGTAACAAACAGCAGCGGTTCAAAGCTAGAGCCAATCAGACTCAGCGATCGTGTTGACGTTGAGATTTACTTGATTTTGCTGTAGCGACAGACCGCCCAAAACCCAAAATTTCGTGTTCGTGCTCGAATCATCGTCTTCGAGCAGGAGTACGAGTACGAAATATGAAAAAGGCGCGGCGATGATGGGCGATAGGAAAATCGCATAGACTAACCACGCGAGAATCTACC
>JAIYDQ010000144.1 GCA_027487375.1 Planctomycetaceae bacterium
CGTCTCATGGAGTTTGCACACAGTGAATTTGACACGCTTGCTCGCAGACGCTTTGCGGAAGACCTCGTGGAACTCTTGTCGAAGTTCGGGCATGAGCCGGATTGGACGGTGACGATGGAGCTGAAGGTTGCGGACGGTCAGATTGAGCAAGTGCAAGTGTCGATGACCGAAGCAAATCGAGAGCTTGTTCGAGAAAGCCGGACGCAGCAATAACGCACAAGTATCTACGAGTCACTCGTTTATTAGTTTGTCGCAGATGTAGGTGCCAGTAGCTAGTCGTCCCTGAAAAACTGGTTAATGGTTTTTGGTGATACCCGAGAGAGCCTTTGTTCCGATCAGAATGGAGCAAGTTATTGGGGAATGGTACCGTCAAGCGTTCTCAAATGCAAAACAGGGAGGTTTTCGCTGTCCAAACGTCATGGAAAGCCAACATACAAGCCAGTTTTTTAGCGCAGGCGCAAGGGCCCTTAGTAACTTTCTCACGTTCGATCCGGCCGCTGCGAGAATCACGTTGATTTGATCACCCTTCAATCCTCGAAGGTAACATCGGCCAAGGCGATTCTCACTTTTGAGGTGTCCGATCTTGGGCTCGATGGCACTGCGTCGCTTGCGTCTTCGCTTCATAGACTCGCTTACCCCACGGTTGCTGCTGCCAGCGATATGAACAGTTGCTTCACCCTTGTAGTTGCGCCCGCGATAGCCCTTGTCAACGTAGATTTGATTTACGCTGACACCGGTCGTCTTCTCAACGGTTGCAACAGATTCGGCCAAGGTATGACCATCAAATGGATTACCGGGACAAAGCATTGCACCTAAGATCCAATTGCCGCGATTGCTTGTTGCAATCATCACTTTCTGTCCAAACTCGGATCTTTGCCGAGCTTTCCCTTTGCTCATGCACTGAACATCTTTCTCGTGAAGAGATTAAAGCTTCTTGCTTTCGGTAGGTTGTTGTTTGTGGAGACGCTCGCGCAAAGCAAGGAATTCTGCGAGTATCAAGTCTTGTGATGGGACTTTCCTTCGGAGATCTCGAATAATTCGTCCAAGCCATGTTCGCAGCTTTCGCAGCGATGCTCGCATTCGTTTGTACTGCTTGGCGTGTGCATATCGACCTACCAAGATCGATGTGGTCTTGGCAACGCGAACATAGGTTTGTCTAAGTTTAACCCCGCGAAGCATGGCTTCACGGCCCAGCTTAACGATGGCTTGCAAGTAAAGTTTTGAATCGGTTGGATAGGTAATGTTTTTCTCTTGAACGGTCGTATCGATCGTCAGGTGAGTCATCTCTAGCTTGGTGATTTTCTTCTCATTGGCTGCGACATTGATTGTTTCTTCAAGGAGACTCGCAAGCCTCTCTACGCCGGCACGATTTCGCCATTTCGTTAGCGAGGTTGGATGGATAGGGACCTCATGCTGCATGGACTCAAATCCACAGAAATACTGCCAGTAAGGATTTTCTACTCAGGATTTTCTACACGTGGCTCAACAACCACCTCATCGGAGAGCTCGAATGCATGCTTGAGATACAGCAGCCCCACGATGAGTCGAACTGATTTGCCCGGTGCTCCCATATCAGGGCTGTAGCAGTCCTAGAGTGCTACTTGAGATCGATTCCACTCAATCTTCTTGGCAAGGATTACAAGCGGATGAACTGGATTTAGTAACTGATCAAAGAGAGATTGAAAGAGTTGTAGTTGGCTAGATTCATACCGTAAACGTGGCTTCATGCCGAACCCCAAATTGCGAGTTTTTTGACAGAACGATAAATATTCCTTGCAATCCTAGCGCGTCGAAATTCTTTGAATACCCCACAATTACAACGTTAGCTACACTGCTTCAGGGACGACTGATTAGCCAGAATGCAATCCGTTTTTCGTGGGTGGCAAATTCAAGTTCTTTGGCGGTGTATGCACATCCTATTCGGAGAGCCGGATTACATGACGACCTGGCGTACCGACGATACTGCCATTCAAACGCCCAGGAAACAACTTACCCTGCAGATTTTCACGACATTTTGGAAAAACATGCGCGAGTACTCGCCCACAAAAGTCCGGATTGTTGTGACAATCTGCACGGCAATTTCCAACGAATCAAAACACCAAGCACCATTGGTGCGACGGTAAGTTGCAACGCTGAAAGACACAGTGCCCATGCATCCACCGGCACATATTTGCCTGCCAGGACACTCGTCCACATCGGAGTGAAGAAGAAGGCGAGCAAGGTGGAGATCATCGTCAACACCACGGACAATGCGACATTCGCCTTCGCGAGGTAGCTGATCATGTTCGATGCCATACCGCCTGGACAACTTGCCACGAGGATAACACCTACAGCGAGACCTGGTTCGAGTTTTAACGCTGTCGCGACGAGCCAGCCTGACAGCGGCATGATCGTATATTGTGCTATGAAACCTAATGCCACACTACCAGGCATCTTACCGATCGCTTTGAAGTCCGCGATTGTCAGTGTAAGACCCATGCCGAGCATTGACGCCGCAAGCGACCAAAAGATCCATGGTTTATCGAACCAAAGCATCGTCGACGGCTTAAAAAAAGCAATGACCGCCAGCGTAACCAGCCACACGGGGTAAAGATTGTTGAACCAGTGGATAAAGCGAATCATGAAAGGCTACTTGATTATGACGTGAACACTGAAGAATGCGGGGAGGCCTGCACCGATGAAGGAATGGCAGGTTCACTGCGGCGGAAGTTTCGCGCTATAGTGAACACAGCGATGGCGGTTGTCGTCGAAGGCGAAGTGTAGCCATTGTTTGTCCGCGCTGACGAAACCATCGGGATAGTTCATGCGACCTTTTGAACCGTCGCAAGATTCGGCTTGCAATACGCGCTGATAAGGCCAAGTCTTCATGCCATCGAAGCTGATCCAAAGTGCCATTGGACTTCGATGCTTAGAATTGGGATTATGCAGCAACGCAACGGTGTCGCCTCCTAAACTGTAGAGCATCGCCTTGGAGCCTGGATTAGGAATCGTTGTTTTGGTTGCGAAATCTGGCCATGATCTACCGCCGTCACTCGACTCGGCGTAGTAGAGGACTCCGCCGAGTCGGTCCGCGCGAATCACCATCGCGATACGCCCGTCCGCCAACTCGACGAGACTGTTTTCAGCCCATCCGTGATACCGGTCGTCGTCGGTGATGCGGATGTTGCCGTGCTCGGAGAATGTCTTTCCACCGTCGCGACTGATGAGTACTCCGTTGCGAGGATTGCTGACGTAGTGGAACAACGTTTTGTGCCACGGCTTTTCCTCTGCTGCAGGTTCCGGAGTTCCCTTCGGTGGCCCGAGGTAATGCTGAAACGGGATTACGATATCACCATTGCGTTTGATAATGTGCCCACGAATGAAGGTGAACTTCGCCAGGCGACCGGGCATCGATTCAGGTTTGCCCCAAGTTCGACCGCTATCGTTGCTGTGCATCTGCCACGATTGCCAATCGCGGCCCCAGGTCTGCGAATGCGTGCTAAAGAACATCGTTGTACGATTTCCGATCGTCATGATTTCCGTTGCACCCTGGCCGCTTGTCACACCGCTGCGAGGAAACGTCGTCTCGACGGTTGACAACGGAGACCAAGTGCGACCTTCATCGGAACTGCGCGTGATACCGATGTAGTTGTTCGGCGATGGTTCAAAGTCATCGCCTGCCAGCATCGAGATAATCCAAGAGTTATCTGGCATAAGTCGCAGCGTCGTATCGCACACCATCTTGTTGGGAGTTATGCCATCGTAAGGAATGCTGGTGCGATCTTGCTTCGCGTCTTCGATCGCTTGCAAGGACCACTTATCGCTTGGGCGAATAGATACCGGTAAACTCGCCTTGTTCGCGAGCATGCGCAGCTTTGCGTCGTGCGAGACGATCTTGGTGGCGAGCACATCTTCTTCGCGAAACTTCGCCATTAAGATCTCCGCATCGGTGTGGCGGTTCCAATCATAGAGGATGTGGAGCAGACCGTCGGGCGATTCGAAACCATCGGGATACGAGACAGCATTGCGTTCATCGAGCAGCAGACCACCTTTCCAGGTTTGGCCATCATCATCGGAGAGATAGGCAGACATGTGCGAACGCTTTGCGAGTCGCTCGGTAGGCGAGCCGTTCTTCACCAATAAGATGCGACCGGACTTCAGTCGACGGAGAAAAAATCTCGCGTTCACATTCTGTACCGTCGCGGCCTGACGCGGCTGGCTCCAGGTCTTACCGCCATCGCTGGAGAAACTCTCGAACGGTTGTCCCTTCGTGCGAGCAAGCATCCACAAGCGGCCGTCGCGCAGTTCGACTGTCATATGCTCGTCGAACTCCCAATCCGGGAACTGCAAGCTGCCACGCTCTTTCCACGTGATGCCTTCATCGATGGAGGCAAAAACTCGCGCTGTTTTCTTCTGCCAATCGGAGACCGGCAGCAACCAGTCGCCGTTCTTGAGCACGGTCGGTTTGTTCAGCGTGCAACCCTCGGCGAACTGAACCGGCTCTGACCACACGGGTTCAGCGGCATCGGGATCATCGCAGCGGATAAACCAATTCGTGATGCGCTTCTGCGGATCGCCGAGCTGCTGATCGAAGAACAACCACAAACGCCCTTTGGGATCACTCCACAGATTGCCGACCAGCGCGCCGCTAAGCTTCTGCTCAGGCTCCGTCCGCGCGCCAACCGCTAGACGAGGCTTCGACCAAGTGGTGCCAGCATCATCGCTCGTTGCAAGAAGAAAATAGCCGTCCTTCTTGTCCCCCGTACCAGTCCAGCAACCCCAGACGCGACCCTTCGGTGTACGATCCATCCCGATGATCATCACACCCGTTCGTGCCTCATCCTGAAACGCCGCTCCCGGATTCGCGATCACGACCGGCGCATACGGATCCGACTCCCGCACCTGCGCACCTCTCGCGAAAATCAGCAGCACCATCTTCTTGAACTTCAAACGCTGGCCCGCTCCGACCTGCTTGCGATAGAGGCTCACACGATTGATCTCGCCAGGGAAAAGCTGAGTCTCGGGTACGTCGACTTTGGTGAAGCCTGCGTTACGAAGCGCTTCTTCCTGGCTCGCGGCCCCTGGACGAATCGTCGGCGTAAGCGCGAAGAGTACGCCCGGTTTGGTGACTTCCGCGTCAGTCTGTTCAATGCTCGTTCGATGAAAGGGGAGATCGCGGACGGCATCAGGCATTTCGTCGATAACATAATCACGATCGGTAAACAGCTTCACGCCACGCTTCATCAGTGCAGGTGGTGGCGGTGGCGGCGCGGGCCACTCGATACGTTGCTTGCCGCTTTGCGATTCAAACTGGCCAACCGCCTCTAACTTGCCGAACATGATGCGGTCGGAGGAGCCGCCGTGATCGCTTTGCGTGACGGCGAGCCAGATCGTTCCTTCGTGCTCATGGAAGGTCGGATACTGAAATGAGTGCGGCGACTCAAAGCGATATTTGCGCTCCCATGTCTTTCCATCGCGAGAGATGTCAACGTTGAAGACGCTGCGGTTGCAACCGTGAACACGTGTGTTCTCTTGCCAGCCAAGGTAGTACACGTCGCCAAACTTGTCGAAGGTCGGCTTCGAATTGAGTCCGTTGGGAACAAACGGTTTCGTTTCACCGACGGTCCATGTCTTGGCATCTTTGCTCGTCGTGAAGTGATAGTTACCGCCGTCGTTGCGACAGATTGCCATCCAAGTGCCGTCAGGCAAACGGTTCACAGCCGACTCGCTAAGCTGCTGCGACTGCGGTTCGTTGTAATGTCCGATGATTTCGAAAGTCGTGAAGTCATCGTGCAACATGGCGAGGGCGTTTTGTTTGCCGGGGAAGTTGTTGAGCGCCACGTAACGACGACCGTCGAACTCTTTGAATGAATCGAAGATGTAGAGTCCTTCGCGAACCTGCGGCTTTGTGAAGCCCTGCGCCGCAGCATCGGCATGAAAATGACGCGGCTCCATGTCGAAGGTCCCTGCCGCCGTCTTGAGCTTCGCCTTGTGGATGCTCTCCTCAAAGTTCTGCGTGCGAAGATCGAAGTCACGAAACCACATCACCGCCTGTTCCTTAGCCGGCTGGCTGCAGAAGTAAGTGCGCAGCGTGTGGTCGTCCTTGCGAATGATGCGCGGCACGAAGACCTGAGCCTCCGGCAGCCTGATGTTCGCAAACGCCTGGCCAGCCTTAGCGAGCAGATGCGTCTTCTCAACTTGTAATGTCTTCAGGTTCACCACCGTAAGCACGCAATACATCGCCGCGCCGGCGCCGTGTCCAGGAGCTACATCGTTGTCGTGCTCGACGATGTACGCACGCTCGCCGACGCAAACGAACTCCGCATCGTGAGCCCCTTTTACTTGCGACGCGGTGACTTTGACGAGGCGTTTCATCACTTCATCGCCCGCCAGCGCGGGATCCCATCCAGTGGGTAAGAGACTGGTCTGTGGCGCAATGTTCTTGCCTGTCCCGGCAAGTTGGTCGGTCTCACTCAGCTTGATCGCACTGTCTTGGGCACTCAGCAATGCCCACGGTATAAGCAACACGACACCCAGGATGGCGAGCATTCTTTTCATAGTTCTCAACTGTTCGTTTTGCATGGATGGTGATAAGGACAACCAAATTGGGCAGAGCGACTTTGCAAGTGTGAACTTGTGCAAACTTGTTGGAGTACAGCCTCCAACCGCCGTCCTCGTCGAACACTCCACAAGCGGCTAAAGCCTGTACACCAGCGCAATGTCGTGTTGTCCAACTAAGTCAGACCTCCTTACCAGATAGCTTTATGATTATGGTCATCTCGGGTGTTAACCTCAATTGCCAAACATATTAAAACTGTTGCGTAATCTTGTCAGAGAAGACTTTGCCCATCGGGCAACACTGGTCGGCCTTCCAGAACATCAGCACCGAAGAACTCGTCATCTGCCGCTTACCGAATCAACATCATGAATAAGCGACCTCACGTAGCCCTCTTGCCACAGCCTCATCTTCAGGTCCTGCACCGCCGAGATGGAGATTGCGATAGAAGCTACTCCATGTCGCTTGTGGTGCAATTGCAGCTAAACCCGGCGGGTTCTCCACTGCAGCTTGCCACTGCACTGCGCCGACATAAGAACCACCCATCATCCCCCACACGACCACTGCACCACGTTTGACGCGTGATCCATTCGATGGTGTCAAAGCCATCTTGGCCTTCGTTGTTGTAGGGAGCCATCACGCCTTCAGATGCCTTGGTACCGCGACAGTCCTGCGACACAAAGATGTAGCCCGCCTTGACCCAACGCTCGCCAAGGCCCTTCTGTTTGGTCCGATCGTACGGAGTACGCATCAACACGACGGGAGCCTGCTTCACTGAATCGTCACGATACACATCGGTCGCGAGCTTGACTCCATCGCGCATCGACACCATCACCGTTTCGACTCGAAATTCGGCCAACGCCTCAATGTGCGGAACGAGAGCAAAGGCGAAGGCAAAGATCAGAAAGAGTTTCATGATTAAGGTTCTTGGTTCTTAGCGCTTGTCAGCTCGCGGGACTAAATAAGAACCAAGCACAGCGAAGCAAATCCATCAGTACTTTGGAAAAATAGACGGGGTCGGGAAGCGGTCATCGAGGTTGTCGTTGAGGTATTCCTCGCGGGGCACCTGAACCTGAGGCCAGTTGACGGGGCGGACACGGACGACTCTGCCGGGACGAATTCCTTCAATGATGAGGTCGGTCTCAAAACGGATCTGGATGCCGCTGCTTCCCAGTGGCACATTCTTATCCGACTTAGTAACCTCCCGCACGGTGCCCCTTGAGGCCATGTGGGCTGGTCCGTAGGCGCCGTGTGTGTGCTTCAACGTGTTCTCAACAGCATTCATCAAGGCGCCGACATCTTTTTTGAAATCAGCGTAAAGCGAGTCGTCCATACCTCCGAATAAGGTAGCCGTCACGGTCGCGCGGCCGAACTTGCCATACTCGACGGCATCGATCCAGGCGGGCAGCCAGCGACTGCGGATAAAGGCCTTGTGCGTCTCGGACTGATTGTGGGACGCGCGTTGCATCGCTGTGTCGTCGAGCCAGATATCCGAAATGTGAAAGCGAGTGAAAATTCCGTCTGGTGTGGGCTTCCATATGATGCCCAACAGAACCGCTTGACCGTCGAGGGATCTCTTTCCATCCGCAGGCCAAATGCCTTCGGCAATGATATCTTCGATCCACAAGCATTCGCGTCCGCGCCAGAAGCGGGTGGCGGCATCAAAAGTCATCTTTTCGTCAACGGTCTTCTCGTCTTCGCCATTCTTCGGTTCGCGGCTGGCGACAATCATTCCCTCGCTGTTCTTTAGGTCTACTTCCTTCAACTTCCAGACCTTGCCCTCGCGCAAACAGTAGCTGGGCTCGTCTTCGAGGAGCAGAAGGTGGTTCTCGGCTGGCGCAATGCCGGCACCACGATTGTGGTTCGCATCCAGATTCTTGCTATTGATAGGCAATACAGGCACGGCCGAGATCTTTGGTTCCGGAGGGAGAAAGGCTCGTACATGCAACACGGTGCCCAGCGGGATGTCGCGGAGATCGGCTGGCGCTCCGTGATACCGCACAATGCCATAGGGCAGCATGGCGAATGGGTGAGGGTCGTTCCGGAAAAACATCCCGGACCCCTGCACACGGATGCTGCCGCGACGGTTGGCATGATCCACAAACACCAGTTCACCGCGATAGGAATGGGCTTTTTCCAAAGGTGGAAATTTTCCAGCTTCAGGGCGGAAGGGGGTTGCTGCGCCGGTTCCTTGTTCTTGGTTCTTGGTTCTTGGTTCTTCAGCGGAGCTTGCTTGAACAACCAATGAACAACCAAGCCCCAGCAACGACGAACAAACCACAGACCGAGAACAAACAACCAAGAACCAAGAACAGAGAACCAAGAACTGTTTCATAATTCAATCACCTTATTGCTATCGCCAAACTGATCGGTCTCCACGCCCATGCGCTGAGCCATCAGAAGCAGCAGGTTGCTCATGTGAGCGTCGGTGTTTGCGGGACGGCTGCAGAGCTGGTAATGCGCGCTGGTGAGCGCTCCGTCAACGCCAAGCGAGTAGCCTTGGAAACCTGCCGCATCCTTGTTGAAGTCGAGGTGGCTACCGTGCTTCAGGCCGAGGTCGGAACCGCCTGCAAGTACCAATGGTAGATTAGCGTTGCCGTGGCTGTGTCCGTAAGACATACCGCTGCCAAAGAGCGCCATCGTCGAGCCTAAGAGTGGCTTGCCGTTAAGATCTTTTGTGTCCGCAAGCCGAGAAAGGAAGTAGCTGAACTGCTCAATTGCGAAGGTGTCATAGTTGGTGAGCTTCTCCATGTAGCCAGCATCGCCGCCATGGTGGCTAAGTTGATGGCGGGACTCCGTAATTCCGATCTCGGGAATGGAAAATGCATCCCCTTCGCCACCAAGGCTGAAGGTGGCCACGCGGGTAACATCGGTCTGAAAAGCAAGCACCATAAGATCGTAAACGGTGCGGAAATATTCGCCCGCCATGGTCGCCGCAACGTCGCGATTGGTCCGTTTGCGATCGTCCTCGGAGACCTCTGGCAGCGGCGTATCGAGCCAGGCATCAGCCCGCCGCGTGCGAATCTCCGCTTCCCGAACCGAATTGAGATATTGATCGAGGCGTCCTTTGTCTGCCGAGCCCATCTTCTGCTCGAGCTGGCGGACTTCAGAAAGGTTGGCATCCAGGACGCTCGCTTTGCGACGCAAGGCTCTCCTCTGTTCCGTTTTACCACCTTTCGGTTCCTCGAAAAGAGTGGCAAATATCTCACTGCAACGACGCAGAGCAGGCAGTTGCACGCCGTCTGCAGTCCAGGCGAGGGAACCCTGTGTGAGGGCGACCTCCATCGAGGCAACCCGAGTATGCTTCGCTGTGATTTCAGCTATCTTCTGGTCCACGGAGATGGTGTTGCGGTCCGAGGGACCAAGCTTCCCGCCAGTCAAGAAGACGTCGATGCAATTGTGATGATGACTAATCGCGCCGGGATGATGCAGCCCGCTGATCGGCGTGATGACTTCGCGGTGCTTCTCCAGCGGCTTTAATGAGCGGGAGAACTCGTAATCCTTGCCCGCCGTGGTGATCTGGTAGTTGAGCGAATGAACGCCGTTGGCAAGATAGATGAAGGCACTGCGCCGCGGCGTAGCAGTTTGTTCCTCAGCCGCCCGAAGCGGGACCATGCACTCCAGCATGGGAAGTGAGATGCAACTGCCAAGTGCCTTGAGAGCGTGACGGCGGTTTAGTAGCCAGGATTGGGAAAGGTAGTTCATGGGAGTTGTTGGTTCTTGATTCTTAGTGCTTAGTTCTTAGTTCTCGGTGCTTAGTTTTCGGTGCATAGTTCTCGGAGTCTCTTCAAACAAGAACAAAGGACCAAGAACTTACCCCATCAACGCTTCCTCATCAGCTCCGACGTTGCCACCGCACGCGCGATGTCTCTGATTCCGTAATCTTTGCTTTTCGCTTCTTCATCAATCATGTTTAGGTCATCTTGATCATCCACGGTCAGCACTCGACGAAGTGCGTACGTGCAAAGGTGTTCGATGAACGCGCGTGCAACCTTGTCGCGATCTTCAAGCAGAAGCTGTTTGAAGTGATCGGAATTGGTAAACGAACGACCGTCGGTCATGACTCCGGAGGCATCAACCAGTGGATTTTCACCCACACCCGATGAAACCTGTTCGCGAGTGCGCCACTGGCCAATGGC
>JAIYDQ010000330.1 GCA_027487375.1 Planctomycetaceae bacterium
AATTCTTGCGAGCGATCATAGCTGCAGAAAGTATCCCCCACCGAATTTTTTTGTTTGGTTTACTGGTGTTCATGCTTTAAAACTTGGGTAGCTGGACTCGTAATAATTCAGATGTCGATGAAGATAATCGCTAACGCTGATTTTTTTCAGATGCCTTACGACATCTGCTACGAGCACAAACCCCAGTTTTACATCTGGTCGAAGGCCCAGTGAAAAACTCATTCTTATGAATTCAGGGGGCTAGCGTCGGATGCATTCTGACAGGCTTTTTCGACTCAACTCTCGTGGCTCAGCGTCCTTCAGCCCACGAACAGTTCCTACTCATCATACATCTTGCAACACCGACGCGGTTAGCAGCAAGATCTGTGCATCTGAGAATTGCTTCAGAACTACTTTTGGATTTGGAAATCAAGGCTCGCTTGACCGAACTTCTTGGCTTTCATGTCTTCCACGGTGAGTCGTAACTGATAGTTGCCAGGTCCAATTTGCATTGGGGTGTAAATTCGGTAGACGATAAAGTAGTCGCGGCGGTGGTTTTGACAGATCTCTTTTTCCATGGGAAGAAGTTGGTCAGCGATCCTGCGACCGTTGGGATCGATGATTTCGTAGCTACCTTGTAACTGAGTTTCGAAACCTTCTTTGACCTGGTCGGCCGCTACGTTTTCTAGTTCGCAGTAAAGGAGTAGATCTTGATCGGGCTTAAAGACATTGTTGGGGAATTTTGTGATAACACCGTAGCCTTGAACGTCGGTGCAGAAAGCAACGGATTTAATGTCTAGATTGCTTACCGCGGCGAGTTGGTCGGTCGCGGCACGCTGGCTATTCATGACGAGCGACCACTTGCGGCTTTTTACGGGCATGGCATCTGGGTTGGAGGCTTCGTAAAGGGCCTGAGCTTGGTGACGCATATAATCGCGTTCGGATTCGGTAAGACCTTCGATAGGTCGCATGGCTTCTTCCAGTTGACGATTGGCGACATAGAGCATTCGCAGGGTCATCTCTTGGCTTATGCGCACGCTTTCATCGGAAGATGGGTTTTCTTTTAGTTGCTTTTCGAGTTTCGCTATAGACCCGGCGAGGTCGTGGTTCCACTGAGTGCCGGTCGTGGATGACGATGCCGAAGGTGGGGGGGCAAATGTTACGTCGGTTTGTTTGCTACTTAACGGTACAGTAGCCGACGCGGTAACGACGCTAGGACTGCTTGCGTTATTAGTTGTAATGACGGCAGAGGCTTGTTGTATTGGTCCAGTCGCTAATGATGCCGAGGTCTGTCCGTTCGTTTCTTTGCTTACCGCTACCAACGATGCCTGTTGAGGAGAAGTCGAGTTTGGCTGCGTGATTTGCGAAATAATTGCTGCAGATGAAGCGGCATCCACTGGAGAAGGTGCGGCTGGCTGCGGTTTTGCATTGAGTGCGTTTGTAGCGAGACTCGTAGTTGGCGGTTCGGTGGTATTGCTTTCGCTATCCGTAAGTCGCATTGAAACTTTCTTCTCAGGAGTTTGAGAAGAGTTCTTTTGCGAAGTCAGCGCGTACGCTTCCTGGTCTCGCTTTTCTAGTGCGTCGAGTTGTCGCTTGAGAACGACCTGCATATTAGGAGGTAATGCCGCGATGGCTCCACCGAGATCAAGTTCTTGGGGATCGGTCTCAATGATGTTAGATTCAGATTTCGAATCGCTCGCAATTTGTGGTATTTCTTTATCTCCGATGCGGCGATTCGTGCTTTGGCTTTTAGCTGGATCAACAACATCATTTCTTGCTGAATTACTTTTTGCGACATCCGTCTTTTGTGAATCTGTGCCGCTGTTTGGCGATTTATAGCTTGCTCGTTGTGGATCTTTGGCTGTAGCTAGTGAGCTAGTGCTCTTCTCGTTGGAGCGTTTTGCAGTTGCTTGGCTTGCGTTTGATCGAAATTGTTTTGGTGTCCGGTAGGCGGCAGCTTGTCCATTCACTTTCGGAGGAGCCCAGTCGTCTTCTTGCGATGGGTCGATTGTTGAGCTTCTGCGCCAACGATTTTCAAATGGTGTACAACCAATCTGCATAAAACATAGAATTCCCATCATGAAGGGAATCCATATCGAATCTGCTGAACGATTAACCAATAACTGATTTGCCAATGACCGATGTACTTGAGCAGTGTCTGTTGACATTTGTTGGCAATCCTTCATCAACATGAAATGAGTATGATGTTCGGAGTTGATAGGGCAGGGGAGCTGAGTCTCATTCAGTGGTATCGGCTGACTAAACAAGTCGCCCGACGGACCACACGGCGCGGAGCCGAGGTCGGATGGTACGCGAGATTACAACTGGATCGCAAGATGGGTTTAATTGAGTTTTCGGCAACCAGAATAGCCTAATGCTATGTGTGAATACGGGATTACTTGCTGTCCAGATAGCCGTATTTTTTGGCGTAGTCATGCCATTCGCGAAGAACCATTTTTTCCGTCTCGACATCCAACCCAAGTTGGTTGGTTTTGTAATCTTTTTCGGTCGTTTGTCGTTCTTCGATCTTCTTAGCGATGGGGGCAAAGTCACCGATTTGAAATTGGCTGTAGATTTGCTTCATGGTCTCAATCGGTTGAGCCACAAGGTCTTCGTAATGTACGTCGATGACTCGGTCGGGCGATATCTTTTGTCGATCTATTTCAAACGAATCGTACATTCGATGGAGCGATTCAATGACAAACCGGTGAAGCAACTCGGGGTCGGTTTTCGCCTGCAACGATTGAACTTCGTCCAACACTCGCCATAGCTTCATGGTCGATGGGTAAAGTTTTCGAGGGTCGCGAATCATGTGAATAAACTTCGCGTCAGGGTACATTTCCGCGAGGACTCCCAGTCGTCCTGTATGTGGAGGACTCTTAATGATCAGTGGCTTCGGCGTGTGGTACGACAAAGCACGAAAGAACCAATCGACGGAACGCTTCCAATGGTCTAGCTTCGTCGGATCAAATGTTTTTGAACCCAGCGAGTCCATGTGGGGGACTGGGTTGTTTGGAAAGGCTACGCGAAAGTAAGGTGTCGGTGCACCCAAAATCAGCAGCGCAAACTCGTCTTCTTGAGGGAGTTGCCATCCGACTTTCATGTTGTCCATTGGACGCTTTTCCGGAAGCAAAAAATTGCCAAAGCGAATCATCCAAGGTTCGGTAAGCAGAAAGTGTCTCGGGGCAAAGCATTGATAAGTAGACGGAGAGGTGAATTGTTCGTCCAAATGGAGCAGTTCATGCATTAAGGTTGTACCGCTACGCCAGTGGCCCAGGACAAAGATCGGCGGCCCAGCTAGCTTTGTTTGTCGAATCCTGCGGCCATGAATTAAATGCTGGATAAATGCTAAAACGTCGATGATTGGCGTTACGAAGCAAATAATTACCGCCATATGAAGTTTGGATGGCGATATGCGAAATCGGTTTCGAGAAAGCATCGACCACCAGACGGAGGAGGTCATTCCATGCCAAAATCGCGGCGCGATCATTGGATAAGGATTGACTGTCTCTTTGCTCTTGGGTGATGCCGTCATGAAGTTCAATCAAACCACTTAAGGGAAATACTGTTTAAGATTTGAGCTCGGATTCTCCGCGGTCTGTATAGTTGAATGGGAAGTTCGCTGTCAAGACGCGGAAGTTCAATGATGCTTCGCTTTACGTCTTAAACCGACTCTAATTTTGACCAGTAAAAAATCTCTCTGGACTGCAGTGGCGATTGGCAGTTAGTCTTCGCGGCATGAGCCTAGCCACGAATGTCATGAATCGAACGCAAGACTTGATTTTTCCCGTCGGAATCATCGGGTGTGTGATCGTCATTTTAGTTCCATTGCCACCGCTAGTATTAGACGTTTTGCTATCAGCAAATATCGCGGTCGCAGTCGTCATCTTGCTCACAACCATATCGATTGGTTCCCCCCTTGAGTTCAACGTCTTCCCAACGATGTTGGTAGCGACCACGTTGGCAAGACTAGTTTTAAATATTGCAACAACGCGGCTAATTCTTACGAGAACCGATAGCGAAGGCCTAGGAGCCGCCGGCGGAGTGATTGAAGCATTCGGTGAATTCGTCGCCGGGGATCGGTTGGCTGTCGGAATCATCTTGTTTGTGATCATCTTCTTGATCAACTTTATTGTTATCTCGAAAGGTGCCACACGAATCGGTGAAGTCGCAGCGAGATTCGCTTTGGATGGTATGCCTGGTCGTCAGATGGCAGTAGACGCAGATTTGAGTGCCGGTGCAATCGACGAAAAGGAAGCTCAACGGCGTCGCGATGAGATAACGCGTCAAGCTGACTTCTACGGGGCCATGGACGGTGCCAGTAAGTTCGTCCGCGGGGACGCCATTGCGGGTATCATCATCACCTTCATCAATATCATCGGTGGGCTTTTCATTGGGTATGTTTATGCCGGAATGACGCTGCTCGAAGCTGCTGAGATTTTTACTAAGCTTACAATCGGTGATGGTTTGGTTAGCCAGATACCAGGCTTTCTTATCTCTTTAGCCGCTGCCATTCTCACAACTCGATCCACACAACAGTCGAGCTTGCCGAGAGATTTTCTTGGTCAAATATTTTCGCACCCGCAAGCTCTTGTCGTGTCCGGTGCGTTTCTATTGTTACTGATGTTCACCCAGCTTCCGACGATTCCGCTCCTTACGATGGGATGTGGTTGTATTGGTCTCGCGGCAACGCTTCAGAAGCGGCAAAAGGTCAAGGTAGTTCAAGAAGCAAAAAGCAAAGCGGACGCTGCGGCAGTCAAGGCTGCGCCTCCCGAGAAGAAAGTCGAAGACTACTTAGAGCTCGATGCGATGCGAGTTGAGCTTGGATTAAAACTTCTTGTGCTCGCTGATCCCAATCGCGGCGGCGATATTCCCAAACGGATTTCAACAGTGCGAGCGACACTTGCTGGTGAGATGGGAATCTTACTACCTACGGTTCGCATGAAGGATCGATTGAGTCTTCAGGAGTATGCTTACGAAATTCAAATCGGTGGTAATCGTGTAGATCGTGGAATGATTCGTCCTGATCGTGTACTTGCGATTGATACGGGACTGACAACGGGACGAATTGATGGCGAAGAAACCGTAGATCCTGCATTTCGGAAGAAAGCATTTTGGATTGATCCGTCACGGAGGCAGCAAGCGGAAATCTACGGATATCAGATCGTGGATCCGGGAGCAGTGCTTGCGACTCATATCCAGGAAGTCGCACGCCGTCACGCGGATGAATTGCTCACTCGTGACGTCACCAAGCAGCTATTAGATCAATTGAAAAAGACGACGCCCACTGTCGTCGAAGAACTTGTGCCGGCCATGATGAAGGTTGCAGAAGTACAACAAATTCTTCAAAACCTTCTTCGCGAAGATGTACCGATTCGTAATCTTGCGGCGATTCTTGAAACACTCGGCAACAACGTCGGCAAGATGAAGGATCCGGTCTGGCTAACCGAGTGTGTTCGTGTTCGACTCGGTCGTACAATCTCGCAACGCTATCGAGATGCAAACTCGCAGCTCCGAGTCATTATGTTAGACCCTGCAGTTGAAGATCGAATTGCCGCTGGTACTGAGCATACCGAACGTGGGCTTTTCATTCGGATGTCTCCTTCAACAATCAAAACAACCTGCCAGCAGATCGCTGATCAAATGAAAAAGCTCGATCAACTCGGGCGTCCAAGATGTTTGTTGGTAAGTCCTCGTATTCGTGCTTCGGTCCGGCAGATTACGCAAGAAACAATGCCCGAGTTACGCGTTCTAAGCTTCCACGAAATCAGCACGGATACCAACATTGAATCGGTTGGAATGGTAACGGACGCAGTAACCAAGTAGTGAAGCCTACGCTTTACGGCGTGCTTTGACCTTCATGTAAGGTGGTAAAAATCGGGACCGATGACCGGGCGTATTCTTAACCGCCCAGGCATCTCCACGAGGCGGCTCCATAAAATCTTCGATTACGAATCCGCTTTGACAAAGCCCACCGAGAAGCGAGTTGAAAGAATGGATATACTCGGTAGTGCCTTTTTCACGGAATGCAGTTTGGTTATAAACCTCCGGCGCTACTTGCCCATCTTCGGCTGGCGTTTCTATCGCATAGCCGATGCCCTCTTCCCAGTGTAAGCCAGCTTGCAATGCGGCCGGTTGTTTATGCTGTGCGATGTAAAGCCCGTGCGGTCGAGTAACACGGGCAACCTCTTGATAAACGCGAGCGACATCATGGATGTAGCACATGCTCACCGGCTGGACGACTACATCAAAACTTTGCGCAGCAAGAAAAGACAAATCGTCCATTGAGGCTTGAAACGTTCTTAATGCAAGTCCGAGTTGAACGGCGATTCCTTTGTCTATCTCAAGTTGCTTCGCACTAAAATCTACAACAGTCACCGCAGCACCCGCCAACGCAAGAAGCGGTCCGTGCGTTCCTCCTCCCGCAGCCAAGCAAAGAACCTCAAGTGGCTTGGGCTTTTGAATAGAATCGAATTCAGCTTTAATCCACGGATCTAATGCATCGAATGCTTGCTGGCGATCAGCGGGAAAATCTTCGGTCCGCACAAAACGCAGGTCGCTGCTCATGGTATCCCAAACGCCACGATTTTTTTCTACGACTGCGACGTTATTGAGATTCGCGAGACTCTGTTTTATCTGGAGATCATGGATAAGCGAGTCTATTGAAGTTGCGTCGCGAGTGGAAAGAACACGCTCAACAGCGTCCATGGGGCTATATGGAATGCCGCTAACCAGAACTCTCGGGGGTGTCGGCTCAAATAAGCCAACCCAAGAACCGCCAAGATTTCGCACAATCCAATCTCCGATCCATGCACCGTAACACATTGTCAAAAATGATCTGGCATCTGAATCGCATATAGTCGATTCGCTTTTCAGGATCACATCAATCTTCGAAACAGCACTGTCCACCAAACGGACACCGTATCGTTCCCAAGCGTGAATCCTCGCAGCCTCGGAAAAGTTTGCAAAATTACTGTCTGTTTCCTGGTTGCTCAAACTCACACCTTTGAACTGCGATAACCGTCGAAATCGAAATCCTTCGCCACTCGTTTTGTATGGACGTCTGGATTATAATCTTATTACGTTCGTCCCCGCCGTTTAATTGCGAACCACCAAGAATCTCCGACTGCCCCCCTCGACTCAGAGAATTGAATGATTCCTCCCGCATGGCAAGTTGAAAATCGAAAACCGCGAGTATTGTTGATTGACGATGATTCGGACATCACCGATTCAGTCGAATTTGCGATGACCGGACAGGGCTATGAAGTCCGAGTCGCTCACGACGGTAACGAGGGAATTGCAATGGCCGAAACGATCGCACCGGATTTGATCATTTGCGATATGATGATGCCCAAGCGGAGCGGATTTATGGTTCTGGAACGACTAAGTCAAACGCTTCTGCATCCC
This sequence comes from Planctomycetaceae bacterium, assembly GCA_027487375.1. GTDB lineage: Bacteria > Planctomycetota > Planctomycetia > Pirellulales > Pirellulaceae > JAIYDQ01. The sequence goes on from JAIYDQ010000330.1 coordinate 7,387, forward strand.
GTTCGTATCATCATGTGTACAGGAAACGATGGGGAACGTCATCGCGAATACGCTTCCATGATGGGAGTTAGTGAGTACATCACAAAGCCCTTTGTAATGGATTCTTTGTTGGACATAGCGAAGCGATTGCTAAACGAACCGCTACCAGATCTTCATCGATAAGTTCGTTAAGCGTTCTCAGTTTGAAAACCAATTGGATGATTTCTATGTTAGGTAGTAAGTGGTTGGTTTTTGCAGGCGCCTGCTTTGCGGGAATAGCTGTCGGTCTAGGCGCGATTGGTGCTCATTCGTTACCGGCTTATCTGCAGTCGCAAGAGCTTACTGGCGATGTGAATCAATCCGCGGAGCAGACACAGACGAACCAGCTAAAGATTCAAAAAAAGTTAGACAACTTTGAAAAAGGGGTACGTTATCAACTCTTTCATGCAATGGCGATTCTTGTTATCGGTCTTGCTCCCGTTTCAGCAAGATCGCGCGGAATGAGAGTTGCCGCCGTTTGTATGATGGTGGGAATTCTTTTGTTCTCTGGCGGAATTTACGGAATCGTTTTTACGACTTATCCAACCCATTGGATCGTCCCGTTTGGCGGATTGTCTTTCATTCTGGGATGGATCTGCGTGGCGGTCTCGGCCCTTTGGAGTGAGACAGTTGATTTGGAGTGATTGATCTGGATTGATTGTTGTGGCCTAGTACCCAGACTGGGATGTGTTTCTAAACTGTCTTGCACGTAGCTACGTCTCTCCGAGACGTAAGCATTTCGCGTCTCGGAGAGACGCAACTACGTGCCGAGACTTAAACATTTCGCGTCTCGGAGAGACGCGACTACGTGTTTAGAAACAGAGCCTAATCTAGCGTCATAAAAAAGTAGTCTTGTTTGTTTCGATGCACTGATAGCGGTACATTAAATAACGAGCTTAGTCTTTCTGATTCAATTGCTTCATGACGATTCCCGTCGAAATGAACACTACCATTTTTGAGGAGAAGGACTCGATTGAATGTTGGGGTAACTTCTTCGATATGATGCGTTACCAAAACAAGAGTCGTTCCCGATTGAGCGAGTAATTCTATTTGTTGTAAGAAGGTTGCTCGCGATGCGATATCGAGTCCAGCTGTTGGCTCGTCTAGTATAAGCCCCATAGGTCGATGAACCATTGCTCGTGCGAGAATGACTCGTCTTCGCTCACCCGTTGATAGCCTTGCTACTGGGCGTGTAGCAAAATGTGCAACGCCACATATTTCCAGCGATTCTTCTGCGGCCAATCGCATTTCGTTTGTGATCTGCTGGCTTTCAATAGCAAGTTCGCCTGCGGAGAACCCTGTTAGAACAGCATCCAATGCTGTAAGTCTTCCTGATCGTCCCAGGGTAAAGTGGTGGTCGATCTCGCTGCTGACATAACCGAGTTGCTTCCGCAGTTCCCAAACATTCCAATCGTTACGTCCCATGATTGCGATTTCAGGAACCCGCTCCGATTGAACCGGATCCGAGCCGCCCGTATTTTCGAAGTGATCATCGCTAGAGGGGGCCGATGGTGCTGTCCAAGGATCTGGATAAAGCAGTCGCAACAACAGTTTCAGGAGCGTTGATTTCCCACTTCCGTTTGGCCCAAGAATGGCCGTGTGGACGCCGATTGGGATACTAATTGAGATCTGATTCAGAGCAGGTTTTGCAAG
>JAIYDQ010000273.1 GCA_027487375.1 Planctomycetaceae bacterium
CAACTTAGCGTGGATCATGGCTAATCGGGAGCCGCCAAACCTGAATGATGCCGAGCAACTAGCGATGCGAGCATTAGCCGCCATGCCAAACAACCCCACGTTTCACGATACTCTTGGTACCATTTTGATGAAGCAAGGGAGGTATCGCGAAGCCGCGACGCAACTTGAGAAAGCCATGCAGCAAAACCTACCCAACACAGGCGTTCACGTGAAACTGGCAGAGATCTACGAAAAACTCGGCGACGATCCCTTGGCAAACCTACATCGGGAAAAAGCCGAGGCCTTTGCAAAAAAAACTGGACGTTGATTTTTGGATAGCAATTACCCAGATATCAATTACGGACTTAGTCCGATGAATTACTGCTGGTGAGTTTGCCTAAGTTAGGAATCATCGAAAATGAGACTACGGCAAGATCTGTTGGGGTGTGCGAATAGAGTTCGTGCGGCTTCGAACGATTGGTCGGAACAATCGAAAAAGCTGCAAGAGGTTTGGCGCGATGATCGCGGGGAGGAATTCGTTACGGAACGACTCGATCCCGCCGCGGGGCGATTGCAGAAGCTTATTCATACCCTACAAGCCGCCGGAGAGTTGGCTCAGCAATTCGATCGAAAACTATTCGATCCCGGAATGGAGTGATTCTCGCCATCGAAGCAGCAGGAGAGAATCGGTATATCGTTTGGCTAAAAAGTTATGCACTCGCATAGTACGCGACACTCTCAGCCCTCACTTTGCGACGCCTCAAAGGCCGATCTATCGAATAGAGTCATCGTGTATAAGTAAACCACGGAGGCAATTCCGAAGCTGACGAACCAAGAGTAATGATAGAGATCGGTCCAATATGTTGGTGTCATACTCGCCCTGTACGTTACTTCAATGAAGCCAGGTATGCACGGGAGGATTCCTGCGGTGATCGCGAGTACGGCCCATGGATTGAAACCATTCTTGTACCAGTACTGTCCATCGGTTTTGTATAAGTCAATTACATTCAAGCGGGTCCTTCTTACACAGTAGTAATCCGTGATAAGCACCCCACCGGCAGCACCCAGAAGTGCTGAGTAAGCAATAAGCCACATAAAGAAATATCCTTCAGGCTCGGAAATCAGATTCCATGGTTGAATCAAAAGCCCAAGGATTCCGGTCAGCCAACCTCCCATTTTAAAGGAGACAAGCTTCGGCAATAAATGGACAAAATCGTTGGCCGGGCTTACCACGTTAGCCGCAATATTGGTTGCTAAGGTCGCGATGCAAATTGCAACAAGTGAAACTACTAAAACCACTGGATTCTCGAACTTGCTCAACACGACTACCGGATCCCAAATCGACGCTCCATAAATCACGATAGTAGCGCTAGTAACAGCCACGCCGATAAACGAGAACAATACCATTCCTAAAGGAAGCCCGATCGTCTGGCCTGTGATCTGATCTCTTTGCGATCTCGCGTAGCGAGTGAAGTCCGGGATGTTCAACGAGAGCGTTGCCCAAAACCCTATATTCGCTGTTAACGCCGGAAAGAAAAAGGACCAAAACTGCCCAGCTTTCGATCCACCATTTGCAAACTTTGACGGCCTGTTCATAAGCGGCCCAAAGCCATCTGCGGCGTAGACCGCCCATATCAACATTGCCACACCTAACACGATCAACAGAGGCGCTTTAATATTCAACAGGTAGCGGATCGAGTTGATGCCCATCGAGATTACAGCCATGTTGATGGACCAGAAGAACATCAAACAAAGTAGTTGCGGCAGGTTAATTCCTAACATCGCGATCGGCGGTTGCGATTCCCAAGATGGAATGAAGACAGTCAAGATTTTGTAAATTGCCCAACCGCCAATCCAGGCCTGAATTCCAAACCAACCGCAACCGACCAGTGCCCGCAAACAAGCTGGAATGTTTGCGCCGAGGATACCAAACGCTGCGCGACAGTAGACTGGAAACGATATTCCATACTTTGTTCCCGGATGCGCATTAAGCAGAAGTGGAACAAGGATGATTAAGTTGGCAACAAGAATGGTGAAGATCGCTTCCCACGAACTCATCCCTTGCTGGATTAGACTTGAAGCGAGTTGATAGGTCGGGATGCAGGCAGCAAGTGATATCCAGAGAACGATAAAATCTCTTGAGGACCAAGTGCGTTGCTGAAGTGTCGTCGGAGCAAGATCGGGACTGTAATGATCTGAGTTGATGATGGCATCATCAAATAGAGTCGGAACAATATCGGATGCCGCTGATGCGTTTGTACTCAATTGTCATTCTCCCCAAAGTCGAAAGCCGCAGATTCAGTGCCTAGCTCCACATAATAGTGGATTTCTTCCCCTCCATGATCCTTCTCCAAATTTTAATGAATCCTGAAAGTCAACACACCTTCATCGCAATGGCCGATTCTGGGGACATGCCAGCGACCGATATGCGCCAAGCACAGGCTCCTCAGGCTTACCGTTTACAACATATCAACAGGGTCAATATCGATGACATATTCGACATCTTTGGGTGGTTTGAGCTCTGCGTGAACGCGTGTTAGGAGTCGATTGAGAATACCAGGTTCTTCCGCAACGAACATGATATGGAATCGGTAGAAGGTTTTCAGCTTCGCAAGGGGCGGTGCGGCCGGACCGAGAAAGCGTACTTGATTGGAACCTTGAAGAGAGCGGATTTTCTCGACAACTTGGGTAATCGAGTTTGCGAATGCTTCTGTGACTGCCAGATCGAGCCCCCGGATAATGATACGTGCAATAGAACCAAACGG
>JAIYDQ010000319.1 GCA_027487375.1 Planctomycetaceae bacterium
CCAGACTTCATTCAGTTTACGCATCGCATTAAAAACGCGACTTTTTACGGTCCCAACAGGTATGTTCAACGCTTCACTGATATCGGAGTACTTCATCCCTTGGTAGAAAACCATTTGCAAAAGCTGTTGCGTCGGTTCATTCATCTGGTGAATGAGAGCTCGCACTCGCATGGCTTGCTCGGATTGAATCGAGGCATCTAGAGGGGTAGATTCTCGCGAGGGAATCGCGCTTCGGAGGCAGTTCCAGTTATCATCGCCATCGGTTGAACTTCCGCTGTCCAGACTACCTGCCGCGCGACGTTTCAAATGACGCTTCAGGTCAATTGCTTTGTTCGTTGCGATCGCATAGAGCCACGGTCGAAATCTTCGGCCGACTTCATATTGGTCGATTCGAAGATGCACGGTAATAAAAGTTGCCTGGAATGCGTCCTCGGCTTGATCTTCGCTTCCCAGGTAGCGGCGGAGGAACGCGTACATCTCGCGCTCGTATCGACGCATCAAGGTTTCAAACACTTTTGGGGACCGCTCGCGCAAATATTCGGCTGCCAATTCTTCGTCAGACAGCGATTCACTCAGAGCTTCCGTCGCCCGATATTGGCTCGATAAGTCCTCTGTCTTTGCGCTTTCAAATTGCCTTAACATAGCTTAGTATCCGTATTCACGACATTACTGCGGCCGAAGTGGCGGCTCGATTATAGCCGAAGCTACCCGCCGGAGTCAAAGCTTTCCCGGATTCACCAGAATTTCACATACCGGGCTGCACGCCGCCGAATTGGCATGATAAGGCAACTGAATTCGTTCGGCTTATGACGTTTTTGGAAATAGAAGAGAAAACCTAGTTGGTCAGCGCCAGGTTTGCGTTGGAGTTCAGGCTTTAGCCGCTTTTGGCAAATCCAACGTGATCAGAGCGTCTAAAGGCTGGACTCCAACACGGTTGCGGTCGCTTATTGTGCTCAGCCTGGCGCTGCCCGAATTGGAATCTCCAGATGTCTTATGCCATCTGCTAAATCTTCTGGCGCCATTGTGCTGAGGCAAAAGAGAAATGCTTCTATCGAACTTCCGCGGGTTGGACACCTGGTTCATCGAGTATTCCCAGGGTCAAAAGAGTCCCTGTGGAGAACCGAAGTCGGCAAAGTGCGATCATGTACTGAGCTTGGGAAAGAGCCCACGATCCTTCGGCATTTACTAAACGCTGTTGTGCGTCCATTAGCTGTTCAAGATTCAGACTTATCTGGCTGGTCTCGAGGAACTCGCTGCTGACCCAACGCGACTCGAGATACTCGAGTTCTGATTTCGTTGCCATGGTTGAGCCCACACTGGCGTTGAGTTCTGCTAAAGCTGCTTCTACCTCAGCAACTGCCGAGAGGACCTCGCGTGAGACATCGAGAAGCCGATCGTCGAGTCGAAAGAGAATCTGTTGCAGCTCGAGGCTGCGTTGCCGTTTGATCGCCTTGGCCAATACAAGGTTTCTTGGACGCTGATACTCCAAGCCGCCGGAATAAGAAGGGCGGCCATTAGCGAATTGATCTCCGAGTGAATTGGCAACGTCGTATTGCCCATTCAAACCTCGTACATACATGTCTGTCACCAAATTGAGGGTGGGCCTTAACTCGTTCTCAGCTACGTTCAGTTTTACTTTCGCTGCTTGAATTTCATCTCGAACTGCAAGAACATCAGGTCGATTGATGAAAGCAGCTCCCAACTCTTGTTCCGCTGAAAGCACCACGGCACCAGTCATCGGGACAGAGCCTGTGATAATCTCGTCGCAAACCAGGTTTTGGATCCAAGGGGCATTTACGAAGCGGCGGATTCGCTGTTCGTCGTCAATGATGTCTGCGATCGTTCGAGCAATTCGCGACTCGAAAGTTTTGACGGCAGCTTGGGCTCGAAAGAGTTGATTCTCGAGTAGGTCCAGATCCCTACGGTTTTCCAACTGACTCGCAATAACCTTCAGTCTTTCCAAGCCGCGACGCAGTTGCAGTAGTTGCGATCGATGATAGAAGAGTTGCCAGTAAGCTTCTGAAAGATCCATCACGTGCAACTGCATTGCTTGATTGGAGTCTTTTCCTGCGGCAGCCGTATTCAGCTCAGCAATCGTTATCGTCGCTCGGTTATACGCCTGCCCGGCACCACGCATCAGCGGCTGTGTGTAACGCATAAACATCTTTGTGTCGGCTTGTTGTCTCGGCACGAAGAACAGTGAATTGCTGTTGTGGAGAATTATCTCTTGCGATGCTTCGAGATTGCCGCCAAGGGTATTCTTGTTGCGAATACCCGCTTTGTTATTCAGCGTCTTATCGTTTAATCGCGGTGGCCCACCGGTCGTCAACGTGTTGCCGACTGGGTCCGATCGATCGTTCCAAATTGAATCAACAAAGCGCGTCGGGTCGAACGCTCCTTGGGCTTGTTGAATTTCGGTTTCACGAATCAGTGGCGTAAGCTTGATCGATTGGACGTAAGGAGAGTGTGCCAGTGATGCCCACACAAGTGACTCTAGGTCCACGACGGCCGAGCGATCGGGTGGTGCTTTAATTGCCAGCTGCCCTTCGACAGTCCAATAGGGTGCGATACTTTCTGCAGGTGAAATCGATTGCTGAGTTGCGGCGGTTGCGTTGCTTGGTGCGGTTACTTGTGAATCGCCGGCGGCAACCTGTTCGGGCATCGTGATCGCTTCGGAGCTATTGGGTGCGCTACCCGCTGGAACGGATGCCGTGGTTGGTGTTGCATTCGATGGAGTGAGGTTCTGGTTCAAGTTGTCTACTGACGGCACCGTTGCATTGGGACTAACAGAAGGACTCTCGATACCGGAGGCAACCGCCATCGGCAGCTGCTGACCTGGCGTTAATTCTTTCACATCCGGATTGATCGCGTTGGGTTGAAATGGTGGCTGATTATCCGACGCACTAGGAGTAGGTGTCGTTTCATTCGTGACTAAGGTAGATGACGCCGACCCAGTTCCGGTAGTGTCTATCGTTGTCGCTTGACCAGCCATCTGAGGTTGCGAGTTGGGCTGGGATGCAACGGATGTCGAAGGAGTTGAGTTCGGCTCCGCGATTCGTGATGGGTTCGTTATTGGAGTGGAAGCAGCCTTTGGTTCTGCTCTTACTACTGGGGCTGGATCTTGGAATGCTGGATCTTGGAATACAGGGGCGTCATCCAAGGCCTTTACGACGACAGGTGTTGCCCGTTTTGCTGCTGCAGAAATCTTCGACTGGGCCGCTTCGGTGGGTTTGACTTGAGCGGCTGGTTCACTTGAGCTACTCGCTGCTCCTGATGCGACCTTGCTCTCAACAGGCATGGCTGCTGCTGGAGTCGCAATCGACTTCTCTGGGATTTTGATGACGGTTCCTGAGTTCTCGATCGCAATCGAGATATC
>JAIYDQ010000207.1 GCA_027487375.1 Planctomycetaceae bacterium
CAGCAGGTGAGCAGTTGGATGCACTCTTCGCGGCCAAACAAGCAGAGGCTCAAGCCAAAGTCCAAAGTATGGCCAAGACAAACCTCGAGAAGTCGAAAGCTTTCCTCGCAGAAAACGCAAAGAAAGACGGGGTTCAGACGCTAAAGTCAGGACTCCAATATTCGGTGATCAAGAAAGGGAGCGGCAAGTCGCCAACGCTCACTAGCCAAGTAAAAGTGCACTACGAAGGAACGCTCGTCAACGGCGAAGTCTTCGATAGCTCCATCAAGCGTAACGAGCCAGCAGAATTTGGCGTCAACCAAGTCATCCCCGGTTGGACTGAAGCTCTTCAACGAATGGTCGTCGGCGACAAGTGGAAGCTAGTCATTCCGCCAGAATTGGCCTACGGCGAGCGTGGCAGCCAAGGCGCCATCGGTCCAAACGAAGCACTTATCTTCGAAGTCGAATTGCTCGACATCGTCAAGTAGAAACGCGACAAACTCTGTCCTGATCATATGAAGTCAAAAAAGCCGCTGTCAAACGTCTACGCAAAGCGGTTGATTGATTTAGCAAAAGAACTGAGTTTTAAATTGAAAGCGATCGACTTTTCGTCGGTCGCTTTTTGCGTTTATGATCCATTGCAATATGCATTTGAGCCCCATACAGAGTACTTGAAGAAGTATGTCCACGGGCCCGTTCGCATCCTGTACCTAGGAATGAATCCAGGCCCTTGGGGAATGGTACAAACAGGAATTCCATTTGGCGAAGTTGCAGCGGTTCGAGATTGGCTTCAGATTGAGTCTTGTGCAAGTCAGCCGAGTTATGTTCATCCCAAACGCCCCATCCAAGGGCTGCAGTGCACGCGGTCGGAGGTCTCTGGAAAGCGACTTTGGGGACTCTTTCATGATCGCTATGGAGACGCCAAAAGTTTCTTCAAAGACCAGTTCGTTGGCAACTATTGCCCACTAGCGTTTATGGACGAGCAAGCCAGAAACCTCACTCCGGATAAGTTTCCAATCGCCTTGCGAACTCAATTGGAATCCATATGCGACGAACACTTAAAAGGCGTGATCGCAACGCTCAAGCCTGAGTTTCTCGTCGCAATCGGGGCCTTTGCCGAGGCCTGTGGCAGACGCGCGATGCCCAAAGAGCTCAAAGATAGTACCAAGGTGCTTCGAGTACTGCATCCAAGCCCGGCCTCACCCGCAGCAAATCGCGACTGGTCAGGGAGTGTCACGAAAACACTCGAAGATTCTGGAGTGTGGTGACTTGCAAGTGTTCGGTGATAGTGCTTTGTGTAATATCAACGCGGCGTAGCTGAATTCATAAGAATTCAGAAATCTGTTTCAGCAAAAGCAATAACTGCAGAGGTCAGATGACTTACGACTTAGGCTGCAAGCAACCCAAGATTCGCTGCACCGACTAAAGTGGAAGAGCGAGTAGTACGGTGAAATCCAACTTGTATTCCTCTCCACCTTCCTGTGACGGCCGCGAGGTTCCCAGCAGCATGTATTGGCCGCCCGATTGGCCGGGGACCATGATCGATTTCGGCACAAGAACGCGGGTACCAGTCCAGAATTTTTTACTTCTCGGATGCGGTAACCACTGTGTTGCACCATCCAGCTCTACCGCGGTATCCAGCAATATGATGTTGAAGCCGCTACCATTACCTGAAGATTCCCCCCCTTCATTCGGCTGTCCACCGCTCGCAGAAGGGGTATTCGCAGCAATTAATGCCGCCAAAAAAGCACGATCTTTCACCATTGGCGCAACGACTTTCGCCGCTGCTTGTTGCCAGGTTTTAAAAGATGGTGAGTTCTCAAAATGCAATTTCGCGAGATCACTCGCAACTGCCGTTAATGCTTGTTTGACCTTAAGATCGTGACCTTTAGCCTTGGAATCGGATGCCAAGTACGCCTTCAACGTTGCGATTGATTCTGCTGGGTTACTCTGCTCGATTGAATCCCATAACTCGCTCCTAATTGCCGAGCCCTTGAGCTTTGCTGCCTTGGGTTCTTTGGGTATATCGCTTTGTGCTGGAACATTCGAAACCGTCATTTCAGCCTGTGACTGAGAAGCTTTCACTGGGCTAGATACAGGATCTGATGCTTTAGGAGCAACATTTTCCGATGGCATTCCCGTGGCTGTCTCTGATGGGCCTGCAACCGCATTTGCAAGTCTTGGTTCGACCATTTTCTCGAGTGTGACTTCGGCTACTGCAGGTTCGGGCATTACGGGTTCTGCGGCAACAGGTTCGCTTACGCGCGGCTCAGTCGCGTTCGGCTCAGTCGACTTCGAGTTGGTCGCTTGTGGTTCCATTGCTCCCGATTCAGCATCGACGCTGCTTGCAACCTCACGATTCGATTCCATTTGAACACTTGGTAACGTTGGAATCCTCCCATTCAGACGTGCATCCGATCTGGCGATTCGTGATCGCATTCCCGATTCATCGGAAAATTCCGCGGGAACGATCCAAGGAACGAACTGTGCGACCGCAGGTCCCGCCTTGAGTGGATCTTTTCCAAGAACGTACCACATCAAGAGGATCGCAATCGGAACCGCAGCGACACCGCCACCAACTACCGATCCAATCATCTTCAGTGGTGATTCCTGCGGCCGCTTTTTCGGAGCCTTTCCTAATGCCCCAAAGGGATCGCTTAGTCGTTTCGTCGAACCTGCTGTAGGTGCCGAGGGCAGGGGAGCCAAGGTCAAAGGAGCATCCTCCGAATCAGCCCCCTTAACAAGCGAATCCTCCTGAAACATTATGTCCATCTCGTCTGCGGTCGACGCTTCACTAACAATGCTTTCGCCAACAAGGCTTCCATCATCGAGAATCAATGCGTCATCGGCCGATTCATCAGCCCACTCGTTCGATTCAAGGGTTGCTGATTCGAGGCGGCTCGATTCAGCAGTGCTTGCAACTTCATCAACGCTCGGTTCTTCTTCAAGCGATAGGGGCGTAAACTCGAACTCGTTTATCGCGAGTTCGTTTGCAGCTAGTTGGTTACCGTCCAAGTCGCTCTCATTACTTGCCCTTGTGCTGTCGGAAGAAGTTTCTTGTCCATCTAAACTAGAGGGTTGCGTTTCCCATTCATTGGATGGAGGGACTTCCGCAAGAGGAGCCCCGTTGCTTTCTTCTGTTTTCCAATCGGGAGAAAGAGCCTCTTCGAAGACAATCGCGGACGTCGCAAAGCCATGATCTTCGTCAATCGCTGAAAAAGTATCTTCAGCAACCACTCCATCAAAATTATCTTGAATCGACTCTACCAAGCCACCATCAATCACATCGGTCACAACGTTCTCAGTAGAATTGCTATCCGCAACACCCCAGCACGCTGCCGTTGAATCGATATCAACGAAAAGACTTTCTGCAGCCAGATGATACCCACATCCGGGGCACTTTAGAGTCGCTCCTGGAGCTATCGAAGCGGGTGGCAAAAAGAATTGATTACACTTTGGGCAAGGCAAAATGGTTTTCATGGCACTATTGACTTCAACGCAAATGCAGCGATCGCGAGTTTGGAGGGGAAAGTAGCTTAAAATGTGTTATTGGAAAAATGGTAGCGAAGCGGTTGGTCACCGCTCGCTATGTGGGTGGGTTTGCGGGGCAGGTTAATTCGTGACCGACCGACTCGGACCAACGAGCAAACGCGAACGGACGCTCGCTCGCCAAATGAAGTCTACCTTAACTTTTACGCCAAAAGACTGCCTCGTCGAAGATGCACTGACTTCAAGAGTATATTCAAGCCCAGAGGAAGATCCTACGGTTTGGCCACCGGCCACGGTTAAATTTCAAATTCCATCTGCTTTAAGGTTACCCCATGCGATGTGTGGATGGGTTGATTTGATCTCGAATCCACGATTTTGATCGGCCGGAGAAGGCTACGAAACTTGCTGGAAGGGGCGGTTTCTTGACCAAGAGCCCAGGAAATGAAAGGCCTTTGATTTCGCTGAGAATTCGATGAAAATAGCGATCAAAACATCTAGAAACACGAAGATCTCTAGAGGTTTTACGACTTTTGATGCGATTCTGAGCACAACTCGAATCGTTTCCAGTTCAAGTCGCTAGGAGTCTATGAAACTGTCCGCGGTCGCTCTAGAGCACTCCAAGCCGGTTTGGTAAAGTGTGCGTATGAATCAAACAATTGCTGAAAAACTACGCGCCGACGCTCGGATCGCTCAGGCTAAAAAACTTCTCGAGTCGGCTGCTGCAGAGTATCGCGACCAAATTTGCGAGATACGACCTCCCAATCCTCATCTCGTGGCTGAATACAAATCGATGCTCGATCGGCTAGCGGTAGCCCGTGGAGGAGCTCCTTATTTCCCGTTTATTGGGAGCGGACTTGGAAACGGCCCGTTTGTGGAACTGGCTGATGGCAGCGTGAAGCTCGATTTCATTGTCGGGATCGGTGTACACGGCATGGGTCACAGCCATCCGGCAATGTTGGCTTCCACGGTGGATGCCGCGATGGAAGACACCATCATGCAAGGGAACCTGCAGCAAAATGCCCCTTCACTCACGATGGCCGAACGGCTTATTGAACTTGGCAATCGTCACGGAGCCCAGTTAGCTCACTGCCTCCTCAGCACTAGCGGCGCGATGGCCAACGAGAACTCGCTGAAGATCGCATTTCATAATCGCTTCCCTGCTTCCAGAGTCATTTGCATCGATAACTGTTTTGCAGGTCGCTCACTCGCGTTAGCACAACTTACCGATCGCCCCGCTTATCGTACCGGGCTACCAAAGACGCTGGATGTCGATTTTATTCCCATGTTTCATCCGGCAGATCCAAAGGGGACAACAGCTGGTGCGCTGAGCACCTTAAAGAAGCTACTTGAAAGACACCCCGGCGAGTACGCATGCTTGTGGTTGGAGTTGGTTGCGGGAGAAGGCGGATACTACCCAGGAACCCCCGAATACTTTGAGGGTCTCTGTAAGATCTGTCACGAACATAAGGTGCTGATCATATTTGACGAAGTTCAAACCTTCACGCGACTCAGCCAACCCTACGCGTTCCAACACTTCGGTCTCGATAAGTACGCAGACATTGTCACCATCGGAAAAATCACGCAGGTCTGTGCAACGCTTTACCGCGAAGAACTAAAACCGAAAGGCCCCATTCTCTCGCAAACCTTCACCGGCGCAACCGCTTCGATTCTTGCCGGGCTAGCCGTCCTAAACGAACTCGAATCGAAACGTTGCTTTGGTAACGATGGATGGAATATGGAACGAGCGAGCTTCTTCAAAAGCCGAATGGAAAAGCTGGCACAGCAATATCCCACAAAAATCTCTGGCCCCTACGGTGAAGGCATGATGATGGCCTTTCAAGCTGGCTCTGGAGACGGCGAACAAGCGAAAAAAGCAATCTTCGATCTGTATGAAGCTGGGCTCATGGGATTTGTCGCTGGAAGCAACCCAACCCGAATCCGCTTCTTGCCATCACCCGCCGTTGTCACGAAAGAACATCTGTCGCTCGCCTGCGACATCATCGAAGAAGTCATCTGCAAACGATAATGTAAGTAATCGTATTTTAAGTTGAGCACGATGATCGATCGCAACCGTGCTGGAGTACAGCCTTTAGGCGCCGAGCACATTGGATTTGCCTAAAGCGGCTGAAGCCTGGACTCCAGCGCAAAACTGGC
>JAIYDQ010000069.1 GCA_027487375.1 Planctomycetaceae bacterium
CTAAAGCCCTTCTTTTGCTTACCGTACGGAAATGCAAAGGGAACTTCACTTACCCCGAATCGCTCTTGGAGTACCTGGATGTTCTCGCGAAGATCCGATTCGAATCCTTCGGGCTTTCCCCGGAAATCTAAGTGCCTGTGCGTGTGTGCGCCCAGTTCGATGAATCCGGAATCCAGGAGTGCCTTACACTCGTCGGAGGTAAGGGCTCGCCAATCGTCAGGGGCGGATCGGTTATTACTTAGATCGCGCCAATCATCAAATGGAAAGGGGGACGGCGAGTCAAGGTAGGCCGTGGAAACGAAAATGGTCGCAGGTACTTGCAGTTTTTTGAGAATCGGCAACGCGTAAAGAAAGTTGTTTGCGTATCCATCGTCAAACGTTACACAGAAGGACTTTGCATCGGAGGTTGCATTCTGACGATGCCAATTGATTACGCTCTTGAGCGGGGTAGCGACAAATCCTTGTTCTAGCAGACCTGTCAATTGCTCTTCGAATCTAGTTGGAGTGACATTGGATGTCGGAAATGTGCGATTAGATCTTCGCGGCGCGATTCGGTGATACATGAGTATCCCTACTTCATAAGCGGACTTCGTAATCCACCCAGTTGGAAGAGCAAGCGGGATTCTCGCAATCGATGCTTGACGAGCATCTTCTAAAAGCGAATCGGACTTGTATGGATACGATAGCTGCAACTTATCTTGCCTTTGAAATGAGCTTCCGAAAGAAACGCACGTTCAAGTTGCCGCCGGAAAATGCTTTTCCCCGCGAAACTCGTACTTTTGAAAAAAACGATTTTGTGTAAACGGCCACGGTAAAGCCATATAGAAGATTGACCGAACGTAACCTTCGGCCCTCCAAACTCGAATGCGTGAATCCAATATGTCTTCACGATCTCCGCGGAGAATCGAAATGCCAAGGCGAGGTACGTTGACGAAGAGGGCTTGGCCCGCTCGGAGAGTTGCGAGTCCAATGGCTGCGAAAATTCCAAGTTCCAGTCGATCTCGCCTCGCAAAGCTCCAGCCGTTGTGCAGAGATGTCTCTTTAAAAAAGCTGTCCTCGAGTCGATACTGTGGGATGATGTGATAGCCTACAGCGTGCGGAGAAAACCAAGACTCCAAACCGGCCATTCGAATTCGACGATAAAGGTCTGTATCGTGTCCTCGAAGAACGAATGCCTGATCAAAATTTCCAACTTGATCAATGACGCTACGATGAATCATCTGATTGCCGGTTCCCGGACCCTCCTGTCTTGTGTATGGGCGAGGTGTCTCCCACTTTACTGTTTCACCTAGCATTCGCCGGCAGCGCTGGGAAAGTTTTCGATCGCAACCCTCTGGCAATCGAAGATGCAAAAGCCCCCCCACATTCTTTGCATTATTCTCTTGCGCAACTAACCAGAGCGCGCGTAGCCATTGCGGTTCTGCAACTTGATCGTCATCAAACATCGCAATCCAATCGCCGCGGGCTTCACTGAACCCCCGATTCCGTGCACTGACTGTTCCTTCATGAGGGTTACGGATGCCTCGTATTGGAACGTCGGTTTTCCGCGAGATTTCTTCAATAGCTTCTGGCGTGCCTTTACTACCTGTGTGGATCACGACAATCTCATAGGTGAAGAGATTACCTGTATCCTGTTTGATTAGGGTCTCTAAGCATTCGCGTAGACCATCGGTTCGATTATGGGTACAGATTGCAACTGTGACATCAACCTTCGGCATCATGATTTAGCACAGCGGCTTTCTGTTTCCCCGGTAAATGACAAGTGAGCTTTCGAGAAATCGTCAACCGCTTCTTCATCCTGATTGCCGGTCAAGGTCGTGCCAGTTGCAACGTTTAATAATGTACTAGAGATCTAATTTTTTTCACTACGTAAATTCGCATTGGACACAATTTCGATGACTGCGTCAGTGATGTTCTCTACATCTTCGATCTTTAGCAGTGGATGTAAGGGTAGAGTTATCTCTTTCTGAGCGGCGCTCTCAGTCTGCGCAAGATGTACTGACGGGTAAAGCTTCCGATAGTGACTGAAGAGATGAACCGGTGGGTAGTGTACACTCGTTTGAATACCTTTTTCGGCTAGATTCTTTCGTACCACAGATTGATCAGCTGACTGGTCGAGAATGATTGGGAAGATATGGTGTGCAGAGTCCTCTAGTCTTGTTGCAAATGGAAGAATCAGCCCCTCTACAGATCCAAGTTTCCTTCTGTAGGCCTCGACAAGCTCGAGTCGACGGGCGTTGTTATTGCTTAGCTTTTGAAGCTGAATCGAGCCAATTGCCGCAGTGATTTCAGTGCAGCGGTAGTTATAGCCAAGGCAGGTCACATCGTAGTCGGTTGCACGCCCGCTGGCTTTGTCCCAACTCGACTTTGTCATCCCGTGCGATCGTAGAAGTCTCGCTTGTGAAGCAATACTATCGCTGTTGGTAACCAGCATCCCACCTTCACCCGTTGCAAGATTCTTATTGGCAAAAAAGCTAAAGCATCCTACGTCCCCGATGGTCCCCGCCTTTTTGCCCGCATGTTCACTGCTCGAATATGGTGAATAGGAGGAACCGATTGCATGGCATGCGTCCTCAACGACTTTTAATCCATGCTTGGAAGCGATCTTCATTAGACGGTCCATGTCTGCTGGAAAGCCCGCCAGGTGGACTGCGATGATCGCTTTTGTGCGACTTGTAATTTTGCTTTCCAAATCGTCACAGCACAGATTCAAATCGCGCGGTCCAACGATGTCTACGAATACAGGAGTTGCCCCTGTATAGAGAATTGCATTGGCGGAAGCAACGAAGGTGTAGCTTGGTACAAGGACCTCATCGCCAACACCGACTCCTGATGCAATTAATGCTAAATGGAGAGCGGTAGTGCAATTGGAGAGAGCAACCGCATGTTTGACTTGCATCGCTTCTGCAAACTCAAGCTCAAACTTCGACGTACGAGGCCCCATGGAGAGCCACTTGCCGCGAACCACATCGGCAACAGCATTCGCTTCTTCATCTCCCAAATCAACATCGGAGAGTAGGTATTTCCATGACATTGACTGTACCTTAATTGTAGTAACGAGGATCGCTTGGTGATCGCCAGATACCCATTTTGAGCGCGTCTACAACTTCGCGAACACCATCTTCGACCGACCATTTAGCCTGGAATCCAAGTAACTCCTTTGCCTTGGTAAAGTCAACTCGATAGCTTCGCGGGTCTGTCTCACGCTTCACAAGCTCAACGACGGCACCATCTACGTGTCGCTGAACAAGATTCGCGAGCTCAAGCTTTTGTAAGTTATTCTTTGTGTCGCCAATGTTGAATACTTGCCCGGACACCTGTCTGCGTTCAGCTTCTAGGACCTTCTCAATTGCTGCTGCAATGTCCATGACATGGACAAACGGACGCCAAAACTGTTCCCCAAACACGACAATCTTCGAGTCGCGGACGGCTGCCAAGGCGAAGTCACTCACCATTAAATCGAATCTCATCCTTGGCGACACACCAAAAGCAGTACTTAGTCGAAGAACGGTAGGATGGAAGTGTGCGCTGGTTGCTGCAAGGACCTGCTGCTCAACTTGGACTTTCGTTTCAGCATAAGTAGAGATCGGTTGTAGTAATGCCTCTTCATTGACAAAGCTGTCCCCGGCCACCGCTCCATAATTCGAACATGTACTAACAAAGACAAACTTTTCAACTTGAGCTTGTTGAGCGGCTGCAAGGACGTTTAACGAGCCCTTTAAGTTGATGTCAATCGCATTCTGTGGGTCACGATTGCATGCGGGTTCTCCTACAATCGCCGCGAGAAGGCATACTGCATCGTGGTCAATCATCGCTTGTTTTATCAAGGCTGAATCGCGAATATCTCCGCAGACCAGCTTGAATCGCTGCCTACCCAATAGCGGAACTAAGGATTCGGCGCCGAAGCTCAGATTATCCAGAACCGTAACGTCATGGCCTTGCTCCCATAAACGAAATGTTAGCGGAGCCCCAACGTAACCTGCTCCACCAATAACAAGAACTCGCATTAGAAATCCTGAATTAAATGGTTGCCAGATTGTTTGTATTAGAAGGCAAGAATAGGTGCGAGTTCTCCTCGAAGGTCTCTTGCGCTCGTGCGTAGTCGTCGGGACGGCCGATATCCAGCCACATGTCCGTTGATTGGAAGGCTTTGATAGTTCGATTTTGCTTGAGAAGAATTTCCAGCAGCACGTTGAGGTCGCAATGGGCTCCCTCCGTCATGAAGTCTAGAACTCGCCTAGAAAAGACGTAAACCCCCATCGAAACGTCGTAATTTAGTTCCGGCTTTTCGAAGAAGTTAGTCAGGTTGTTATCCCTGTCAAATTCCATCACGCCAAAGTCAACTTTCACGCTACGGCGATTCGTGGCGATGGTAACGTCTGCATTCGAATCGACATGGTACTCGAAGAGCTTCTCGTAATTCAAAGTTGTTAAGATGTCTCCATTCATGACGAGAAAGTGCTCAGGAAGGTCTTGAAGGAGCATCAAAGGTCCAGCTGTACCAAGGGGAGAATCTTCCCTGGAATAGTCAATCTCGATATTCCATTTACGACCGTCTTGGAAGTATGCGGCAAGCAGATCCGCTAAATGCCCGACGGCTAGCGTAGCCCTTGTGAAGTTGGCTGCACGAAGCTGCCGAAGCACAATCTCCAAGATCGGCAAGTTTCCGATAGGAACCAGTGGCTTTGGAAAATTCACCGAGAAAGGTGCCAAGCGTCGCCCTAAACCACCCGCAAGTATGACTGCCCTCATAAGAATTCTACCCGAGAGTAACGGTTGTGCCGAAGCAAGGAAAAATACGCTTAGTGGTTTTGACTTTAACATATTGGAAAAGGTCTTCAATGGAATTAAATTAGGATTCGTTCGGTAGGTCCTTGCTTATTACATAAGAGTTGCAGAAATTGACGAATGTATCGATAAAGCGGCAAGAGACATCGATCGGTGACATTTTCGCGATGGTGTTTCGGCATAGGCGTCGAGCGGCGATCGTTTTCGTTTCAGTCGTTGTCGCTGGGCTCGTGTACATCGCTCTTGCGCCGCGAACCTATCGATCCGAAGGGCGACTCTACCTGAGATTGGGTAGAGAGAACTCGACGCTTGATTCAATTACAACCATGCGCACGGATCCAACTGTCGTCGTCCCGCAATCTCGTGAGAGCGAATTAAACTCAGCCGTAGATATACTCAACAGCAGGCACATGGCAGAGTCGGTTGTGAATGCTCTTTGCGCTAGCGTGATTCTGGGCAATGCGCCATTGGTTGACGATAGTGGCGCGGCTGCAAATGCCCCAAAATCAAAAGGACTCTTTAGTAGCATCAAGCAGGTGATTCGACAGTCGATGGTTTCGTTGGGCTTGAGCGACAAACTGGAAGAGAAAGAAGTTGCCATTCTTGAATTGTCCGGCGGGCTTTTGGTTTCTCGGAAACGTGATTCGAACGTTATCGACATTGCGTTCGACTGTGATTCGCCCAGGCTGTCGCAAGCGGTAGTTGATTGCCTCATGAATAACTTTGTTCAGTATCACATCAAGATGAATCGGTCCGAAGGAGCGCATTCGTTTTTGAGTGAGCAAAAGGACGAGCTGCTATCGGCCCTAACGAGAGCAGAAGAGAACGTTCGGAATCTCCAAGCAACGACTGGATTAGTTTCACCAGTCGAGCAGAGACGCGCTTTGGTAGCGCAGATTGCAAGTCTAGAAGACGAGACGCGTAAGACTCAAGCAAGTCTTGCTAGTGTGGAGAGTGAAATTGCGATGCTCGAAAAAATGCTAATGGTGATTCCGCAGAATCAAGTCATCTCTAGTATGGATGGCATGTCGAATCAAGGAACCGATGGTATTCGTCAGCAATTCTATGCACTAAAAGTTCAGGAACAGGGATTGGCATCGAAGTTCACGAACACACATCCTAGTCTCGTCGCGGTTCGTAAACAGATTGCCGATGCAGAGGCAATCATGAAGGCTGAGCAAGCTTCACAGAAGCATGTAACCACTGGAGTAAATCGCGAGTACGAGGAAGTTACTCTCACGCTTTCTCGACGGCGTCCTGAACAGATTGCAAATCAAACAAAGCTTGCAACGCTTGAGAGTCAACTCTCAAGTGTACGTACAAAGCTTGAGGAGTTGAGTGAGAATGAGCTCCTGCTCACTCGCGCAGAGCGTGAGGTAGAGGCTAGAAACGGCGATTACAAAAAGTATGTTTCCGCACTCGAACAAGCGAGAATCGAGGAAGCTCTGAGTGCTGAACGCATATCAAACATTCAAATCGCACAGCACGGCTCTTTTCAGCCCAGGCCAATCAAGCCGCAGAAGCCACTTTTAGCCGCGTTGACACTGGCCATGGCACTAGCCTGTAGCTTTTTAATTGCCTTAGTTTCAGAGTTTTCGACCATTTTCGGTCGTAAAGAACCTGGTAGTCAGGTAGTTGCCGGCGATGATGAGGTGGCAGGCTTTGTTATCTCTCATAATGTAACGAGGAACACGGATGGTGTTTCGGTCCTAAAGCAAAAAGCGGGCGCGTAGTGCTTTTTTCAAGTACCCCGGTAGCTGAATTCGTAAGAATTCATATCTCAATCTAAACAACTGATGTCTTATGACATCTGATACAAGTGCAAGAGAGCTGTTACTTTTTCTCGCCTTCAAATCCCGCTTTTACGAGCTCTTCGTAACCTGGCTTCAAAGGCCGAACGTCGTACTGGTACTTCGCAATGATCTTCCCCGCTCGCAGGGATCGATACCCTACTGCACAGTAGGTGTAGATGATTGTGTCTTTGGGTAACTTCTCTCGTAGTTTTGCCTCGTCGAATTTGTCTTGGAGGTCTCTCCATGGCAAAAACACAGCGCCTTTCACATGTCCCGCGTCCCACTCGACTAGCTCGCGCACATCTACGAGAACCGCTTTCTTCTGCTCAACTAACTCCTTGACCTTTTCAAGCGAATCCTTCGTGTGCTCCAATTCAGGCCCCCCGCGTTGAGCCAATAAGTTGCCAGATGAACACGCGACCAAAATCATCGCCATCAGAAAAAGACCAACAAATTTACTCACGTCACATCTCCTAGAAAAATCCCAAATCATCACAATTGCAGACGCAACATTGTAGCGATTTTTGCCAGTCAATTCGACTGCAAACCAACGCAGTGCGTCAGTACAAATTAGAGATAGGTTCGGACTCGATAAAGATGTCGTAAGACCTTTAAAGGCACCCGATTTCGTCAATGTTTCCCGCATCTTCGGAATTCTTACGAATTCCGCTTCCCGTAAGTTAAATTATTTTGAAGCATAAGAACCTCTTGCACGTGTTTGCGTGTTTGTAGGTAGGCATCGATTCCATACAGGTCAGAGAAATCCATGAATGATTCAAAGCAACAGGTGGAAGTTGATTCGCGTATCTATATGGCGGCAGAGCGAACGCTCCTTGCATGGATCCGCACGGGTGTAGCGTTGATGGGCTTTGGGTTTGTAGTCGCTCGGTTTGGTCTGTTCCTAAAGGAGTTGGCTCTGACCCATCCTGAGATGGCGACGTCGAGTAGAGGGTTTTCGCTGCCCGTTGGAATTGCTCTGATTGCTCTGGGGATAGCTGTCAATATCGTTTCAGTCGTTCGACATCGACGGTACATCGAAGCGATTGATCGAAACGATTTTCGATCGGCATTTGGGTCAACCTTTGCGACTATGGTTGCTGTCTTTTTATCGCTTATTGGTGTTGGTATGACGTTCTACCTTGCACGAATTTGATTGTTGACGGATAACACGAATGGAGAGTATCAGTTGATCAAGGCCATCCGTTGTATTTATTGAGATATAGCTTTTTTTGTTTCATCGGCGTCTGCGGAGAGACGCCGCTACGTGAGGGTGCTTGGCGTCTGCGGAGAGACGCTGCTACGTGAGCCTTTAGTGCTATTGGGGGACGCAATTTTGTGCAATTTCTGTGGCATTCGGATTCTTTAGTATCCGAGTGCGTCGATGTCTACCCGATGTTAGGTGCCAAAACCAACGGGCTGCACCAGAAACGTAGTTACATGAAAGTTCAATAAATGGCGATCGCACCTTCGATGTGGAACCTTGTACCCGCAGCAGACGTTCCAGTAGGAGCCTTGGAAAACTGTGATCACATCGCCTTTCAACACACCAGTCTTATTCAGCCGCATGTGGTCTTTCTCAACGTAGATCGGGAAAGCTTGCGAATACTCAATGCGAGCTTGAATACCTTCGAGATTCTTGGAATTGCCTACGAGGATTTGATTGATAAGCCCTGGAGTGACGCGATTGTTAAGGGGTCGGCGACTATTCCTTTAAGAATTTCCAATTGTCCGCATTCGAATCAATCCCACTTCCTTGATACTACGCTACTGAGTAAAGCCAATGACCCGCTTCTAACTCGCTTTCATGCGACTGATACAAGAATTCTCATCGAAATTGAAAAGCTCGAACATCCAGCAGACCTGGGAGTTGAGTCGCTCGCGGATTTCATGGTAGTACTTGGTGATTCCTTGGAGAGCATGCAATGCATTAATAGCATGTCGGCAGCGATAGATATGCTTCGCATGACGCTTAAGATGGATCACTGTCTCTTGTATCGATTCGATCCAGAAAACAACGGCGAAGTGATCGCAGAATCGCGAAGTGAACGTTGCGAACAGAGCTATCTAGGACTTCGATTCCCAACGCGAGATGTTCCATTGAGCGCACGTCGGATGATGGAAGTTGCGAGCATTCGTACTGCAGCCGATCAATCAGTCGATTGTGTTCCCATTCTTCCAAGATTCGATCCGATAACTGGCGATGACATTGATCTTACTGCCGTTCGCGCGAGAGGGTCGGTCCGTTCGTGCCAAGACTTCTATGTGAATCTTGGCGTAAAAGCCAAGCTTGTACTGCCATTAAAAGTCAATGGTGTACTCTGGGGAATGATCGTTTGTCACCATCACGATCCCCTTAGAATTAGTCCACTTCTCGACTCACACCTCAAAACAATCGCAAGACTGTTTTGCCTAACTATTGAACGGATTACTTATGCCTGCTTGCGGGTAGCAGAAGCCAAAGGTCGAGATGCATTACGCGCTCTTTCAGCTTACCAGTCTAGTTTAGAGAACGCGGTTGAGTGCCTTCAATCACAGATTGAAAACTTTAAGGAACTGATACCTTGCGGAGGGCTCGTCTTGCGTATTGCAGGACATGTTATTACTGCAGGAAATGTTCCTCAAAAGCAAGATTTAGCCCTGTTACTAGATACTCTTTTGGACGCGGCTGATCGAAAGAATATGTATACAAACTGTATACCTCTGAGATTTCCCAAGCTTGCACATTTGTTTGATCTTGCCGCTGGCGCAATTGTTATACCGATTGCTACAAATCAGAATGACATCGCGGTATGGATTAGACCAGAAAGAATAAGCGAGGTATCTTGGGCAGGTAATCCGAACGAGAATGTTCACATGGACCAACAGGGCGGTTCATACTTATCTCCACGAAACAGTTTCGAAGTCTGGAAAAGCAAAACAAAACACACATGTGAGCCATGGCGAGTCAATGAAATTGCATTAGCCGATTCCGCCAGCATGCAATTAGCCCTGGTCGTACTCGGTTGGTATGCGACACAGGCAAGTGTCGCAAAGAGTGAGTTCTTTGCATGTATGAGTCATGAACTACGTACGCCAATGACCGCAATTCTTGGCTATGCCGAACTATTGAGCGATGAACGAAACTTGGATGCAGCTCCGCAACTGTCACATGAATACGTTGAAACGATCCAAAGGAATGGTACTCATCTTCTCAAGATAATCGATGACGTTCTTGACATGGCTAAGATTGAATCAGGCAAGTTAGCTGTTGAACGAATACAGGTCGATATCGAAGTTCTTGCTCAAGAAGTGCTGTTGTTGATGAAGCCTAGAGCTGAAGAAAAGAAGGTTGAGCTGAAGCTGAAAATCAAGAGCAAGACTCCGAGAACAATTCTATCCGACCCAGTACGTCTTCGACAAATTCTTTTGAACTTGATAGGCAACTCCATAAAGTTTAGTGATGCAGGTGCGGTCATTCTTTCCATTGGCATGGATGCGACGGCTAGTGAGCAAATCGCGTTCGATGTTATCGATCATGGAATAGGAATGACACCCGCGCAACAAGCACGATTGTTTAACGCGTTTACTCAAGCGGAATCATCGACAACTCGTCGTTTTGGTGGATCGGGACTGGGGTTGATGATCAGCAAAAACCTAGCAATTCTCTTGGGTGGTGACATTTCAATTACGAGTGAACATGGGAAAGGAAGCACTTTCCGTGTGACCATTGCTACAGGGCCAATCGAATCAAACGACTTTATCGATTTCGGAAGCGAGAGCAAATCGCCACGATCCAATGAGGCTCGTCCATCTGTCGGAACAGCTGTGAAGGATGTAAACCTTTGTGGAAAGCGGATACTTTTGATGGAAGACGGAAAGGACAATCAACGCCTGATCGAATTTTTGCTACGAAGAGCAGGTGCGGAAGTAACGCTTGCCGATGATGGAAAGGTCGGCATCGAAATGCTGACGGTTGATGGAACTCTAGACGGGCCCCTGCGTCATCCTGTCCCCTTCGAATTGATACTCACCGATATGCAGATGCCGGAGATCGATGGTTACACCGCTACGCGCCTGCTACGCGAAAAGGGATGCGAATTGCCGATCATTGCGTTGACCGCCTTTGCGATGAAGGCGGATTCTCTTAAGTGTATCGACGCTGGTTGCAACGACTATCTTTCAAAGCCGCTTAATCGCGAAAGCTTAATCAAAACGGTTTCGCATTGGTTGGACAATTCATCGAGTATCCAGAAGCACGCGTTGAACGTCTGAGCAGATTCTTACCGCTCGATGGCGCTGAATAACGCGTCGTGAAGATCGTGGAATTCTTTGGGTATCCGTAGTAGAGGACTTTAGTCTTCTTTCTTTATCACAAATGAAACTTTTCTTTCTACAGGGCGAGATAGTTGTCTAAAGTAGGCGTGCGGTTTGCTATGATGGGGAGGATCGGGAACTTTTAGAATTTCGTGCCGTACCTTCCTTGTCGAATATTCATGAACCATTTCGTGCTTTCTTTCGTTTTTTGTATTGCCAGCTTGGCGACTGGTTTATGCAACGCTGAGTTGCCTAATGCCGAAATATCTGCTCCAGTGAATCGTGAGCCGGAACGATTTGATGCGATTGAAGGCCTCATTCAGAACGCATTGTCGGCCGGGGAAATGGCCGGGGCGGTGGTTGTTGTCGCTTCTAAGAATGAAGTGCTCTATGCTCAGGCATTTGGTGATCGTCAAGTAGAGCCAGCGCGTGAGGCGATGACGCTTGATACCGTTTTCGATTTGGCTTCGCTGACGAAGCCTGTCGCTACCGCAACCTCCATCATGATCCTGGTCGATCGTGGGCTTCTTAAAATCAAGGAACCTGTCAAGACATACTTGCCGGCATTTGGTGTCAACGGTAAGGAAGAAGTAACGGTCGAGCAATTACTTCGTCACACAAGTGGTTTAATCCCCGATAACGCGCTCAAGGACTATCAGTCGGGTATCGATAATGCTTGGAAAAACATATGCGAGCTTAAACTGCTCAGTAAGCCGGGCGAGAAGTTCGCATACTCGGACGTAAATTTTATTGTGCTTGGGAAGCTGGTCGAAACACTGAGCGGTCTTTCCCTAGATAAGTTTGCCACGGAGAACATCTTTAATCCGCTTGGCATGAAGAAAACAATGTTCAATCCGAGTGAGAATCTCACAGTCAATGCTGCGACGACAGAGAAACGCGACGGAGTGTGGCTCAAAGGACAAGTTCATGACCCTCGAGCGGCTCTCATGAACGGCGTAGCCGGCCATGCGGGATTGTTTTCAACGGCCTCGGACCTTGTAATCTACGGACAAATGCTGCTAGGAAAAGGGGAACGCAATAAGGTTCGCATATTGAGCGAGGGCGTGTTTGAAGCGATGAGGACTCCGCAATCGCCGAAACCAGCCATCGCAGAAAAAGCCAACGAATCTTTAGCAACGACGCCAACCAAGAGCAGTCGCGCTCTCGGATGGGATCATCGTTCAGCCTACTCGTCCAATCGTGGTGCTCAGCTTTCGGATTCAGCATTTGGGCACGGTGGTTTTACTGGTACCGTACTCTGGATTGATCCGGTCAAAGATCGCGTCTTTATATTTTTGAGCACTCGTTTGCATCCAGATGGCAAGGGGACAATCAACCCGCTTGCAGGAAAAATTGCAGACATCATCGGACAGTAACTGTTCGGATCGAGTCATTGCAGGATGGATAGACAAACAGTTGAGTTCGCAATTTCTGGGATGACCTGTGCCGGTTGCGTGCGTCGAGTTGAAAACGCTGTGTCCCAAGTGCATGGGGTCGTTTCCACTCAGGTCAACTTGGCAACCGAGCGAGCGACGGTGAAGTTCGCCCCGAGTTCTGATCAACCAATCGCGGTCGTCTTGGAGTCGATTAAGAAAGCGGGTTATCAAGCCACTCTGATCATCGACGGTGAAAGCCCACTCTCGTCCATCCCCACCCATGAAGCGAAGCTTGAAGATCTCCGAAGCGAACTCGTATTTTCGGCGATACTTACCGTTCCGATATTCATCATCGCAATGGTTCCGATGATTTGGCCGCCGTTGATGAATCAAATGATGCGATGGTTGCCGATGAATAGCTGGAACTGGATTTTGTTGGCATTAACCATACCCGTTCAGTTTTTGATTGGCCGGAAGTTTTACGTGCTCGGCTGGAAAAGCGTTCGAGCATTGGCTCCGGATATGAACTCGCTAGTGATGATTGGGACTACGGCGGCATTTGTCTATAGTTTGTTGGTTACCGTCGTTCCTTCGATCATTCCAGTACAAGCTAGGCATGTTTACTTTGAATCGGTAGCGGTTGTCATTACATTGGTTCTGCTAGGGAAGTATCTGGAGACACGCGCTCGAGGGCACGCGGTCGCTTCGATGCGAACCCTTTTGGAGCTCAAACCAAAGTTTGCCCGTGTTGTTCGCGAAGGTAATGTCTTCGAGATTGGGGTTGATGCTGTTAAAGTCAACGACGTCTTAGAAGTACGTCCGGGGGACACTATTCCTGTCGACGGTACTGTTGTTTCAGGAACAACGTTCATAGATGAGAGCGCGATTACTGGTGA
>JAIYDQ010000079.1 GCA_027487375.1 Planctomycetaceae bacterium
AAACCTAGTAAAGAAAATGTTAGCCTATGCCTTATGCCGAAAGCTCGAAGGTTATGACGAAATCGTCGTAGATGAATTGATGCAGGCGATTGCGCAGGATGGCTATCGTATGCAAACACTCGTCACCTCAGTCGTTACTAGTTATCCCTTCACGCATCGTCGTGCTCAGTAGTTTACGTACAACGGACAGGATATCCGTCTTACAACGAATATGGACCTCAACTGAAAGTCCCTCCCATGACCAAAAAAACAACCATCGATCGACGAACCTATCTACGAGGCGTTGGCGCCGCACTCGCTTTGCCGCTGTTGGATTCCATGGGCTGGGCAGAAGCAAGCGAGAAAGCTGAGTACAAACCACCGGTGCGACTGGGGTTCATGTACATGCCCCATGGCGTCATCATGGATCAGTTTTGGCCTACTGATGCAGAGAGCTTCCTGACTTCACCACCACCCGCACTCGAGTCCCTGCGGCCTGTGCTTGATCAATGCCTGATGATGAAGGGCATTTCGGGGGTGCCCAACGGTCCTTTCAAAAACGCACCGCACGCACTTGAACTATCGACTTGGCTCACCGCTGCGCTACCAAACCCTGACAAGCGGGATGTCATCAGTATTTCGATCTCTGCAGATCAGGTCGCGGCTAACGCCTTGGGAGCCTTTACTACATTGCCCTCACTAGAACTTGCCACCATGCCTCAAACTTGGAAAGAAAACCAGGCAGGTCTGAACGAGGCCTATTATTCACATTGCAGTTTCCGCTCTCCCACCCAAGCGGTCCCTGCCGAAATCAATCCACGCAATGTGCTCAACCGTTTGTTTCACAAGCAAGAACAAGGCAGCGGGGATGCGTCGACAGGAATGAATCCCTTAGATCGAAACATGTTGGATTTGGTGCTCGCTGGGGCACGAGATCTGCGACGCACCTTATCGCCGACCGACCAGCACAAGCTGGATGAATACTTGGACGGCGTTCGTTCGGTGGAACGACGGATTGCCGCTACTGAAATGCGTCAGAAGGAGGCTGCATTGGAGAAGGCGGGGGTTCGATCGAGCCGGGGCCATGAGTCTGATTCCCCGCCCATCGAGATCAAGATTCCAGAGGGAGATCGACGCAGTGAGTACATGCAGGTGATGTGTGATTTGAATGTATTAGCATTCCAGACCGACACAACCCGCGTTTGCACCTACATTGGGTCGACACCCAACGGAGTTTCTTACCCGGAACTCGGGTTCAAAGACCAGCATCATTCAACGACTCACCACAACAACGATTCTGAGAAGGTCCGAAAAGTGGCGGCCATTACAGCGTTCAATATCGAGCAGTTTGCCTACATGGTGAAAAAGATGCACAGTTTGCAAGAAGGCGACGGGACGCTGCTTGATAACTGCATCATGATGTGGGGGTCTGGCCTTGAAGACGGTGATCGTCACACCCGAGAAAACCTCCCCTTCATCATCGCGGGCAAGGGTGGCGGGTCGATCAACACGGGTCGCTTTCTGCCGGAAGTGAACGGGAATCAAGGCGACCTGCTGACCACATTGCTCACCTGCGCCGGAGTTCCAGTTGACCGTCCGATTGGTATCGCGACAAAACAGATCCCAGAGATCCTCGCCAACGCCTCGTAGATTCGCTTGTCATTAATTTCGAAGGCCTTATTGGTTTTACCGCCCTGCTGAGTGTAAAGACATTCTGGATCTTTCTGACGAGTTTGCGTCAGGTGGGATAAAATTTCGGTCATACCTTTCTTTAGGATGCTCCGAGTGATCGAGATCATGTTCTTCGATGTTGTCCGGCTCGGTTGAGGATACTATTCTCTGGACCATGAGTGGCGTTAACTGAACTTCTCTGTTTGGTTAGGAAAAGGTCGGCTTCACGTAGGTCAGTCTCTCCGAAACTGACACGTTTTCTACTAACGCAGCACACGTGAAGAATCCCCGAGTCTCCGAGAGACTCGGCTACGTGTTGAGCGACGAACAAAACCAATCCAACAACGCAAGCCTGCAACAGAAAATGCGCGAAGGTGATCATCACTTGCAGCGATAGTTCCGACCAATCCATCGAAAAACGACTCATTATTTGGCCTCCCGCATCTTTTTGTTGAGCAACTTCCGCAAGCTGGCCAACTCATCTTCGTTGAGTTCTTTGACATCGAATAAGCTAAGCATCACCGCTTCGGCTGATCCATCGAAGAGTCGCTCGACCAGATCCCCGAGCATGCCTTTGGAAACGTCGTCGCGACCTATGAGTGGAGAGAATCGAAACGCCTTACCCTGGAGCGGCTCAAGCTTTTCAATCTGCCCTTTTTCGACCATGGTGCTCAGCATGGTAATGACGGTCGTGTGCGCGAGATCGCGGCCACTTTGGTCGAGCGCATCTCGGACTGCGCGAACCGTCATGGGCTGCGCGTCCCATAGCACCTTCAATATCTGCAACTCCAACTCCGTTGGGTGCTCCGAACTCGGTCTCGCCATTTGCATCGCCTCCAGAATTTTTTTCAATCTCTATTTAACTAGATAATAGGTTTTGGGTGCGTGGTGGTCAATCGGCATTTCGATACAATTAGAAATAGGCACGAGCGCTGTCGCCCTGCAGTAGCCAGCCTTCGCCAGACGGTGGAATGCTTACCTTCGAAGGATCCACCGCTTGGCAGCGGTGGCTACGAAAATTTCTGACAGAATATAGCTCGTGCTGTGTTAATCCTTGTAGGAGACCATTTTCTTGAGCGAATTTCCAGAAACACGTGATAGCTTGCTAGTGCAAGTCCAAGATCCTGCCAATCGGGACGCGTGGGATTTGTTCGCTCGCATCTACCGGCCGGCAATTGTGCGGATCGCGATGGCTCGAGGTCTGCAACATGCGGATGCTCAGGATTTGTCGCAGCAAGTACTCATGGCGGTCGCGAGGGCCATTGGTACTTGGGAGAAGCATGACGAGTCGACTCGATTTCGGCATTGGCTAAGCCGAATAACGAAGAACGCGATCATCAATGCCTTGACGCGGCGACCTAAAGATCAAGCAGTCGGTGGTTCTTCGATTGAAGAACTGCTTCGCGAAGTGGTTGATCGAGATCAGGCAACAACGGCCTTTCTTGCGAATCAATTGCGTCGCGAGCTTTATCTGCAAGCGGCGGAAATGATCAAAGAGGAGTTTCGGCCAGATTCGTGGCAAGCTTTTGAACTATCGGTCACTGGCGAACTAACGATCGAAGAAGTAGCTGGGCAACTCCGCAAGAGCGTCGGAGCAATCTATACAGCTCGCAGTCGAATTATGTTTCGACTCCGCGAGGTCATTGCGGAATTAGGGGAATAACCACGTAGCCACCGTCGCCAGACGGTGGAACAATTACTTTCGAAGGATCCACCGCTTGGCAGCAGTGGCTACTAAAATCATGGCACAGACTAAACAAGATTGCAGCACCCCTGATCAACTTCTCACTTTCCTGCGTGGGCAACTTAGCGCTCGCGAAGAGGCGGATCTGCAGCATCATCTGGATGATTGCGTCTCGTGTCGCGAGCAGCTCGAAAGCACGGCAGCAGATGTAAGCGTATGGAAAGAGGCTCGAGAGTTTTTCGCGAGCGGAGCCCTGCATTACTCTTCGAAAGATTCCAGTGAAGATCACGAAGAGACAAATCAAGGATCACACCGCATTCGACAAGTACTGGACTCGTTAGGACCAACCGACGATCCAGAATCGCTCGGGCGCATCGGAGGCTACGAAGTCACCGGAGTCGTCGGGGCTGGTGGAATGGGCGTAGTGCTAAAGGCTCACGATCGATCACTCGATCGCATTGTGG
>JAIYDQ010000387.1 GCA_027487375.1 Planctomycetaceae bacterium
GAACTCTGCGATCATCGAGTTCGCTTCCCACCGCTCGGAAATGCAAAACCCCTCCCGTCAGCAGTCGCCGCTGGTATCCTGTTGTATGAAATTCGCCGGCAGCATCGATGAACAATTGATGTTCAGACACAACAATCCCTGCGGCTGCTTCCAAGTTGCGTCCGTCTTGCTTACGAATCATTGTGTAACCAAACACTTCAATACACAAAGGAGCCAACAAACGACTTTCAACCGCATAGACTCTTTTGCTCCCTGACACATTCGTACGTCAAACCGCACCATGAATCTTAACCAATTCTTAATGCGTATGGCTGTTCGATTTCGGACCAAAATCGTTTCAGTGGCGATATAACTAGCTGTAGATATGGTCTTTGCTGTAGATAGTAGGGCGTTTAAGCACCGAACTAACCGCGGTCTTCGCATCCTTAACGGGTAGCAGAAAGAGGCAAGCAACGACAGGGATTACGCGTAAGGAACTAGTGATGATTATTAAAGATAAAGTTCTGAGAAGTCGGATTTACAAGGGATTTACGCTTGTTGAACTTCTCGTAGTCATCGCCATTATCGGCATACTCGCTGGTTTGCTGCTTCCAGCGATCCAGCAGGCTCGTGAGGCTGCAAGGCGAATGAGTTGCAGCAGCAACATGCGGCAGTTTGGTATTGCCTTGACCAATTACGAATACACGTACAAGATACTTCCGCCCAGTCGAATTGCGCTCTCAGGACCGACCTTCGAGCAGTCATGGACCTCGATGATTCTTCCATTTATCGAACAAATGCGAGCAGCAGCCAGCTATGACAAAAATGTAAATTGGTACGCGAGAGTTAACGACCCACATACGACTTCGCAGATATCACTGTTCCGCTGTCCGTCAACCGATTCGCGTCGGTCTCGTCCACCACAAAACTTGTATACAGCCATCACTGGTGGAACACGCCCATCGGACTCGCCAATTTGGGGATATTGCGACTATGCTTCAATTAACGCGGTAAGAAACTCGTCCTTTGTCGTCGCTGGCCTCCCGTCGTTACAGCTTCGAGAGGTTCTCGGAGCGCTCGGTCGTGGACCAGACGGGAACCTGCTTGCTTCCATTACTGACGGATTGTCCAATACCGCCTTTCTAGCTGAAGACGCAGGCCGTCCTATCGTTTTTGTCAGCGGTGCTCGCGCGAATAATCCGCGAGTAGGGAATATTGCCTTTGGCACTTCATTCACCGCCGATGGCTGGGGTTGGGCAGATATCAACGGTGGAATGAGTATCGACGGTGCCAATCGAAATGGTCTACAGAACAACAACACCGGACAGACTGGCAACTTTACACCGGTAACACCAGTCGGCAATTGCTTCATCAACTGCACGAATGATTCCGAGATTTATGCATTTCACGTCGGTGGCACCCACGTTGTTCTCGGTGACGCTTCGGTTCAATTTCTGGGGGCGACGATGGACCCGCAAGTATTCATCGCGTTGATGACTCCCGCTCAAAACGATGATGCAACTGGCTTTTAAAGCAACGTGGAAAAGTTATCACTTAGTTGATGATTACCTCCTACCCTCCTAAACATGGGATTAGAAGGGTAGAAAAATGACGGTGGTAAACTTGCTCACGGCATCAAAATCGCTCGTTCAGCAAAACAGAATAGAAATCAATCCATTCGTGAATACCGAATCTTAACGACTCTGCGAGAGCGTAACGTGATCGACTTCTTATGTTAGAGGAGCTCACTCGTCTGCGTGCGATTGTGTTGTTAATCGCAGGCTTACGCCCCGCGGCTGATACTCGCAAACAAGTACTCAGCCGCGCGGTAGTTCTCTCCATCCCGTTGGTCCAGATGTTTGGGCGACGCGGAGAGACGCCGCAACGTGATCCTATTCCCAATCGAGTGGAGCTAGCCAAGTTTGCTTGAGGTGCGACCATGGTAGGTCGACGAGTACCTTCGGTCCGCTATGCATCAAGACGCGATCTTCCGGCGTGACGACACCGAGCTTTGTGCACGCGATGTCTTGAAAGACCTTTTCAAAAGCAGCTGTGTTCTCGGGCGTTACTTCGCAAACGAAACGGCTATTCGATTCTGAGAACAGAAGAGTCGCTGCGTTCACGAACATCAACTCGGCAGCGGTCGACACGTCGATATCAATTCCCAGCCCTCCTGCGAAAGCCATCTCCGCCAACGAGACCGCGAGTCCGCCTTCGCTCAAGTCGTGACATGATCGAATCAGCCCAGATTGAATTGCGGCGTGGACTGCGTGGAATAATCGCATGGCTAGTTGTGGATCGACTTGGGGGATTTCTCCACCACTTAACCCCAAGACCATTGTTGCATGGGAGCCTGCCATCTCATCTTTCGTAACACCCAACACATAAAGAAAGTTACCGGCTCGCTTGAGGTCCATGGTCACGCATTTGGAGATGTCGTCCATTTGGCCCATTGCACTAATCAGCAACGAAGCGGGAATCGCAATCGACTGCTTCTTACCGGAGTTGTCGATCCAAGCGAATTCGTTGTTGAGGCTATCCTTGCCGGAGACGAACGGAGTCTTCCAAGCAACCGCCAAATCATGACAAGCGATTGCTGCACGCGTTAACGAACCGAGTGTCTCTGGTCTGTCAGTGTTACCCCAACAAAAGTTGTCCAAGATCGCAATTCGCTTCGGATCGGCTCCCACAGCGACCGCGTTTCGTACCGCTTCATCGATCGCGGAAGTCGCCATTGCGTACGGATCATAGTCGCCCATGCGTGGATTCATCCCGCATGAAAGAACGATCCCCTTCATGGAGGTCAATCGCGGTCTCACGACGGCAGCATCGCTCGGTCCATCGCACTTCGGTCCAACAAGTGGTTTTACCACACTGCCACCCTGCACTTCGTGATCGTATTGCCGAATGATCCAGTGCTTACTAGCAACGTTTGGCGATGCAAGAATTTTTTCGAGGGTCGATTCGAATTGCGATTGGGTGCTCAAGTCAAACTCGAGCTTAGGAACAGTTGTTTGGTTGTATA
>JAIYDQ010000356.1 GCA_027487375.1 Planctomycetaceae bacterium
AAGCATCCGCGATCGATTGGCCAGCCGCTGCGGCTGCTTGGAAGAGTCCTCCATCGTGTGGATAGACTGGTGCCAGCCCAATATCCTCGATGAATCGTGCGGTTCGACTCGCAAGGTTCACTAGCTTCCCAACCAAATCCGAGTTCACCTTGGCAACAAACTCGCTAATGTCCAGATCGATATCGTCAATCGAGGTCGAGAGCTTGCTTGCATAAAAATATCTCAAGAAGCTCGGATCTAAGTGTTCTAAATACGTTTCTGCTTTGACAAGAGTCCCTTTGCTCTTGGACATCTTCTCACCACCGACTGTCAGAAAGCCGTGGATGTGCACTTGTTTCGGAAGCGTAAATCCAGCCGCCTTGAGCATGCCCGGCCAGAAGAGTGTATGAAAGTAGGTGATATCCTTACCAATGAAATGATGTATCTCTGTCGATTCGCTTTTCCACCAATCAGCCAGCTCTTCACCATGCTGCTTGCACCATGCGTGAGTGGATCCGATATATCCAATTGGAGCATCAAACCAAACGTACCAATAGTTACCTGGCGAGTCAGGAATCTCAAATCCAAAATAAGGTGATGGTCGCGACACGTCCCAGTCGCGAAGTGGCTTTTGAAGGAAGTGACCTTTCAGATAGTTTGCGACTTCCGTTTGAAGATGGTCACCCGTTTGGGTCCACTCGTTCAGAAACTCATGCAGCTTCTCGAGTTCGACGAACAGGTGCATGGCGGATCGGACTTCTGGGATACCATCGGAAAGAGTGCTTCGCGGGTTGATCAGCTCGGTGGGTGAATAGGTCGCGTTACACTTGTCACAGTTATCGCCGTATTGATCGGGAGCGTTGCAGTTTGGGCAGCTTCCTTTCACAAAACGATCGGCCAGAAAGGTACCTGCTACGGGGTCAAACAGTTGGCTTACCTCTCGCTCAACAATCAATCCGGCCTGCCGAAGAGCCGACCACACTTCGCGACAAAGTTCGTAGTTCTCCGAACTGTTTGTGCTGCCGTAATGATCGAATTCGATATCGAAACCACGAAAGTCGCGAAGGTGATTTTGCTGCATCGCAGCGATCAACTCGGTCTCGGTGATTCCTTCGTTCTTCGCGCGAATCATGATGGCCGTACCGTGGGTGTCATCGGCACAGATAAAGATCGCGCGCCGCCCCATGAGCTTTTGGAATCTTACCCAAATGTCGGTTTGAACGTACTCGACCAAATGTCCGATATGAATAGGACCGTTTGCATACGGAAGCGCGGCAGTGACAAGAATTTTCGGGTCGGTTTTCGAAGCTGACATAGGTTCGAAGCTGATCATAGGGAAGTGAAGAGGTGGATAAACTGGTCGCAACGCGTAAATTCGTCCCGCTCTCGGAGCGAATACTGTCGCCCAAACCGTGGAGCTCACTTCTCCGTCGGGTCTGCGACTGTCGACAGTGGCTATTGTGGCCTATAATCTCGATCGTCCATAGTCCTGGTTCGAACGGAAAAAGTCTCCATGAGCACGAAGCAACCCATCACTCCACTCGATAAAGCCCAACGTCCTTTGTTTCTTGGGATCGATGTCGGCGGAACCAACACGAAGATTGGGCTTGTAGATAATGTCGGAAACACGCTCGGTTATACGATTATCGACACAGAAGAACCTCGCGGCCCAGCAGATGCGATGAAGCGAGTCGTCGTTGCTAGTAAGCAAATGCTAGAGGCATTAGGTTTGAAGCTTGAAGATGTCGCGCGCGTTGGATTGGGAACCCCAGGCTCGCAAGACATTCCTAAAGGGATGCTCATCGCGCCGCCAAATCACCCGCACTGGCATAATTTTCCGATCGTTGCTTGTTTGGAGTCGGAGATCGGTATCGGTGTTTCCTTTGCAAACGACGCCAATGCGGCTGGATGGGGCGAGTTTTGGGTTGGTACTGGTGCCAAATACAGCAGCATGGTTTTGCTAACGCTTGGAACGGGCGTTGGTGGCGGAATCATTATCGATAATAAACTAGTCGTTGGTCACAGCAGTTTTGGTGGCGAATGTGGTCACATGATTATCGACCCGAGCCCCGATGCAAGACTGTGCGCTTGGGGCGGCGGTCGCGGGCATTTAGAAGCGTACGCTAGCGCAAGTGCCGTCGCGATGCGAGCCAAAGAACGCATTTCAAGCGGTACTCGAAGCATACTCACCAATTCGATCAAAGAGATTACCGCCAAGTCTGTCTATGAAGCGGCCGCCAAGGGAGATGAACTCGCTCTAGAGATCGTCGAGTCTACGGCAGACTATCTTGCCATCGGTATCACAACAATTGTGCACATGGTTGATCCGGGACTTGTGGTACTGGGCGGAGCAATGAACTTTGGTGGAACTCAGTCACCCATCGGGCAGCGCTTTTTGGCTCGCATCCAAAAAACATTTCAACAACTAACCTTCGAATATGTCTTCAAAGGAACAACCATCGAGTTCGCTTCATTAGGAGGCGACGCGGGATACCTTGGAGCGGCCGGTATCGCACAAGCTGACTATCACGCATCACAAAAGAAGTCAGCTTAAAAAGCGCTGTTGCGACTTCTTGGCACAACAACTTGTTCAAGTAATCGCCTCAGGAGCTTCGGGTACTTTTGCGAGTACATAAGCAGTTAGCACACCTGCGATCGCTCCGCAAAGATGCCCGT
The DNA here is from genome assembly GCA_027487375.1 of Planctomycetaceae bacterium. Classification (GTDB taxonomy): domain Bacteria; phylum Planctomycetota; class Planctomycetia; order Pirellulales; family Pirellulaceae; genus JAIYDQ01. Next base: position 2,656 of record JAIYDQ010000356.1, read on the forward strand.
CCCAAGAGACACTTTCACCGGCGGTTGGAAGAACTCCAAACAGGAGGCTCGATCCATAGAAAAAGCCGACAACCAACGACACCACGATTGGTATGAACTTCTTTTCTGCGAATCCGCTGGCAATCAAAAAACCCATCAAACCGTAAACCAAACCGCTTGCCCCGACATGGATCGCGTCGCGACCAAAACACCACAACAACACACCGCCGACAATCACAATACTACCAACGACATCCCAAACGTCATTGCGTAAGCCGCACAGGATAAAAAGTAGAATTACCAGCGGGACGGTGTTGCTCATCAAATGCCCCCAGTTCCCGTGGAGAAACGGCATGGTCACGATCCCTATCAAGCCACTCGCCGTCCGCGGCACCAAACCATACGCATTGAAATCAATCGGAACGACCCAATCGATGGCGTGTACAACCCACAACAGGGCAATCACCGATCCAACGCCCCGAATTTCCTTATCCACGTTCATCACCTTGATTGCAATTTCTAATTAAAAAAGAGCTGCCGTAAAACATAATCTCTGCTTAAAAATCTCTGGGTAAAGATGCTTTACAAAACAGAGCAACACAAACCTCAATGATTATCTGTTCGCGAGACTACACTTGAATCAATCAGCTCGTTAAAACGATTCCACTCATCACCGGTTTTGAAATTTGACGCGGGAATACAAAACGGATTTGTCGACATGGGGGCAAGCAAAAAAACACGTTCCTGTGTTCTTTCGATCAGTTGCAGTAGTTCGACACGAACTCGAGTCGCCGAGTAATTATTTATGATCATCAGGAATTCGCTATTAAACCAACCAGATTGATTCCATGTCGAAGTGTAACTGCCCAAATAGTAACCCCGCCAGAGTTGATATGCTCGACTACCAACCGAAGCAACCACGTATAACATGAAAAAAACGGCACCCACCAAATGTTTTTTGTATAAAAAAACGGGAACAGGTACCATGCCCACAACAAGTATCGCGGTCATGACACTTGCATCTCTCCATTGTGCTTGGGTTCGAGTCGAGATTTCGACCGATACGTCTCCGCTGAACGGAATGGCATCGTCTGGTTGCTCGATTAACGGAACAGAACTGCCGTACGGGCGCGAGGGCGGGTTGCTTTCCTTTGTTGCATTGAGGGTCGCTGCTTTCTTCGCAATCGCCGCATAAACCTTAGGCTCATAGTAAGAAAACATCCCTTTCGTCAGTGCGAGGTATCTATACGGATCGTCTGACAATCGAACCCTGACTCCGGCCTCTGAGTAATGGGAACATACGATATAAGATGCATCGAACCAATGAT
>JAIYDQ010000431.1 GCA_027487375.1 Planctomycetaceae bacterium
GTACAGATGGTACGGTTCTCAAGGTCGCTCCTTCGGTAACGGCGCTACGTGAAGGAACGATAATTCTGGAAACAGAGACTTCCTACTTGGAATTGGAGTTCGATGACGGTACTAAGGCGATGCTTAAGGGTATCTCTGAGTTGGCGATCTCAGGTGATCAACAGAAACGGCTTAATCTTCGAACGGGAAACTTAGTTGTAGAAGCTGTGCCGCAACCTGCCGAACAACCATTGGTGGTTCGAACGCCAAATTCGGAGAATACAGTCCTTGGTACGAGATTTGAGCTGACCGTCGAGAACGGCTCGACTGCTTTGGCGGTCGACGAAGGGCAGGTTCAGTTGCGTCGCTTGCGAGACGGAGTGACCGTCAATGTGGGCAAAAGTGAAGTGGTTTTTGTCGACGAAGACACCTCCGATCAAGAGCTGCGAAGAAGTCGATTTCCAAGTGTTCCGTTTCGGTGGAGTGAATCGTTTGAGCAAATGCCATCGCCGTCCTCGTGGTATGGCGATTGGGTTCCCCCAAACGGCAAGAACCCTGGACTGCTTCGTGCGGTCCCACGGCGCGTAGGTGAAAACAGCGAGAACGGGATGGAGTATCACTATCGAATTTCTTCACTTTCAGCCTCGGGGCCCTACGTGTGCGTATCGCCCGATAGTAAGCTGCAGCTAAAGTTTCGAACGGAACAGGAGTCCCGCCTTGAACTCTTCATCAGCCTAAAGCAAATGAACCGTGATTTTGGGGGGAACTTTGTCTTTGTATTGGACTCAACTACCTCGAATATGACACCGTTAGGAAATGGATGGCACTCGATCGAAGTTCCTATACGGCAAATGAAAGCCATGTCATCAAAACGTCCCCAGATCCCAAGTCTCGCAGTATTGAGCTTTGTGTACGTTAGCTCTTTAGGTAAAGACATTGGGCTAGAGGTTTCAGGGATTGAAATCGTTACACAGAAGACGCGATCTCAATGAGGCGAAAATTGTTATCCCGGAATTTAATCGTTGCGCGTCTCATGTCTGTCGGTCTCACCGCGTTGGCGGCTATAGTACTCTTTCCGCCTGAACTGCTCTTGGCTGGGGATTTTCGAAGTTTTCTCGATCGTCATTGCGCGGAGTGTCATGACGGTGACGGTAGCGAAGGTGATCTCGACTTGAGTCGATTCTCTGACGAGATGTCGGTTATGAATAACCGAAGTGTCTGGCGTCGGGTATACGAGAAAATCGAATCCCGTCAGATGCCGCCACCAAAGCAGGATGTGCAACCGTCCGATGAAGAGCGAACTGTGATGCTCAAATGGATTGAAGAGATCGCGTCGCGACCAGATCAAAAGATGGGAGTGCCAGACCCCGGCAAACCCGTTCTTCGTCGATTGACTCGGTTGGAATACAACAATGCCATCCGAGACCTTTTCGGACTGGATATCGACGTGTTCATGTTTCCAGAACGGCTGCCGCTTGTTGACAAGAACTATTTTCAACCTCGTACCGGCAGACTCGGAGAACCGCTCAAGATTTCGATGCGGGAGTATGGTTCAAAATATCCTGTACTCTGTCCACAGCTTGGTTTGCCAGGCGACAATCGAGCCGAGCATGGTTACCGCAATCGGGGCGATGCGATGGATTTCTCGCCGCTACTTCTCGAAAAGTATCTCTCGGCGGCTCACGAGATTGTGCATTCCCCTGACCTGCTCGTCCGAAGCGACGTCGCGGCTGAGTTGTTTGGTATCGAACCACGCGAGCGCCAGGCGTTGTCGGCGGCTAAACAAAACAAACCCAAAGCAACCAAGGGGGATCTAACGTTTTCTGCTGCGAGCAGCTTTGCTCCTAAGTTGAATTCGCACAAGACAGTAGATGGCACAAAGGAACATGAACTGCAGAGCTTTCGAGAATTGATTCAAAATGGCTTCGCAAATTCTATAGCTGGCGTTTTCGACGCGGGGGACGCTTCTGGTGTCAGCATCGTTCCAGGGAAAGGCGGCTTGGTTCGCGTTCCCTTTGCTGGCGGTACAAAGACGCTTACGATCAATCCCAACACTGATCTTTGGGTCGTGGGATTCGGTACGGCAGACGCAACCTCGGGCGGAAAGTTATTCTGCAACCACGCCAAGGGTCAGAAGCAGTTCGAGCTTACGTTCAAGCTCGAAGACGCTGGGGAAGACGAAGGCGTCGAACAGCTCGCAGTGTGTGTCCTTGGTCGCAAGAAAGAATCCGGCTCAGTGAAGTTGACCGCACGTTTTACCGATGATACGGAAACGAGCCTTGTCGTTGACGTGATCGAAGGTACACAGGGCACACGATTCGCTCGTTTTGTTTCGATACCAGGGGAATCGATCAAGTCGCTTATCGTGGATGGTTCGCAGTTCAGTGGCGATTATGTTTTGCTCGATGATCTAGGCTTCATCACCAACGGTCAGCATCGCCCCAGTGAGCCACCGCTGAAATTGCCTTCGGAGCTTGAGTCGAAGGCCGATGCCCCCGCCGCGAATTCTATTAGGCCGCCGCGCGAACGACTTCGATTATTTATCGCACGGGCCTTTCGACGACAGATCACTGACGAAGATCTCGAACCGTTTTTAGCGATACTAGATGAGTCAGCAGCGACAGCAATGGGGCACACGGTTGACGCCTCAAGATCAAGAACTCCTGCGGCTGGCGTCGGCAGCTCACATGATTCTATGAAGGCAGCTATCGTTGCTGTATTGTCGTCGCCACAGTTTCTTTTCGTTGAAGCGAATGGTGCTCCAACTGACAAAGCCGTATCTCCTCTCGAAGACTCCGAATTGGCAACGCGATTGGCACTGTTCCTGTGGGCATCGACACCGGATGACGAACTGCTTGAGCTGGCGAAAGCCGGGCGACTGGGCGATCCAGTGGTCCTCGAGGCCCAGACGCGACGAATGTTACGTGACCCAAAGTCACGTGAATTGAGCGAGTCTTTTGCAACGCAATGGCTACGACTGGATCAGCTTTACATGGCCAAGCCCGACCGCGATCTCTTCAAGTCCTTCTATTCGGGACCGCAAGGAAAGAGCACGATGCACGGTGCCATGTTGACAGAGGCTTTGCTGTTGTTCGAGACGGTCCATGTCGAAGATCGAAGCATTCTCGACTTCATCGCAGCGGATTACACGTGGCTTAATCCTGGGCTTGCCAAGCACTACGGTTTAGACCCGGCTTCAAATCCATCCGTATCTGGACAAGCACCAGCACCTACGGCCAGCATTGCAAATAACCCTGACACGACGCGAGAGCTTAGGACCAAGGAGGATGGCACCGGTTGGAGGAGAATCAAGTTAACCGATTCGAATCGAGGTGGTTTTGTAACGATGGCTGCTCCCCTGGTCGTCACGTCGCTGCCGTTTCGAACGAGTCCCGTGAAGCGAGGTGCTTGGCTGTTGGAAACCGTTTTCAATCGACCACCCACCGAGCCGAAAGTTGCTTTTGCCGTCGCAAACGACACCAAGGAAGCGGCACAGCAAATGAGCATTCGCCAGAAATTCGAAGCTCACCGCAATCAGGCTGCTTGCTATTCGTGCCATGTGCGTCTCGATCCGCCAGGTTTCGCCCTCGAAAGATTCAATCCTGTTGGCCAATGGCGTGAAACGGATGGTGGACAAGCGGTGGACGCGAAGGGTGAGTGGCAGGGGAATTCGTTCCATGGTCCTGATGAGTTCAAGTCTATCTTGACGAGAAACCCGGATGAGTTCACTCGTGGGTTCATCGAACACTTGCTGAGCTATGCACTCGGCCGCGAGTTAGAAATCTATGATATGCCTACGGTCGCTGATATACAGAATTCTGCTCGTGCAGATGGGTGGAGGCTAAGTCGCATCGTCGTCGAGATTGCGAAGTCATATCCATTTACAAACACTCGTCGCTAGTGAGCTATCATCATGACAATCAACCATCACTCGAGTTTCGCATCCACTCCATTGTCTACCAAGTCCGCAAGGGCGAATTTGAAAGTTACCAGGCGAAATTTCTTACGCGCTTCGGGTGTAGTTGTCACGTTGCCGGCCTTTACGAGTCTGACCCATGCGTCGGAAACGCATTCGGTGCAACGTTTTGCTTTTATCTATACGCCTAACGGTTACTTACAGAAGAATCTGCTTCCCGAAAAGTTGATAGCTGGAAATCAGGAGCTAGTTATAACGCCAACTCTCCAGCCTCTTGCAGTTGTTAAAGATCGACTCACCTTCATCACCGGTCTGGACCGGAAGTTCGTTCCCGGAACCGGTGTACATGCTCAAGCTGGTTCTTGCTGGCTGACATCGTCGGCACCGCAAGAAATTCTGGACGGTGGTTTTCCAACTAACGTGACACTCGATCAGCTTTTAGCAAGGCAGATCGGTTCTGAAACTTCGTTGTCCTCGCTTGAACTGAGTACAAACGACTACACCGATAACAAAGAGACTAAATACTTCGAATGCGTTTCTTGGTATGGACCGGGGCATGCAGCTAGCACTGAAAAAAATCCTCGCGCGGTGTTTCAACGCCTTTTCGGTCAGAATAAAAATGGTCCGTCTAAGAGTGTGCTCGATGCAGTGTTGGCCGATGCGAAGCAATTTGAGAAGCGGCTCGGGGGTGAAGATCAACACAAATTCGCAGAATATCTCGACAGCATTCGGACGACAGAGCTTCGAATCGAGCGTGCTGAGATGGCTTCGAAACGAATCGGCAAGCCGACGATTGACGAACCCAAGGGCATTCCGGAGAAACGTAGCGAGTACCTTCGGTTGATGGCTGACTTGATGATCCATGCGTTTCAAAATGATCTAACGCGTGTGGCAACACTGATTGTCGATCCTGAGCGATGGGACAATCCACGGCTATACGACGGAGTCTTCGATAAGCCGCAGAATCATCATGTGCTTACGCATACTAAAGGGGACGACGCAAAGGAGAAGCTTGCACAAATTGATTGTTTCCATATGGAGTTCTTCGCATACGCGGTCAAGCGACTGCAAACGACACGATTGCTCGATAGCACGACGATAGTCATGGGTAGTGGCATTAGTGACGGCGACAGTCACAACTACGGTAATTTAGAAGTGTTGATGGCTGGTGGTGATTGGAACCGCGGCCACTTCCATTTCGAAGGTGATAGACCACTGGCCGACCTGTGGCTAACGCTTGGCCAACGCTCAGGGCTGAACTTGAATCGTTTCGCGGACAGCACCGGTGCGCTGAAGGAGCTTGGCTCATGATCCGCCATGCGAAATCTGAATTAGTTCGCGAGGATCAAGATTGCAACATCCAATTATAGTCCCACGCCAAATTGAAAAGCGGAAGGCCAGACGTTAGCGCGTTCGGCACACTAAATGAAACGACGACAATTCATAGCTACACTCGCTTCGGCAACGGCAGCGACTGCACTCGCGAAAGCGAAAGCGGTAGCAAGTCCGCTGATCGGAATACAAGTCGCAGGGCACAGTTTGCTTGATGAAGGCATGGAACGTTGCCTGGACACGATCCAAGCGACATGCCATGCGAACGCCATTTTTTTGTACTCGCACAGTTATTACGCGGCCCACGGCCGCGCGCCGGAGTTGTATGCCGATCATGGAGTGCCCATCCGTGACGAGCGCATGCGAAAGATCACGCGAGTCTGGCTTCGACATCATCCGGAAGCATTCAAGAACTCATCGCTCACGATGCCCGAGCCAACAGACGAATACGGCGACCGCGACCTGTTCGCTGAAACGGTCGAAGCGTGCAAAAAACGAGGACTAAAGTTCTACGCTCGCATATTGGAACCGGATACAAGCAAGCTAACGGGGCGCGTCGCGAACTTCGAACCGGCCATGTCTGTAGGCCTCGATGGAAAGATCTCAGCACAGCCCTGTCGCAACAATCCACAATGGATGGCATGGTGGGACGCAATTGTGAGCGACACGATGAAGTCCTATCCGCTCGATGGATTCCAGTGGGGCGCGGAGCGAATGGGGCCGCTTTCGAGTGTACTGTGGAGAGGAGCCATTCCGTTTTGTTTTTGTGAACATTGTGAGACGCGAGCAAAGCGTGAAGGAATCAATGCCGCTCGTGCCCGTCAGGGCTTCGGCGAGTTGCATGGTTTCATTACCAAGCTTCACGCTGGAGTTGCAGTGCCGTCGGACGGAGTCTTCACCAATGTAATGCGGTTGCTAATGAAATTCCCGGAAGTTCTTGCATGGGATTACCAGTGGCGAGCGGCGCTCGAAGAACAAGGTCAACGCGTATTCAAGCTCGTGAAGGCCGAAAGGCAAAGCGCTCACGTGGGGCGTCATTTTGATCACCAGAATACGTCGTGGGATGCGATCTTTCTTGCACAGTGGAGCTACGCAGATGTGGCACCGTTCGCAGACTTTATCAAGCCGATTCTGTACCACGACATTCTCGCACCGCGATTAGCGAATCAGCTCGCCGAACTGAAACGTGGCCCGCTGGCTGAACTTTCGCTACCGCAGTCGCTCGAACTTTTCTATTCGCTGCGAGGCTATGACTCAAAGCTCCAGCCCAAGATTGATGAGCTTAATGTGCGAGGGATGGACCCTGAATATGTTGGCATCGAAACGCGACGCATCGTGGATGTCGTGCAAGGTAGATGTTCAGTCGTCCCAGGCATCGGAGTGGACGTTCCGAACACCGCTCTCGAAGCGCCGAACGGCGGAAAGCGTCCCAGCGATCAAATTGCTCTCCGCGCGGTCATCAAGAACGCGTTTGCTGCTGGAGCAGGCGGCATCCTTATCAGCCGTGAATACGATGAAATGCGATTGGAGAGTCTGAAAACCATTGGAGAAACGTTAAAGGAATTGGGACAAGTATGAGCCTGTACGTCAGAAATTGCCCGACGCTAGCGAGTTTAATTCTGTGGTTTTGCATTTTCGCATGGGCGATCTCAGCCTTCAATGTAGATCGATCACTTGAAGCAGATGAGGGAGATCGTAGTCAACTCTCTATCGCCAAAGCATTCGCCGCGCGCAGCGTCGGAAGCAAGATTATCACCGACGATGCTGGCAATGTCGTGAAGCTTGCGATATCGCGGCACGGCGCGAAAGATGGTGATCCGATACCGCCCGGCGTGGGTGATACAGAAATTGGCGACATCCTGAATTTAACGAAACTTGAAGCGGTGTTTATCGAAAAAATGCCACTCAGCGATACGAGTTATGCGTTGCTTGGCCAATTGAAATCTCTTGAGGATGTGCGGATTCACTATCCGACTCAGTCGAATCCGCTACCGAAC
>JAIYDQ010000146.1 GCA_027487375.1 Planctomycetaceae bacterium
AAACACCTGTGATGGTTCCGCCGGTTCCAACTCCAGACACAAACACGTCTACATTTCCGTCGGTATCATTCCAAATCTCCGGGCCCGTGGTTCTGAAGTGGATATCGGGATTCGCAGGGTTCTTGAACTGCTGGGGCATAAAGATAGACGGATCTTCTGCCATCTTTTCAGCTTCGCGAATGGCGCCTCTCATCCCTTCGGTTGCTGGCGTCAACACTAGCTTTGCGCCTAGCCCTTTCAGCAGTTGACGACGCTCGACAGACATCGATTCTGGCATCGTCAGAGTCAGCGGGTAACCCTTGGCAGCACAAACAAAAGCTAGGGCGATTCCGGTGTTCCCGCTGGTTGGCTCTACAACCCGTTTACCCGGATGAAGCATGCCTCGTTTCTCAGCTTCCCAGATCATCGCAGCGCCAATCCGACACTTTACGCTGTAGGCAGGGTTCCTACCTTCGATCTTAGCGAGTAGACGAACCCGCAGTCCGCTCGTCAGACGATTAATCTGAACAAGAGGCGTATTCCCGATAGATAGGGAATTATCGAGGTAGATAGACATAGTGGCTCCCTACTGCCCATGGCAGATAAGGCGAGCCTCACAGTTGTCTAGTCAGCACGCAGTTCTAAAAATAATTGTCGAATTGTAGTATCACGGCAATTGCTTGCTCGATAATAAATCGTGTCGACCTTAGCAGCAGTAATTGTTTAGCATTTGTGAACGCTATCGCTACCCCGATGGCACGTTCTTGTCCATCAAAGCCCTTGCTGCTACGATCAACCTAACCGGATATCTTTACTCAGATTGCCAGGCTTGCCAAGTAGGCTTGCTAGATCAATTCCAAGGTAGCTGTAGCGAGTCAGATTGCAGTAGGATAGGAGTCCAGCCTGTCGATAGCGAAACCGACAGGCTGGAACCCTATCCTACAACTGGTCATCACGCTCAATTGGTAGCTACATCAACGTAAGAATCGATCTAGTGGCAGCGAAAAGTATCACGAAAACAGAGGTCGCCGTTGAGTCACAAGTCCTACCGCTGGACGTTCCAATTGTTGCTGATCAGATCGATTGAGTTCCAGCGGTAAGCTTTCGCGTGTTTAGAAAAACACAATCACTCACGGAAACACTGACTCAGCAAGTAATCGCTAGTCAGAAAATCAATTGCTTGTTGCTTGGAGTCTGGCAAAGTCAGAATAGTGAAGTAGCCGGGCTTCATGGAAGGAGCTTTTTCCAAGGCTTGAATCCATTCGGAGCGAGGAAATCGATCTTTCATAATGATGTCCCAGAACCCAGTTGCTGCGAAAAGATTGGAGATAGCAGTCGAGTTCTCTCCTTGCACTAAGCTCATCCAATAGGTCGCAACTCCAACCTGCAAGCCATGCAGCCTGGGCTGCACGGAAATCTGATCCAAGGCGTGCGAGATTAGATGCTCGCTTCCACTTGCTGGACGCGAGGAACCACAAACCTCCATCGCAATTCCGTTCATCATCAAGGATGTCGCGAGCTGATGCAAACCTGATTCGTCAAGCTGCGGTACAGCCATGAAGGCGTGAACACTCCCATCCGAAAGCAAGGCAGCAAAGTCATCTACAGGCTCTCCAGTTTTGTGGAATGAGAGCTTCCAATCACGAATCGCTGTGAACTTAGCCGCAAGATCTCCAACACCTGATAGGCTGAGACTTCGCGGTGCCTGTGCACAGACTTGAGTGTCTACAATGACCCCAAACGGCATAGCAGCCGCTAACGAACGACGCTTTCCTTCGATCTTCAAACTTGCCTGCGGACTACAAAAACCGTCATTCGAAAGCGATGTTGGTATGGAAAAGAAAGGAAGCTTGCACAAAAACGCCACGTACTTAGCTATATCTAGCGCCTTACCACCTCCGACAGCAACGATTGCGGTCGGTTGATTATGTATCGATCGAAAGTAATTGATTGCTTCATCAAAGTGATTACCGCGTACGTTGTTCCATCCAGTCACTTCGATCTTCGCATCGGACAACGCGCTCTTCAGTAAATCGATGATGTCACTTGGCAAACCATCGCTTTGAAAAACAACAATGCGTCGATGCCCCATTCGGTCAAGATAGATCCCACTTCTAGCCAACGCTCCTGGCTTGATCCGGACCAAGGTCGGAATTGTTACGCGTGTGATCGTGCGATTCATGATTTAGAAATCTCAATCAGCCGATCAGCAATCTCTGACCAACAATCAAAAGGTTGAAACCCTTCGCCATCGCGTTTCAACACATCCGCCAAGTCGCGACGTGCAAATCGTAAATCTGCTGTTACCATCTTCGCCGCTTCGACATCCGGGAATCCATCCCCTGCAAACGCGACCATAGCTCCCGCTTCCAAAAAGTGCCGAACAATTCCAGCTTTATCGACGCCATGAAGATGGCTTAGGAACGGGGACTCAATAGGTAGTTCCATCAGCAAACCACGACCACTCTCAAACCGCCCCGGATTGGCATGCACTTCAAGGCTCACGGCCGCTTTCGATAAGAGCTTGTCGATATACCACTTGCAACCTGCCGATGCGATTACAATCCGCCAGCCAGATGCTTCCAATTGCGAGACAGACTCTTTTAAACTCGGCACCAACTTCATTTGGTTGATAAGCTTGAGCACGGTGGACTCATCGGTTGTGATTGCTTGAAAGTATTTTTGCAAAGCTTCGAAATGCGTAAGCTTGCCCGCTCGATAATCAATCCAATAGTCAGGCACGTCGCGCGGCAGTAGTTGTTCCACAACCAACGAATAAAAATCGCGATCAGTCATCGTTCCATCAAAATCGGTTACCAAAACTCGGTTGTTGTTCAATGCTATTCTTTCAATATTTGACGCTCGCCACATCGAAGTGATGAGAAAAAATGACTTGTGCGGCTCACGGAAGCTTAGCGGTTGCAGGGACGTTCTGCGCGACGTAACGCCAATTCTTGATGTACCAAATCAATTCACCCATTTGTTCAACCGAAATTTGCGACTCCATTCCCTCCGGCATCATCGATGTACCAGTGTTTTTAAGCTCTACAAGTTCATCACGGTTCAATAAACGCTTTACACCATCGCGACTCTCAAGCGTGACAGACTGAGCGTTAGAGTCGCGCAGCAAACCTTCAACCGTTTCCCCCTCGTCGGTTAACGCTAGATACCGAAAATAGTTTGCATCAATCGCTCGATTGGGATCGAGAATCGCCATGAGAAGCTTTTCATAAGTGTGCTCGCGAGAGTCTGATATATTGGGCCCAATATTACTTCCGATACCGTCTACCTGATGGCAACCAGCGCAATTAGTTTTGAATAAGGCTTTACCGATACTTGGGTCTTTGCCTACATCCACTCCGCGTAATTTCTCGGAATACTCAAGCACAAGTTTTTCGCGATCCTTGTTAATGCTACTTGAAATTAGTTTGCCGAATTTCGCTTTCAATTGAGGTGAACCTATAGTACGCATGGATTGCAATTGACTCGCGTCTAAGAGACTAATTGCAATTTGCTTTGACTCTAAGGCCTCTAGAAATTGTTCTAAGCGTTGATGGTGGTTTCGAATTGCGCCGAACATCGCCTGACGAACGTCGTTTGGCGCAGTGGCGTACTCGCTTAGTAACCACCGCAAGAAAGGAGGGCTGTCCGCTCTTCCCAATGCATTGATCGCCTCTTTGACAATGCTTTTATCCGAATCTTCAAGGTGCTTTAGAACGATGTCTGATGCATTGATTTTACTGGACCGACCAAGAAGTCCTATCGCTAGGATTCGAAGCTCTTTAGGTGACTGTGGCGATGCAAGATCGCTCAAGCGACCGGTAATCGATTCGTCACTCAGAATATCCGTGTTTCCGGCCTTAGCTACTCCTAGCAAAACACCGAGTCCAACAACCACAGCGCGATATGAGAAATCTGAATCCTTTTCCTGAATTATCTTCTTCGCAGTCACGAAGTCGCGAGTCGTATCGGAGGTCTTCTGCTTTAAATGCCAACTGACTAACTTCTCGATTGCGAGCGCTTCCACACTTGGTTCCGTCATCGCATCCGACGGTTTAGAAGTTGACATGACCGCTTCCAAGTAGGCCCGAACAAAGTCTTCTATTTGATTGCGATACATGGCTGCAACGGACATCCATAGAAGATGATCATTTGATCTCAAGACGACTTGATTCGCAGTTGCGGAAACATGCGATTGGGAAAAATGATGGTCCGACGGCAACCTAGCCAAAAGCCAACAAGCTAGTCGAGATTCCTCCGGGTCTTCACTTTTGACACGGGAAGAAACTGCTTCGATCGCTACCGGCGTAAGCGAATTTGCAAGATGCCTGCCGACACGCAGTCCGATAAGTCGGATTTCTTGTCGAGGACTTTCTAGCATGTGTAACAGATCTTGTTGAGTGAACTTTCCGGCCGCGCTCAATAATCCTGCGCAATGATTTGCAGTGCTGATGGTGGATTGCGTCGACGAAGCATAAAGTAACCCTCGGAG
>JAIYDQ010000052.1 GCA_027487375.1 Planctomycetaceae bacterium
CCTTGAGATCGTTCAGCGTCCAAGCTTTCAATCCGCCTTCGAAATAGTGAATGGCGAAATCGGGTGCCGTTTGTCCCACTTTGAGCTCGTCCCCCAAAAGAGTCATTGGGGTACCCTTGAACGTTATCGCTGCAGATCGTGACATATTGTGCAAATCTTTCTTACGGATTTTAGAGTGCGGTAAAACTAATACTAAGCGGGCGTAATGTAGCGAAAACAATCGCTCCATCTCGACGCATTATCGACCTTGAGATCAATTCTTAGGTTGATGTAGCTACGACTTGAGCACGCCAACCAGTCGTAGGATAGGCTTCTAGCCTGTCGGTTTCGCAATCAACAGGCTGGAAGCCTATCCTACGGCAACTCGGCTAGCTACAGCTACCCAAACATGGCTCTAGTTTACCAGCTCAAGCCAAACGAACTATCCCAGATCAAGCGCCCTGAGGAAGTCTCGCCCAAGCCGGATACTCAGTGGTTGGAAAATCGCGGCGATTTTTCCCAAGAGATCTGACGTTTATCGTCCTTCGGGTGGATAGATCAAGCAGCCGCAGCTGGTGCACACCACAGGCTCGCGCATGAGTAGTCGGTCAATCGTGCGTGGCGAAAGACTCGTGTTGCAGCCGCCGCATGAGTTGCCTTCCAGCACAGCCAAGGCCTCTTCGTGACGAAGGGCAACCAACCGTCGGTAGGTGCCTGCCAAGTCACCGTCGAGCCTGGCTTCAGTTGCAGCGAGATCCTCGGTTATTCTCGCCAGATCCGCCTCCAATGAAACGCGACGAGCCTCGGTGTTGGCCGCTACTTTTTCTGCTTCCGCCTTGTTCTGCTTGCAACGGAGCTCGAAATCGGGAGTTGCCGCAACGAGAGTGTCGATGGTCTCGAGCATCTCTAGAATCTCGTCAGATAAGACCGCGTTCGCTTGTGTGTCGGCCGCAATCTGATCCTTGAGAGCTTGGAATTCGCGGTCTGTCTTACACATGTTCATCTTGCCTTCAACGCTAAAGATTTTGGCTTCGCGTTCACGCAATTGTAACTGTTTGCGATCAGCATCCATCCGCGTCTTTTTGATCAATTCACGATGTGCGAGTTCGTCAGCGACTGCCGTTTCGTAGTGCGTTTGGGCAATCTTCACCATCCGCGGGCCTCGCTCGAGCTGGCTGCGAATATCCGCTTGCTGAACTAAGATGCGATGCAACCTGCGGAGAATTTCAATCACTTCACTCATTGTTATCCGCGAATCTGCACTATTGCGAGAAACCTCGACCGAGAAGGCTCAATCGAGAAAGAACAAGTCCCTCTTTGGGACGCTTCACTAAGATTCGCAAGTATAGTCGGGATCTCCGGAAACGAAAGGACGCATCGAATTACGAAGCCGTCAAGCAATCCGTAGTATGGGACCGCAGTCCCGTCCGAATGTTAGCGCACTTGGATCGGCTGACTACATCCTTCGGGACAGCGTTCACGAACTACCGCCTAGCAGGTGTAAATCACTGCGGTATCGGGCGGAAGCCTTGGATTCGTCCACGCGGAGCAAGCCCCTCAATGTCGACCGGAAGCTCCAGTCGATGGCTCCCAATGTTTCCGGCCTGATCGAAAGCTTCGATTTGCAAGTAGACTCGAGCAGGCAAGTTTGGATCAGCTCGCCAAACGTAACGCCCCGAGTTTTCGTGACCACTGACGATTGTTGACCAAGGACCGGTCGGTACTTCACTGTACGAAAGTTTGATTGGTCGGTCGCTGAACTGTTCATCTTGCGCAGAAAACTCGATAACCAACGCACCACTTTCGTTGCCGCGACCATAAACAGCGGATACCAAACGCGCTGACGGAACCTTCGTATCTACGAAAATCCATGCGTCCGCGTTATCACCGTTGCGAGGCCGATTGGCCGTCATGCCATTGGCTCCAACCAGCACCATCCGAAAACCGAACAACCCCTCGGTCTCTACCGAGATATCGAAAGGTGATTTTCCATCCGGGTCGGTTCCCCACAGTTCCCAGATTTGGCCTTGATCGACAGTCCCCCACAGTTCGACCGCCGCGACTTGAGAACCCCAGTGCTGGTCCACGGCATAGTCCAAGCTAAAGGCCTTCGAGCTGCTGTGGTACGGCTTCTGGTCGATCGACCGCGTCGTACCAGTCGGTGGCTTTATCGATGATGGAACAGGTAATGCAACAGGAGAAGATGTTTTCGATTCGTTAGATGAGCGCGTACTATCTCCAGAGCTACCGCCAAGAAACAAAGGCGTCGCGTTTGCGTCTTGCGAAGCCGTAGCAATCGAAGGCAAGCTTCCAAGGCCATCACTGCGAGAGTCAACAGAAACGTTCGTGCTGATCAAAGTGTCTTTGGTGATCGGTTGGAACTGATAGCCGTTTGATTTTGGAGCAGGCACATTGGTGCTTGTTTGGGATGGTATTGCGGTAATCGTCGGGCCTGCAACCGGGCTGCTTCCCAATTTTGCAACCGAGGTGTTTCCTTGTGATGGGCTGATTTGCGAACTGTTAGTTTTTGGACTGTTGAATTGATTGTTGTTGCCAAAGGGGCTTGTCGGTGGAGAGTTCCTGCCACTTGCCAATTGCATGCCCGTGGGTGCCGTCGCAGTGCGCGGGAGTTGTGGCAACCGAGTCACTTCGGACTCATTCCCGGCCGCGTCTTTAACAACTAAGCGAACGACCAACTGTCGAACCGAGCTCGATACATCCAGTCGTCCACGACCGCTTAACTCGCCGGAACTCAATCGGTTCGTATCGAAACTTGCGGCGACCCAGCTTCCGGTAAACTCCGTTTGGTACTCCAGTCGAATAGACTCGATTCGCGGATTGGTCTCAATGATTGCGAAGCTAGCGATCAATTGTCCTCGCGCGTCGGTGTCAACTTCTAAAGTTAACTCCGGACTGGTGGTGTCAACTAAGACTCGTAACGGCTCGGCGCCCGGATCATATGCCTGTCCCAAGTTATCGATTGTCTTTATTCGAAAAAGATAAAGCCCGTCCCCCTGAGATGTGAATCGGAACTGCTTGGCGCGGACTCCATCGCGTGCGTAGGGAAGCCACGTCATCCCTTCATCACTCGAGATCTCCAGCAAAACCGCCGAAGGTTGCGAACCATCACTATCGATGTGAAATGGAATCGTGAACTCGTTCTTGGACCAATAAATGGTCTCGGGTTGCTGGCCAAAGGCAACAGAGGCCCCCACCTGCATTGACGCATAGACCAAGAAAACTGCAATAACTTTTAGCCGACTGTTCACTGCCGCGAGTCCGCCCTCAGTAAAAATAGAGGCATCAGCGATCCTACACTTGGTAGCTATCGACAAACAGCATGATCAAAGCTTGATGAATTCACTCCAGACCATCCATCTTTCGCAGTTTAACAAACGAGAGCGGGCTACACGTCAAACTCAATGGAGAACGACCCTCTCTAAGCATCACTAATTCAGAACCGCCGCGATTGCTTGGTTCAGTTCGTCCCACTTGATAGGTTTCGTCACGTGCGCATTGCAACCAGCTTCAACTGATAGAGCCCGGTCATGTTCAGAAGCGTGGGCAGTTAGTGCGATGATTGGAACTTCATAGCCCTTTTCCCGGAGCAACTTCACTGCCGTCAACCCGTCCATCTCAGGCATTTGAACGTCCATCAAGACAACTTGATACGGCTCAGCCAATTCCGAGGCTATGACCGCTTCAATTGCCTTCAAGCCGTTTTCAACCAGTGTAACGGTGGCACTCATCCGCTTCTTGAGAAGCCATTCAATCAATCGCTGATTATCCAGCCCATCTTCTGCGACTAAAATCCTGACAGCCGAATGCTCCTGCGATCGAGCTTGTTGGCTCTGCAAGTTCGATTCTTTTGCCTCAATAGTTTGCGACGATTGTTTGAGTCCCTCGCGTTTTTGTAAGCCCACGTCCAAAGGCGACTCTGCAACTCGCCCCACCTTGAACGTCGCGACAAACTGGGAGCCAACGCCAATAGTGGACGTCGCCTTCAATGAACCACTCATGCTCTCGGCAAGATGGCGACTAATAACCAACCCGAGACCGGTTCCACCCTGCTTTCTAGATAAAGCACCATCACCTTGGACAAATGGGCGAAACAAGCGGTCTAGATTTTCTTCCGAGATACCTGGCCCCGTATCAGTAACGGTGAAACTGATCACGTCGGAGTCATCGATTCTGGGCGAGTCGACATCTACGCGCAAAGTTACAGACCCACTATCTGTAAACTTGATTGCGTTGCTCAAGAGATTCAGCAAGATTTGCTTCAATCGCACCGGGTCGGACAAGATTCGGGTTGGCAAGTTCGGAGCAAGTAACGTCCTGAGGTCAATTTTCTTTTTACTTGCATTAATAGAAACCAGGTTAATGGTTTCTGTAATAAATAAAGCTAACGGAATTTCTTCGTGTTGAATGAGCAATTTACCAGATTCAATTTTTGCTAAATCAAGAATGTCATTTAGTATGGAAAGCAGATGGTTGCCATTTCGAAGAATCGTCTCTGTTGCTTCTCGTGCGGCACTTGATTCCTCAGTCAGTTGGTCCAGTAGAATATCCGCGTACCCAAGGATTGCTGTCATCGGCGTACGAATCTCGTGGCTCATGTTGGTCAAGAATTGACTCTTAAGCCGATTCGCATCCTCGACTTTCTTGACGCTAATGAAGAGGCCTATCGCCTTCGCCCGAAGCTCATCCTGCTTTGTCCACGGAACGCACCAACCGACAATCTCCTGTTTCCACTTCTCAAACGAAGCACGAGGAACAAGTTGCTGGCCTACTTGAAACGAATCGGCAACCTTTCTTGGATCACCACCCCAATTCACAATCTGCGACTGCCCTTTGCGAAACCAAATCAAATAAGTTGCCGGCGACTGCGCGATAACCACCGCTAGATATCCACCTCCGTCAAGCGAACTGTCGAATTCAGGAATATTCAAGTCACAAAAAGACTCTGCCTTTCGCAAATCCTGAAGCCCAACGTTTCTCAGTTGCTCGCAGATCCTATCGACAGTCTGCATCGATGGCACCTTGCCAACGCTATGTCGACGCTCTTCGGTAACGTAGATCGCTCCAGCAGCATCGAGCAAACCTAAGAGCACCGAATCGTCGGAGAATAATTCTTCTTGCCAAGACCGCCTACTCCTTACCACCGATTCGACGCGTTGATAGCATGCCTGACTGTCGAGTACATCTTGCTCGTGCTGCCGTCGCTCTTCCGATTGAATTGCAAGTGAGAGCACGTGCGCTAGCGTATCACACTGATAGCGCATCTCGGGTGACAAGTACTTGGGAGTGCCGTGATGACATATGATCATTCCCCATAACTTGTTATCGAGAACCACAGAAACAGCCAGGGTCGAACGGACTTGCATATTACTAAGATACAAACAATGCACGGGCGAGGCGCTCCGTAGATAGCACAGCGACATGTCCAACGCTTCCGATCGCGAGTCTTCTTTCTCGGAATGATGGGGCAATCGAACAACTCGCACCTGTTTGGATGCAACATCAACAATCTGCCGAACGCGATTACGAAGAAATAGCTTGCGAGCTTGTTCAGGAATATCAGAAGCAGGATAATGCAAGCCGAGGTAGCTCTCTAAATCTTCGCGTCGATCGTCTACTATTACTTCCCCATGCCCTAAGTGATCGAACCGATAAATCATGACGCGATCATATCGGGTAATCGAGCGAACGTTGCTTGCAATTTTCTCCATGGCAGCTTGAAACGACGGCAGATTTTCGATCGACAGCAAGACCCTCTTAAGTCGAAACGATTCGGCCATATTCTCAGGGATGATGGACTCGGCATACTCATTCTCAAGCGGCGGCTCAATCTCAAGAATAAGATTACCATCATCAGATAAATGAGCCTCGACTGCGAAAAACCGAAGCCTACCTGAGAACTTGAGCGGCAACCTGTGGGTCGCACTGTCTCGCAACAACGATACCAACTCATCGTCCAGATGCTCACGAATTTCATTTACTCCAAGCCAATCATGAAGACGAAGCCGCACTAAGTTGTTCCAATCCACCCCCAAAAATGAGGGTGCATTCGTACTGGCGTAAACCAGTCGCCCTTCTGGAATGGAAAAAGCGAGCAACACCCCGTGCGGTTGAATCTCTCCGGGAATATGAATCGGCTCTTGATTACATGTCACAAAGACTTCATCAGGAATATTGATTAACGCTGGGATCTCCATGAGCTATCTGGCTTTTTATGAGTGAGAAATGCCGCAAAAACATGTAGCCATCAGCTTCCAGGCCAAAGCTCTCCGAACAACGAATTTCGACAGCCAAGTTCCCCAAGGCGCATGCAATTTTATGCAATGATATGGACGATGTCCTTAATTAGGGGGTTCAACGTTTATGACGCCTCGAATCTCGCGATTCGCCATTAATCTTGCATTGGCGTTTGCTATGCCACGAATCGTGTGCTACGGTCGAGGGCCGGTACGACGAAACCTGCGACGGGGCGTTAGCAATTGATTCGCCAAGGTAACAATTTTCCACTAATCATCCGCGGCACACGTCTCGTTCTCCGGAAGACGGCCTTGCACAGCGCAGTCAACTTGCGTCTTGTTGACTTAGCAAGAGTATCGAATCAAAAGCGATGGCTTGAATTTGAATTCACCGATGAAATGAGCTTCACTGCTACTAAAAAGAAAAGCTTCATTCCGGTAAACCGCTTCGTGTTACGGTCCGGTTGCGTTTTAGAGTTCGACGCGTTTGCATCTAGCGCAACCAATTCGAATGTGCGTTCCCTCCCCAAAGGAACTGAATTCAGTGGAGACCTCGCGAAGAACATTGAGAACTCGCCAGATCTCAAGCTCTACGTCCGGCCCGTTGATTTGGAAACGTATTGGAATGTCTTGGGGCGACAGCTTGAGATAGACTCGGACGTGAGCGCGAGCAGTCTGAGGGACAGTGCCTATAGTGATCTCATTCGTGGAACATTTTGCGAAGCACTCGACTCATTGGATACAGAGACGATATTCGGTTCCGCTGGAGTGAATGGTTTAAGGATCGCGAGATGGTTTTCGTTGAACCCCAAGTTCGCAAGTATTCTCGATTCGTTATCCCCGCCGGTTACATGGTACGACCACGCATTAAACACAGCAATCCTCTCAAGCTATTTTGCTTATTCGATGGGCGCTACTGAAAAAGTACTCGCAAATTTTGCCCAGGCAACCTTACTTGCGGATATCGGCATGCTTGACGTTGATCAAGAGTTATTGAACTCGATTTCGAATCTCGTTCCCAGTCAAGTTCGCAAACTAGAAGCACACGTAAATCTTGGCTTTAAGCGACTCGCGCAAATCGCCGCTCCGAATTGGATGATGCTCATGATTGTCTACCAACATCATGAACGTCCCGATCGCAAAGGTTATCCAGTTGCCATTCCCGAAGATTTAATTTCAGACGGTGCAAAAATGTATGCCATCGTTGATCGATTTTTAATTCATTGTGGGAAACGATTTCCGCTTCAACCTAGCTCGATTACCGAAGCAATTGAACTTTTGGAGAGCGAGTCAGGAACTCATATTGCAGAGGAGCATTTCCAATGTTGGAAATCAATAGTGCTGAAGAGTTTATGAACTTGATCGATGAAGTTCCATTACTAGTTCAGTTGACAACGCAGTTAGCAGAGACGCTTGAAAACGAGCGTGGTGTTGGTGAGTCGAGATTCCATGAAGACCGTAAATTCGCTAGACACCGATGCAGTCTTCACGGAATACTTGAATGTGATGCGAACATTAATCCGCTCCTTAGCAATAAAAAGACCTCCAAAGTCATTATTCGCGATCTTTCCAGAAACGGCTTCGGGGTCATTGCCCCGGAGCAATGGTATCCATCTCAATTGGTGAAGTTATCCTTGCCAATCGGACAGTCAATTTGCGAAGTCACAAGAGTTCGCTACCACGGTAACGAATGCTTTGAAGTAGGTTTGCTCGTGCGAAAATTAATCAAGTACCCGCAAGCGGAAGAAGAAACATAGATTCATTCTCGAGTTGGTGTAGCTAAGGTTCGAGAACGGAGAGTGAATGTAGGATAGGCTTCCAGCCTGTCGATATCGAAACAGACAGGCTGGAAGCCTATCCTACTGCAATCTAGCTAGCTATAGCTAACTAAGCATTGCTCTAGAACGAAAGCGTATATACAACTCGAAACTGGGGGCTACACTCGTGGCATATGTCGTACGAGATCTGAATACTTACGAGTTTCGCTTTCCGTAACCTGACGTTTGCTGAATCACTAAGGAGCTTTGAGCAGCTCGAATAGACGTCCCAAGTCCACAGGCTTGGTGAGGTGGTGGTGAAAACCGGATTCATGTGTGTCAACTAAATCTCTCGATTGACCATATCCAGTAAGTGCAATTAATCGAATAGGTTTCCTGTCGACCGCTTGCACTAGCCTCTTCGCAACTTCGTGACCAGAAATGTCGGGAAGTCCTAGATCGATCAAAGCTACATCCACATTTTGATCTGACGCCACTCGCAACCCCCCAAGCCCTGTTTCAGCCTCATATACATCGTAGCCCTCCAGACTTAACAGCTGCGCAAGCATGGATCGTCCCTCAGGCAAATCATCAATGACAAGCACTTTCTTCGCATGATTGTTCTCATTGCTAATAGCTTGTTCCGATTGTGTCTCCTGAGGCAACAACTCGAGTATCTCTTCTGAGCGCAACTCGTCGCTTTTAGCACTTTCCACGCTGTCCGCGAGAGGAAACTTCATTGTGAAAACGCTCCCAGCCCCCAGTCCTTCGCTGTAAGCAGTCACCGTGCCGCCGTGTAGCTCCGCGATCGATCGAACTAACGCTAACCCAACCCCAATCCCACTGTCGCCACTTCTCGGCTCATTCTCGCCTTGTGAAAACAATTCGAAGATTTTCTGGCTTAGGACCTCGGACATTCCTACACCATTATCACGAACTTGGATGACTGCCATCCCATCTTCTTCATGAATCGAATATTGGACCACACCACCTCGTTTGGTGAACTTAATGGCATTGCCGATAAGGTTTACTTGGCACTGTAAGATTCTGTCCCGGTCTGCAAACACACGAACAGGGCCTTCGGACATGCTGATTCGTAATTCAATGCCATTTACATCCGCCCTTGTTTTGACGGAATCGAGAACGTCCACGGCGGTATCCTGCAAATCAAACTCTGTCTTGCGTAGCTCGAATTTATTGTGACTTACTCGAGAAACATCTAGCAAGTCGTCTAGGAGGCGACTCATGTGATGAGTTTGCTCGTCGATAATTTGCATTGCTTTGTCCTCTTGCTGCGTCGAATGACCTGCCTTGCGAGCAAGCGCTAGTGCATTGGTGACGGCACCCAAAGGATTTCGCAACTCATGGGACAAGATAGCTAGAAAATCGTCACGCTGTCGAACTTGGTCTCGCAAAGAGTCTTCTAACTCCTTCCGGACTTGGATATCAACGATGGAGCCTGTCATTCCTGTTGCTTTGCCGGAACTATCATGAACAACCAAGGATCGATGCTCGAACCATCGATACTTACCGCTCTTGGTCTGCATCCGATATTCAAAGCTGCGGTGCAACTCGACATAGCAATTCCCTTGGTGCGGTACCGTCGTTTGGCGAACTCGTTCGGCATCCTCTGGATGAATTAATGCTAACCATTTCGAGTAAATTGCGGGAAACTCGTTAGGTTGAAACCCCAGCAACTCGTAACACATAGGCGACCACCACATCTCGTCTTGACGCACATCTGGCCAGTCCCAGATTCCATCACGCGTGGCAGCGATCGCTCGTTCAAAGCGATCATTCGAGTTCTGCAGTTTGCGTTCCCATTCGATACGAGAGGAGATGTCGAGCAAAGATATCACAACACCGCTCGTCGTACCGCTGGCCAGATAGGGGAGTACTCGCAATAGGAATGAGTTCTTACGTTGATCGATAACTTCGCGTTCGACAGGCGTTCCTGATTCGAGAACGCTTTTCAGATCATTCGTAAGCGAGCTTAACTGCAGCTTGTGAGTAAATGAATCAAAGTTTCTGCCGATATCATTCGCGGTAAAATTGAATATTTCCACCGCCTTGGGTGTAAACATTCGGATGTTTAAATCCTTATTGAGGAAAATGGTGTGGATTTCGGTGCTTGACAACAGATTGTCAAAGTCGTTGTTTAGCTTGGTTAACTCGACTATCTTCTTTTGATACTCTGCATTGACCGTGTAGAGTTCTTCATTGACCGAATGGAGCTCTTCGTTGGTGCTTTGCAACTCCTCATTAGATGCGATCATCTCCTCATTGGTCGCTTGAAGCTCTTCGTTGCTAGTCTCAAGTTCCTCGATCGTTGAATTAAGGTTTTCTTTGGTGTAGCTAAGTTCGACTGCCAGCTCGTCAATGCGCTCTGCGGCACTTTCCATAATAGAAGTGGCTGACTCGGGCACGACGGGATTCTTCGCTGGTTCGCGTGTTTCAAAGCGTACCAGAACAAATATCTGACCTGATTTTGGAGTTACCGGAGACGCAACGATGCGGATCATCTCTTCGGTCTCTTCGATTTTGACGCGAAGCCTTTCAATCGCGACGGGTTCTAAAGTCTTTCGCACGCGATGAATGGCACCAGTGATCGCCAATTGCAGTTCTTCGTTAACAAGGTCTGCCAACTTCGAAGTAACACGTCCGACTGGAATTGTCAAATAGCGAGCCCCCTGGCCGAAAACTTGAACAACCGAGCCTTCTTGGTTAATGAGCAATCCAGCAGACATAAACTCAGAAAGAAGAAGGTCGTAAACGTTGAGTAACTCGGGCGTAATCATTCCCGGATAGGAACTACGTGCAGCAGGTCGAATCGGTGGTGCTGGGACGGTGACACCAAGTAAATCAATATTGGGTTTTCTCGGGTTGTACTTTCTCGCCGACCCTGTTTTCTGAAATATTTTCGAGGTGCTATCCAGCACGCTCATGTCAGCCAAAATGTCACCCGGTGTTTCACTGCTTCCTAGAAACAAGATCCCGTTCGACTTAAGCCCAAAATACAAAAGCGATAGTACTTTTTGCTGAGCATCATTGTTGAGGTATATCAAAAAGTTACGGCATGTCGCTAAATACAGATTCGTAAAGGGAGCATCTCGCAATGCGTTATGCGGAGCAAAGGTGATCATCTGTCGAATGTCTGGGATGATCTGGTAACCATGCACTGTTTCTTTGAAATACGTTTGCAAGAACTCTGGCGGGATTCCTTGAACCGCTGAAGAACTATAGAGCCCGCGACCGGCAATTTCGAGCGATTCGC
>JAIYDQ010000318.1 GCA_027487375.1 Planctomycetaceae bacterium
AGACCGATTCGGATCGAGGATATTTTTGGGCGGAGAAGCCAAGAGGTGCTAACGATAACTGAGCCGATGGCGCTAGCCACGGGTGACGCGCGGCGATTCGAGGTTTTGAATTGCTGGGAAGACTAGCGGGGGGGAACCCGAGGCTAGCGCCTACGGCTCAGGTACGGGTCAATCGGGCACGCTACATGAATCGGCGTGCTACTCGCAGTTTGGCACTTCGCGAGCGGGGATTGCGGGCTTCTTCCGCTGGTGAGGCGACCACTGGCTTTTTGGTGACTCTTTCGAGCTTGGGATGATCTCGAAAGGCGTTCTTAACGAGTCGGTCTTCGAGGGAATGAAAGCTGATCGCCAAAAATCGACCATCAATGGCAAGCAAGTCCGGGAATTTTTTGAGAGCTTCCTCCAAGTGCTTCAGCTCCTCATTAACAACAATTCGCAGGGCTTGAAAGGTTCGCGTCGCAGAGTCAACACGTCCGTGAATCTTTCCTGGTACGCAGCGATGGATCAGGTCCGTTAGCTGTTCGGCTGTTTTGATTGGATCGGTGAGCCTTCGAAGGCAAATGGCTTTGGCAATTCGACGGCTGAATCGCTCTTCACCGTACTGATAAATTGCATTGGCGATGGTTTCTTCTTTTTCTCGTTCAATCCATACACTAGCGGGAATTCCTTCCTCGGGATTGAATCGCAAATCGAGTGGCCCACCGAGCTTGAACGAAAACCCGCGATCGCGATCAGCTAATTGGTCGCTGGAAAGGCCCAGGTCGACTAGGATCCGATCGACCGACTCCAGTTTTTCCTGCTGGAGAATGTAAGGGAGATCTCGGTAGCTGGCGTTGAAGATTCGAATGGCGCCGGCCGATTTTGCGTCTGGAAATTCGGCATCTAGGAGAGCTTTTGCAGCGTTCGCAGCGGCAGGATCACGGTCGATCGCGATCAGCTTCCCCCCAGGCAGAATGCGTCTGAGCATTTCTCGCGCGTGGCCGCCAGCTCCAAGCGTGCCGTCCACTACCACCATGCCAGGCTTAAGCTCGGAGTACTCGAGGATTTCGTCGAGCAATACGGGTATATGGCAAAGTGGAGCAGATTCGGATTCAGATGCGTTCACCCCATAGATTGTAGCAGGTCAACCCAAACGCGAGAACACGTACGCAAGTCTCTCCGCAGACTGAGAACACGTAGGTAAGTCTCTCCGCAGACCGAGAACACGTAGGTAAGTCTCTCCGCAGACTTACTAAGATTCTATAAGCAATTCGGTGTCTCGGAGAGACACCGCCACTTAACAGCGTTGGGCAGGGCCGCGGGTTGCTGCTTCACAACCCGCACCCTGCAGGAAAACCCGTGGCCGTGGGCTCTCGTTGCTCCAACACTTCAAACTTCGGGGGTTGAGTCACCACTCCTAAGTGAGCTCAATTTTCGGCAAAGCCGCTCCTCAGCGAAACCGATCCGACGCCTTGCAGCATATCTGCCTGAAACAGGTAGTCAACCATTTCTTTCTCACCTTGGGCGAACCGCGGCTAACCATTCGCCGCAGGTCTAATCGTCCCTTGGATTTGCAGAATTTGAGTTTTTTTCTGCCCCTCCTCAAGGACTCACAACCTCTGGAAATCGCAACTTCGCCAGCATTTGCCTAATGGCGACCTAGCTCCCATTAAAGCCAATTATTTGGCCGTTGGTAGTTTCCATTGTGGGCCCAGATACGCTAGGATTCTCGCTGTCGACGATGTCCCTTCAAAGTGCTCCACTCATTCGTATTTGGCCCCCCCAAGTTTACGATTCGCTTGGCCTTTAGATGCGATGTTGTTTAGATCCGCGTAAATTCTTGTTTAGAAACTAATCTCGTATCGAAGGAATGTTGCAATGTCTCTCGCAAAGCGATTCTTGGCTGAAGTAATTGGTACTTTTTGGCTCGTGTTTGGGGGATGCGGAGCAGCTGTGTTGGCCGCGGTTTTCATGACATCCGACGACATACCGCTGAATCTTGGGATTGGATTCGTGGGCGTTTCGTTTGCGTTTGGGCTCACCGTGCTAACGATGGCTTATGCGATTGGTCACATTTCAGGTTGCCATTTGAATCCTGCGGTTACGCTGGGATTGGTCGCCGGCGGTCGATTCAAGGCGGCTGAGGCGGTGCCTTACATTATCGCTCAGGTCGTCGGTGGTATCGCCGGTGCGTTCACTCTTTACGCGATCGCCTCTGGAAAAGAGGGTTTTACCCTTGGAGGATTCGCCACGAACGGCTTTGGAGAGCTTTCGCCTGGTAAATTCGATATGATTTCCTGCTTTATCGCAGAAGTCGTTTTAACGGCGTTTTTCCTGCTCATTATTATGGGTGCGACAGATCGACGTGCACCGGCAGGTTTCGCTCCGATTGCGATTGGACTTGGATTGACCTTGATCCACCTCATTGGCATCCCGGTGACTAATTTGTCCGTGAACCCAGCCCGCTCAACTGGACCGGCCTTGGTGGTTGGATCTGCAGCGATTTCTCAGTTGTGGCTATTCTGGGCAGCACCAATCGTTGGCGGCATCGTTGGAGGGTTGATTTACCGAGGCGTTTTCGAGGCGGACGCATAATTTTCGCACGGAAAGCAGGGATTGTTTTTCCAAGGCAGGATTGACCTGAGCGTTGATTTTACGAATACTCGTTTTCTTATGAACGCTTCTGCCGCCAATCCGTTACTTGCTTATTGCCTCGATGTGGCTCGACGCGCTGATGGAGCGTCGGCGGAACTGGCGATTGTTGACACGGCCACGAAAAACCGATGGCTCTCGCGTTCTGCTGAACTTCTAGACGAATCGGTTGAAGAGATCGTCGCAGCCAACCGGAAGGATTTGGAGCTCGCGCCGAGTTATGGATTAACACCCGCAGCCATCGATCGTCTGCGAATCGATCGGGAACGGCTTACTGCAATTTCAAATGCGATGCGAGACATCGCTCGGTTGCCAGACCCAGTCGGTGAAGTTTTGGATGGTTACAAGCGGCCCAATGGGTTGGAGATAACGAAAGTTCGCGTTCCATTGGGTGTGGTTTTCTTTATCTACGAATCGCGTCCGAATGTGACTGCTGATGCGGCTGCGATTTGCATCAAAAGTGGAAATGCGGTCATTTTGCGTGGCGGCAAAGAAGCCATTCACAGTAGTTCGGCGATTGTAAAATGTCTCCAAAACGCCGCCTCTCAAACAGGGATTCCGCGCGATGCGGTGCAGTTCGTTGAAACAACCGATCGGGATGCCGTTGGTTTGTTCTTGGGTTTAGACAAGTTCATCGATGTAACAATCCCTCGCGGTGGGGAAAGCTTGATTCGACGCGTGGCTGCCGAAGCTACGATGCCAGTGATTAAACATTTTGACGGGAATTGCCATGTCTATGTCGAGAAGTCGGCCGACTTGGAGATGGCCTTGGACATCATAGAAAACTCCAAATGTCAGCGAATGGGTGTCTGTAACGCGCTCGAGTCGCTACTCGTTCACGAAGAGGTCGCAACCAAGTTCCTTCCGATGCTTCGAGATAGGCTGGCAAGTCACAAGATCGAGTTACGAGGCTGTGAAGCCTCTCGATTGATCCTTCCGGAGATGGTGCCCGCTACGGAGGAGGATTGGGGACGTGAGTACTTGGGTCCAGTACTCAGCGTCAAGATAATCTCAAACACGTTATCGGCGATCGAACATATTAACCATTATTCATCACATCACACCGATGCAATCATAACAAATGACTTGATAGCAAGTAGAGCATTCACTCAAGCGGTCGATTCTGCAGCTGTGGTTGTAAACGCGAGTACGCGTTTCAATGACGGTGGTGAGTTTGGCTTCGGTGCAGAGATTGGTATCAGCACAGATAAGTTTCATGCTCGTGGTCCTTGTGGACTACGTGAGTTGACTTCGTACAAGTATGTTGTGCAAGGGAATGGGCAAATCCGAAAGTAAACACGTAGCAGCAAGTAATAGCAGCGTCTCTCCGAGACGCGATAGACATGAACCACAGAGCGACGCCGCTCCGGACCAACATGTTTACAAACCAAGTAGTGTAGTAAACCAATAAGACAGACAAAGTAGAGTTATTACACAGTAGAGACATTACACAGCAGGGAAAATCAACGGCGGCAAGACGCTCCAGGAGGGAGAACGCATGTCAGACGAAAAACTCAGTCGCGATGACGTCGATAGTCTTTTACAGGCCCGCGCGGCAGCCACCAAAGCGGCACCAGCAAAGCCTGCAGCAGCAAGCCCATCTGAACCTGCGAAAGCACCGTCAAAAGTACGTGTGCTCAGCTATGACTTCAAGCGACCGGAAAGAGTTGGTAAGGATCTGGTTCGAGCTCTTCAATCCTTACATGAAGGGTTGGGGCGGAACTTTGGCGCGTCGCTCTCGGCAGCGCTTAGAAGTATGGTCGAAGTTCGCTTGATTAGCGTCGATCAATTGACCTATCGCGAGTTCATCCAAAGCCTTGAAATTCCTACGTGCTTTAATTTGCTTCGCCCTAAGCCGCTAGAACGAAACTGGATTCTCGACATCAGCCCGTCGTTGCTCTATCCGATCATCGATCGAATGCTCGGGGGAACAGGGAGTACCGAGACATCGATTAGCAGACCATTAAGCGACATCGAGTTGCGTCTAGCAGGTCGAATCAGCTCTCTGTTTATTCGAGAACTCAAACAGGCTTGGTCAGGTGTCATATCTTTAGATATCGATGTCGAACGCGTGGAGAGCAACCCACAACTAGTCCAAATTGTGCCACCCAACGAAGTGGTCATTATGGTCAGTTTTGAAATCTCGATGGGCGCTACGCGAGGGATGACAAATCTCTGTATTCCATACAACACTATTGAACGCGTAGCATCGAAGCTATCGAGTTCGTCGTGGGTAGGCTATACCGCCAACGCGGCAAGCGAAGAATCGGCCAAAATGGTTTCAACTCGACTCGATGGAGCCATCACTAATCTGGTCGTCACGCTCGCAAGATCACAGATCAAGACCGGAGATCTGTTTGACCTGCAGGTTGGAGATATCATCTCAACCGAAATGGATATTAAGCAATTTCTTGAAGTAGAAGTTTCAGACTCTGTGAAATTCCTTGCTTCGGCAGGGTCGTTCAAGGGTCGAAAAGCAATCAAGATCGAAGACGTAGTTAGCAGCAGTGAGTAAACAGCTCTGAGTAACATCAGGTGGTAAAACGAACCTCGAAGAATGGATGAATGCAGCGTATGTTTTGCAAGACAGAAATGAATGTAGTAAGGATCTTTGTGACGAGAATTCTGCTTTTGAGTTCGCTTGTTGCCTCCTCGATCGGATTCGGTGGTCAAGCTTTCGCTCAGGAATCAACCGCCCAAACAGGAAGACCATCTGCGACAAACTCATCTGCGACGAATGCTCCGTCGGCAGCCACGAAGGCGGATGCAACTACCGTCTCGTATCAAACTCCTGGCCATCAACTCCAATTGATGCAACTGCTCCAAAGTATTGATCCGTACCTACCAGCCGGAAACATCGAAGGGAAAGCCGTACTCTCGGGATCGACGACAATGGTGTTGCTCGGGCAAACTTGGGCTCAGCGATTTAAGCTGTTTCATCCCGGGGTGGAATTCGCTCGAGGTGTGGACGGTTCGGATGCATCGCTTGACGCATTAGCGCAAGATTCGAACGTCATCGCTGGTGTAAGTCGAAATGTTACCGATGCAGAACTTGCAAAGCTTAAAGCAGGTAAATGTAAAGATCCAATGGTAGTGCTTGTCGCTCTGGATCCTATGGCAATCTATGTCAACGAAAACAATCCCATCAAATCGCTATCACCCGAGCAACTACAAGGCGTATTTGGTTTGGGAGAAAATGGCCAGCCACTTATCTCCACTTGGGGGCAATTAGGTGTTACAGGCCCTCTGGCGAACGAAAAAATCCGCATCCACCATCGCAGCGAGATCAGCGGAACAAGAAACTTCATTCAGCAATCGTTGCTCGGCGGTAAACCACTTGCGGAGCCTGCAGAGACGCACAAAAGCAACCATGATATATGCCAAGCAATCGCGAAGGATCCTGCCGGAGTTGCACTTTGCGGGTTTGGCGACCGTGTTGAGGGCATTCGTCCACTTGCTTTGGAACTTCGAGGACAAGTTATTGAAGCGACCGATGCGAATTTTCTCGCGGGTCAATATCCGATGGTCCGTCCCCTTTCGCTCGTTTTCGATCGTGCGCAGTTAAGCCAGGACGGCGGGCTCCGTGCATCCATCTTGAAATACATTTTGAGTCGCGATGGACAGCGCGAAGCAATACTCGCAGGCTTTTTCCCGCTAAACCCGGATTTTATTCGCCAAGAGTTAGTCCAGATTACCGGGACTCAATCGCACTAGAGATAACATTTGATTAGGAATTGCAACATGATGCACATCAGAAAAACAGGTCTATCTTTCTTCACACAAACGCAATTCGTGCGATCCATCTTGGCAACCGCTATGGCGATGATTTCGCTTAGCAATTGCCCCAATGTATTTGCACAGTTTAGTGGCGGTGGGGGATTGTTCGACAGCACACTTAATTCGGCTTTGCCACGAGTATCTGCTCCGATGAATCAGAATCCAACTGGCGGTTGGAATCAAACCAACAGTGCTCAATCAGGGTTCTCCAGCAACGGATTCAATATGGGAACAATGACTTCGGTTCCGAATATGAACTCTTCACAGTTTGCAACTGGAGCCAACACTACCTCACAAATTCCTCGCGATTGGCGATTGGGGGTTTCAGTCGATCCGTCGGATGTCGGAGCGGTGGTTCGACAAGTCACCCCCAGTGGTGCTGCTCAACGTGTTGGTTTAGAGCCAAACGACATCATCGTGAGCATTAATGGATTCCAAGTTGGAATGGTCGAGAACCGGTTAAATGATGTCGGAGAACAGATTCGCCGATCTGCTGACAGCAATGGTCGCGTTCGTGCACTCGTTTTTCAAAGTCGATCCGCGAGGCTTCAGAATGTTACCATCCAACTCGATAGCGGTTCCAACGGGATCACAGGAAGCGTTGCTTTGAGTGACCGAGGCAGTATCCCATTCAATTCGATCGTGACCGTTCAAATTGAAAACGTAACACGGCCGTTCTACGAAGTCCGAAATGGCAAGGTGACATTTGCAGCTTCCGGGAATGGACCTTTTCCTTTCGATATTCAATACGATCCCGCCTACGTCGATGCTCGTGATCGTTACCAATTGAATGCTACAATTACCGATTCAACGGGTAGACCGCTCTATGGCCTGCGACAACCAATCGCTATTCCAACCGGTGGGCTGCCGCAGAACACGCTACTGGCACTTGATAACGCCAGGATGCTCCAGTCGCTTGGACAGCAACCTGTCGGAGGCGCTGTGACATCCGGTTTTGGACAAGACCCTGCCGTTTTGAACCAGGTCTTTCAGCAGATACTTGGACGACTTCCCTCGTCAACCGAACAAGTCGCTTGGAGCCAATTCCTAGCCCAAGGAAATTCCGTGATTGATTTGCAGGCCAAGATTATCGGTTCACCGGCTTACTTTGATCGGCTGGGAAACAATCCGCAACGATTTATTCAATCGATGATCCGAACGTTTAGCGGACGTGAAGCGACCGCAAACGAATTGAACGCGTGGCTTGGTCGATTGCAACAGTACCAAGGCAATCGCGAGCAAGTCGCTCGCGAGTTTTTGCAGCAAATGCGATAAGCTAACTTTTATACTTCTTGGTAAGGCCAGCCACCAGTTCTTTCATTGTTTGGCGGCCTTCTGCGGGCTCAAGAATTTCCGCCTCGTTACCAAGAGTGAGTACTCGCGGAATGATTTCCATCGCGTGATAGGTCGGTACGGTGAGTATACTGCTCCCGTCGGGTTGCTTTTCAACGATTTGCTCTGAATGCCAAGGATCCTCTTGGACCCATCGCGATGCATTGGCAGAGAGCTTAATTTTATAAGCGATTGCTTTCTCGCCACTAAAGATCCCGACGCTTTGCCCTAAATGCTGCTCCAAATCAACCTCTTCGTCGGCTTGGAACCAGTCGTCTAGAGCGGTCGCTTTTGTAAATCGGTCGAGTTTCCAGTGACGTAGTCGCTCTTGAGGTTCTTTGTCCTCATTCTTTCCTGATTCGACGGCAACAACGTAGATGCTCGACTGGTAGATAGCGAGTCCGTAGGGTTCAAGGATGCGTTTGGAGATTGGTTTTCCAAGCGATTCATAATCGCATTCGACGCGACGATGTTCCTGGATGGCTCGATTAATCGTTTTGAGAATGCCTTGTTGACGTTCGTAGCTTTTTCGCGGAAGCCCCATGACTCGCATCGTACGACGGTACTTTTGGTAATGGTCCCAAACACCTTCGGGGAGCTGTTCACGTATCTTGTTCCAGAATCCCTCGATGCCTTGCCAGAACGTTGTGCCTACTAGAGGGAGCATCAAATCGCGGCCCATCGATAGCGAGATCAATTCACTCGCGGAGATTGTTATCTTGTGAAGGCCTTTGTCGACGCGTCGAAGCTTCCACAGCTTTCCCAGATCGGTATCTTCTGAGCCAATGTCAATTCCTGCTGCTTGAAGCGCCTCTAAATCACGGCGAATCGAACGCACGTGTAATGTATTCAAACCAAGTTCCTGCACGACAGAATCCCGGATATCTTCCAGCGAAGATCCAAAGCGTCGTCTTTCGAGAATTTGCAAGATCTTATGTTGCCGAATTAACTGTTCGTTTCTCGCCATCTCGCTTAGGCTGCCCCATCTTTGGGAGTAGCTTGTTCAAGTACTTCTTCACTGACATAGATTGGCAAGAAAGGCTGAAACGTCACAGCGACGGCGATTGCATCAGAGGGACGTGAATCAATGTCGAACACTTCCCCGTCCTTACGAAGTCTAAGCTGCGCGAAATAGGTTTGATCGCGAAGATCTGAGATGATGACGCTATCGATTTCAGCCCCCAACGATTCGGCGATGGAGACGACTAAATCATGAGTGAGCGGACGAGGCGGTCTGGCTTCATCTTTGACTCGCCTGTCGATACTCTTTGCCTCGCAGATGCCAATCACGATCGGGAACTGTCGTTCGCCATCGACTTCTTTGAGATAAATTACTTGGTTGTCGCTGATCTCGCTAATGATGATCCGCGCAAGTTGCATAGGTACTGTCATCGAGGATACGCCTCAACCAACGTGAAGAGAAACATTAACACTAGGCTTTTCATCATAGCAAAAGTCGATCGTTCGTGCATGTATTTCAGGTGACAAGGAGTTTCATCCCAAAGAAAATTCAGCTAAGCTCTTGACAGAGGTCGCTTAATGAAAGAAATCAATCACTCGATCTGGATGTTGTGAAAATGCCGCAAATGATACTTCGATTTATGTTGTTCTCCATACTCTGCATGCCAGTACTATTCGGGCAAGAGGGACTTCAAGGAAATGACCCAACGGAAGTACGGGTTCCGGCGATGATTGACGGCCAGGGTGACGATTGGACGGAGTTGGGTGAAAAAGACTTTCGCATGATGAAATGCGATCCTGACACGTGGGTATGGAAAGGGCCTTTTGTCCACTGCAAAGGCACACCTATCGGAGTCTTACCTTCGGTGAAGAAGTACCGTAACTTTGAATTGGTTGCTTCGTGGCGGCATTTAGAAAGCGGTGGAAATTCAGGTATTTTTTTGTGGTGTACCGATGAAGCGTTAGAAGCCATGGAACGCAACAAGCTTCCTAAAGCAGGTATCGAAATCCAAGCACTCGATCATGGGTACGCAGAGAAGTATCTTGCATCTTCCGGGAAGACTCCTGATTGGTTCTCAACCAATGGAGATGTTTTTGCGGTTGGCAAATCAACGATGAAGCCTTTTGCACCGACATCGCCAAATGGAAGCCGCAGTTTTCCTAAGGAGAAGCGAAGTCTTGGAACGCCTCAGTGGAATCACTACTACGTTCGGGCCATCAATGGAGAAGTCCGATTGTGGGTCAATGGCGGTGAAGTCTCTGGTGGAAATAACTGCGATCCAGCAGAAGGCTACCTTTGCTTGGAGTCAGAAGGCTCACCGGTCGAGTTCAAGAACATTCGGATTCGAGAGCTTCCTTAAACGAGTGGCAGGCTGAAGAATGTAGTTTGGGACCACTGTCCCGAACAACAATTGGAGCGATAATCGGACGGAACGATGGTCCCATCCTACGACGTGTCGGTCGCTTCGGAGATTCTTGCGATAGCCCAAGTAGCAGTCTCGCTTAAAATAGAATCCTCGCAGTTCTGAAATGGTTTTATCCAAGCAATCGCCGATGTAAGTTTTTGATTTGCTAGAGCGATCATCGCGTTGCGTTGCATGCCTCGAAGCCTTGGACGCCAAATAGGGGTCGATCGATACTTCACACGAAACTCATCTTCAGTCATCTTCAAAACTTCGATCAAATCTATCGCTTGCATGGATGGTTTGCTGCGAAGATCGTCTATCGTCTCTGTTACCGCCATGCGATTCCACGGACATACTTGTTGGCAAACATCACAACCGAGAACCCAACTCCCCATTTTGTCCCGAAGCGATTCTTCGATATTGCCTCGATGTTCAATCGTGAGATAGCTTATGCAACGTGAGGCATCTAGAACCCTTGGTTCGACAAACGCTTGAGTGGGGCAAGCATCAAGGCAAGCCGTACAGGTGCCGCAATGATCGCTTGTAAGTGAATATGGCTTTTCATGCTTCGACTCTTCGAACGTAACATCGGTTAGCAAGGCCGCAAGAAAGAAGTAACTACCCGCGTCTTTCCGAAGAAGCAGTGTGTTCTTGCCTATCCAACCGAGACCTGCTGCTGCGGCGAAATCTCTCTCGAGAATGGGAGCCGTATCGACAACTCCCCGAACAGCGCACCCTGGAACGCGACCGGACAGCCACTTTTTTAGCTCTCGCAGTCGTGTGTGAATCACATCGTGATAGTCTTGATCACCTGTTGCATAAGCCGCAATGCGCCCACGTCCTGATTCAAGTCGATCATCACCGCTATCTAACATCTCGGTGGCGGCAACCTTCAGTGATGGGTGCTTGCGCAAGCTGGCGGCTGGAGTATATGGCATCGCCAACATGACAATGGTTTTGGCTTGCTCTAATATCGACCGTGGGTTTTCGTACGCAGCTTGCCTCTCCTCGAGATATCTCATCGATCCGTGATAACCACGCTGAACCCAAGCCCGAAATCGTTCGAAGCCAGGTGCGTCGATGATGTCAATGCAATCTATCCAACAAAAACCGTACTGGTTTGCCTGATTCTTGAGATCTTGAAATGAACAGCTCACGCAAGGCTACTTTGTTTGGTTGCGTTAAACGATGCGAGGGATTCGATCCGAGGAAATCGTCGAGCGACAGGTGCTCTGTATTTCGACAAGTTTACTGCGAAAAAGTAACAGGGAGATCGGTCCAGTCCTTCGATTGATATCGCTTCTCGTAATACAGCTTCAGTCCATTTAACGAATGATAAAGTCCGCCGCATTCAAGATCTTCATCCTTAGCAATCTCAAGTAACTGACACAGTCGATCAACGCCGCGAACAATCCATGGCTCCGAGAGTTGATTCTCATTGAGGGCGAACGACAAGAACTCAATCGTGTGGCCTGTTGAACTGATCATGACAGACAAATCGGGCGAAGTACCAGGACGTTCCGTATGGTTGGTCGAGAAAGTACCATCGGAATTCTGAAAGCGACGAATGCGATCAATCGCATCTGTCACGCGATCGTCTGCTTCCTTCCAGCCGCCTGAAATAGGGATGTTCGGATTCTGATTTTTGTAAAACTGAACAGCATGAGCAAGTCCCATCAAACGATGCATGCCGCCGCACGGGCTGTTCGCTAGATTCTGCTTCGCTTCGAATGATGCAAGAGGCTCGAGAGTCCACGTCTTTCCATCTTTTGCAACCCACGAAGCTTCCTTTGGGAAGTATCGTGCAATTGCCATGATCGTCCAAGAGTATTCCCGAACTGGATTGTCGGGAACGTCCCATTGAGCTTGCCTCACCCAGTCTTCGATCGTAAATGCCTTCCCGCGAGCGACGACCCGTCGCGTAAGCGGTTGATCTAGTTGTGCAAGAATTGCGATCCATTGATCTACGTGCCCTTGTCCAATGTAGCTACCAGGCTCCAGTCTTGCCGTCATACCATTTCGTTGCACCGGAGTGATGCGATCGCCTGGTGCCAACTCCCAGCCACTCACGACGCCACCTCCCAACAAGTACTCGAGCGTGTTTTTGCGAACATTGCCTACGCTTAGTGGAAGTCGGTCGCCGTACGCGAGCACCCCATGCATGATTTGCCAAGCTGCATTGACCTCTCCGGATAAGAGCCGATTTCGAAGATGGTAGTCGAGAACAGAAGCAACACTTTTGCGAAGATCTTTCTCAGGCTTTAAATCTTTGACTGAATCTGGCTGTGAACTCTCACTGTCATAGCCGATCTTGAAAGAAGTCTTTGTCGAATCGTTGGAAGCAAGCGGAACCGTGTTCCCCGGTTTCTCGATGGCCGATGCAGTGTCGCCTGTTGTATCGCAACCACTGTTGAAAACGATTGCAACTGACAGGCCGATCCAGATAGCAACAGTAAGACTTGGGACGCGAAGCATTGTAATTCGGTTATCGTTATGGATCGTTCTATCCCTTGTATCGGTTAAGACTAGACGTATTACAATAATGTAATTCAAAACGACATTGAATAGATCGTCTACTTTACTGTTCCTGAAATTTTAAAAACACAAACTTAAAACTAGGCCACCGAATGACAAAGTCAGTCTTGGATATTGGAAACTGCGGACCAGACCATGCGAGCATTTCAAGAATGCTTAAGAAGCATTTTTCCGTTGACATTACTCAAGCAGACCAAACAACGGACGCGTTTGAAAGACTTCGGCAGAAAAAGTTCGACCTCATATTAGTGAACCGAAAGCTCGATTGCGACTACTCGGACGGCCTGGAAGTGATCAAGGCCATTAAAGCAGATCCGGAATTCTCAAACATTCCGGTCATGTTAGTTACTAACCATGACAACTATCAGCAAGAGGCAATTGCTGCTGGGGCCGAATATGGTTTCGGAAAGCTCGAATTGTCGGACGCGTCCACGCACGAGAAGCTTGCAAAATTTTTGAGCTAGCCTGAAACGTTTGTTTGGCACGCTAAAGCCCTAACTCCGCTCGTTATTGTGTAACGGCTACCTCGATTTCGGTGTTCATCGTTACCGTTCTCGTTGAAATGCCACTCAGTATTATTCACCAAGGGTCATATCGCGAAGCATGGCTCGCGATATGACTCTTCTACTTGGAGCGTGATAAATCACTAGAATGCGCCACCGCCCCCACCGATTCCACCTCCCCCACCGGCCCCACCGCCACCGCCTCCGCCTGCTCCAGTCACGAAGTTAAACGTATCGACTTGGATGATGTCTGTGAAGTTAGGAGCTGGCGATACACGAACATAGCGACGATCACCAGAGATAACGCCCAAAGTCGACATTTCAGTTCCTTGAGGAAGGACCGTAATTTCTGGACGATATCCGACCGCGCCGCGAAATGGATTGAAGAGAGGATTTGCAATGCCATTGCCGGTCCCGTTACCGCCGAGACCAGGGAAAAACCCATTGGACGATGGCGATGTCGAACCCGCAGCACCATTGGCTCCCGCAAACTGTTGTGCTAGGACTGCTCGTCCGAGTTCGATCTTTCTCGCGTTAGCTTTCGCTATCGATACTTCGGCAATAGGAGTCTCACGGCGTCCGTTTTTGACAGCCACTTTCACGAGAGCGTCTTTATCGGAGAGCGTAATCTGATGACGTTGGTAGCTCTGCTCAGGCGATCCGAAGTCACTCAAAACATCTACGGTCACCTTACCACCAGCCACTTCACCCCACACACGATTGATCAATATATGATATTCGCCAGTGTATCCTTCGGGGCACGCGTAAGTCTCGGACACTTCGGCTGTTTTGGAACTGGCCGCTGAACCATCGTTAACCAAGATACCGCCGCTGATTGTCCGTGGATTGGCTATCGAGCAAATCGACCCTGAAGGTTCTTGGATCGATAAATCCAAATCAGCTTGACCGGTCCAAGAAATCCTGACAACCAAATCTCGTTTCATCGCATGCTTGAGTTGTCCTTCGAATACCTTTGCGTCCATCACGCGTCCGGCTTCGGTGAGACGGATGAAAGATGCCTTCGCAGCAATTTCAGCTTGTTCAACCAAGTCAGATTTGGATTCAGGCCACACTTGTGACAGTACACCTGAACAGGTCCATCGTAGGTGCTCGTTGCTTTGCAGTTTCACTGCGGCAGGCAAAGCGATCTCATAGATGTCGGCACGAAGAGGCTCGCTTCGCGAAGCGTCCCGTAGGACTTCCAAACCTTGCGAAACCATATCGTACTTGATCAAGTACTTTCCAATCTTGATCGAATCTTCAATATCGCCACTGAAGTCAATTGCCGACAGAAGTACTCGTCGAATATCCGCCGCTGGATACTCGCAAACTTGCATCGATAAACTCAAGGCTTCGTACATCCAAGGTTGTGGGG
>JAIYDQ010000021.1 GCA_027487375.1 Planctomycetaceae bacterium
CAGGCTTTAGCCGCTTTTGGCAAATCCAAGGTGCTCGGCGCCTAAAGGCTGTACTCCAACACGGTTGCGATCGATCCTCTTGATCAACCTAGCGCTTTCCAACTAGCCTTTGTTCCTATGCTCGTAGCCACGTCGCTGCGTCTTTCTAAGACGAAGCAATCTCGCATCTCGGAGAGAAGCTGCGGCGTGTTGAGAAACGAAGAAAAGAACTTACCGCGAAAGGCTAAAAAAATTCATCAAAACTTTTTTGAAGTTTGATAAATCTAATCATTGGTCAAAAGGCCGACTTTCGCTCGTAAGCTGTCCTTAATCGCCGCTATGTGGTGGTTGCTTCCGATTAAACGGGTCAGGGGGCCTATCTCCTTGTGCGATGGGTGACATTCCCACGTTCTCGTTGCTTTCAATTCATCGTATTTGGTCTAAGATGAGTGACGCGACGGGCAATATCTTTTTGGTGACTTTCAAGAGTACCTGCGGAGAGCCTGCCTCGTTATTGCTTCCTGGAGACAAGACCCGTTCCGTAAAGGGTCACACGATTTCCCTAGAATTTATGGGTGAAAAGGTGTCACCGACGGGAACGAAGTGCATCATGGCCGACCAACTTTCACACCTACTTATTCGCCCTGTCTCGGACACCACGACGGAGTCCTATCTGGTTTACACGCTGTCGGTTACAGCGAAAAGGACTTGTTTATAATGACAGCGATATTCGAACAGTATCTTCCAGCATTCTTTGCGGCCATCGTGACGATC
The DNA here is from genome assembly GCA_027487375.1 of Planctomycetaceae bacterium. Lineage (GTDB taxonomy): Bacteria > Planctomycetota > Planctomycetia > Pirellulales > Pirellulaceae > JAIYDQ01. Next base: position 754 of record JAIYDQ010000021.1, read on the forward strand.
GCACTGGTGCCGCTCGCAATCCTTATGGGAAAGCGGCTCGGGTTCCTGGATCAACCGTCCGCTCGGAAGGTCCATCGCGAGCCCATCCCCAGAACGGGTGGTCCTGCTATTCTTGGGGGGTTTCTAACGGGAGTTGCGGCAACCTTGGTTTCGGCAAAATACGCCGGAATTGAGATTTCATATAACTTCTTTCAGATGCTGCTGGGGATGCTCCTCGCATCCGGCTTTATCGCGGTTGTTGGGTTTATTGACGATGTTCGATCCATTTCGTCAAGGTTCAAGCTCTTTACCCTATTCTTTGCTGCAACAGTCATCGGTGGGTCGGGAGCCTCATTTGGGACGGTTTACCTTGCCGGTCAATCGTTTGTGGAGTTTCAGTGGCTGGCTTGGCTCGCAACGTTGGTCTGGGTCGCTGGTATCACCGTTTCAGTCAACTTTATTGACGGTCTCGACGGACTCGCGGCAGGCTTAGTCGCTCTTTCGGCTGCAGTTCTCGGAGCGTTTCTGTTTGTCGCCGGTGAAACGGTGCTTGCGGGCATTTGCATTTCGCTGATGGGGGCTCTGCTCGGTTTCCTGGTGTTCAATCGCCATCCGGCCAAAGTGTTCATGGGCGATTGCGGCAGCATGTTTATTGGACTCGCCATCGCAGCGCTGATGCTCATGGCAAATCCGAAAATTGGAAGCATGCGGGCAATAGTTCTTCCATCGCTAGCCCTGGCCGTACCTATTTTGGATGGCAGCTTTACATTCTTCCGTCGCCATTACTTGCAACGTCGCTCGATTTTTGCTGCTGAGCGTGGACATATTCATCACCGTCTCTTGGATCGAGGCCTGCGTCACGGTCACGCCGTTTGGTTCATCTACGCAGTTTCAATCGCAGCTGTCATCATCGGTGTTGTTGCCCTCGCGTTCGAAGGAGTTGCGACACTTGCGGGCCTAGCCGTCTTGGCACCACTAATGTGGGGTGCGTTCCGATTCGCAGGCTCGGTGAGAACCGAAGAAATGCTGTCGGCACTGCGATCCAAACGCTACCTGGATCGGATGTCAAAGCAACACAAAGCCTCCTTTGAATCGCTTCAATTGGAATTTGACAAGTTCGACTCAGTAGCTTCCTGGTGGCATGGTGCTTGCCAAGCAGCAAATGCACTGAATTTTACATCGCTCAAAGTGACTATCCACTCACCTGGAAAGCCAAGGCAGCTCGCGTGGTATACTTCGCTGGAAGATCTCAATAACGCAAGCCAAATACACGCAACCATTCCCGTCCCTGACAGCCCCGAACATGGCGGCGAGGCAAAGGCGGAGATCGGTATCGCAGTGAATGATTCAGCCGAACTAGCCGGTGGTCGCATGGCCCTCTTCTCGCGGCTAATTACCGAAAATAGCCTCGCGCAAATTCGTGTGCGAGAACGTATGGCCGTAGGAAAATCGCGAAGCGCGGTACCTGCTACGAATGGATCTTCTCATTCGTTGATGGCGTCTCAGCAAGCTCATCCCGCACCTGGCCCGTTCGGGCACTTGCGTGTCGCCGTTGTCCACGACTTTCTCTACACCTACTGCGGTGCCGAACGTGTTGTCGAGCAATTGATAAATGTCTTTCCGCATTGCGACATGTTCGCACTCTTTGACTTCATGCCAGAAGCCGACCGCGGTTTTCTTCGCGATAAACACGTTACAACATCGATCATTCAGAAGCTGCCCTATGCAAGTCGAAAGCATCGAGCCTACTTGCCTCTGATGCCGTTTGCAGTCGAGCAGTTGGACGTCTCGGGTTATGACCTGGTGATATCAAGTTCGTACCTAGCTGCCAAAGGCGTGATCACTGGTCCTGACCAGTTGCATGTTTGTTATTGCCACAGCCCTGTTCGATTTGCTTGGGACCTTCAGCACCAATACCTGAGAGAAGCTCGCCTGGGTTTTGGACCCAAAGGCCTATTTGTTCGCTGGCTGCTTCACTACCTGCGTCAATGGGATGTGCGGTCCGCGATGGGGGTCGACCACTTTATCGCGAATAGCCGTTTCGTTAGCCGTCGAATCCAAAAGGTTTACCGTCGTGATTCCAAGGTCATTCATCCACCGGTCGACACAGAAAAGTTCGCTCTCAGCACGAAAAAGAGAGAAGACTTCTATCTGGTCGCCGGTCGTATGGTTCCCTACAAACGAACCGAGATGATCGTCCAAGCCTTCAACCAGATGCCCGATCGCAAACTGGTTGTCATCGGCGAAGGACCTGATTTTGCCAAAGTCAAAGCGATTGCTGGCGATAACATTACTCTGCTCGGATTCCAAAGCAGCGAGGTCCTGGTCGATCATATGCAACGAGCCAAAGCGTTTGTGTTCGCGGCCGAAGAAGACTTTGGAATTGTTCCTGTCGAAGCACTCAGCTGCGGGACGCCGGTCATCGCCTTTAACAAAGGTGGAGTCACCGAAACTGTTCTCGATGGAAAGCATGGACTACTTTTTGACGAACAATCCGACCAGTGCTTGATCGAAGCGATAACGCGATTCGAAGCCCAAAATGACTTCGGCCAATTCGATCCCGCTGCCCTTCACGCCCGAAGTCTCGAGTTTTCAACCGAGCAATTCAAAAAACAAATCACCGCATTCGTAGCCGATCTCACCAACGATCAATCCGCTGCCAATCGCAAATCCAATCAAAAAGAAGACGCTACCCCCAACTCAGCTTCAACTCAACCCCTTCAACACTCAATCGAACAACTAACAAATAACAACTAGCCTCTCCCCCTACCCTCTCCTTTATGCCTTCCGCACTCATCACTGGAATCACCGGCCAAGACGGATCTTATCTTGCCGAGCTTTTGCTAGACAAAGGCTACACCGTGCACGGGTTAGTTCGTCGCAACAGCTCGACAACACGTACGCGACTGGAACCTCTTTTTGCCGACAAGGACATCTACGACAAGCGGCTCTTCCTTCACTACGCCGACTTGGATGACGCCACCACGATTCGACGAGTCCTCGCGAAGACCAAACCTGACGAGCTGTACCATCTTGCCGGCCAGAGCCACGTCGGAGCGAGTTTTGAGATCCCTGAATCGACATGTGAATTCACCGCCATGGGAACACTTCGGCTGTTAGAGATTCTTCGCGATCTCGAACATCGTCCGAGGTTTGTCCACATCAGCAGTAGCGAGATATTTGGCAAGCCGGATACGTTTCCGCAAAACGAGCGGACTCCGATGCGACCTATCTCACCCTACGGCGTCGCCAAGACATTCGCAACCAATATGACATCCCTCTATCGCGAGTCGTTTGGATTGTTTGCCTGTAATGCGATTTGCTACAACCACGAATCGCCTCGTCGCGGCGAGTCGTTCGTAACGCGAAAGATCACACGAGCTGCAGCGGCAATTTCACTTGGCTTGCAAGATAAAATCCGCATGGGCAGCCTCGATGCTCGCCGCGACTGGGGCTATGCACCCGAGTACGTGGAAGCGATGTGGTTGATGTTACAGCAAGATACACCCGGCGATTATGTCCTTGCCACGGGAACAGCCCATAGCGTGGAAGATTTCTTATGCGCGGCATTCGAAGCACTCAATCTAGACTGGCGTAATCACTACGAACCAGACCCACGCTTCATGCGACCTGCCGAAGTCACCAACCTCATCGGCGATGCCACCAAAGCGAAAGAACGACTCGGCTGGGAAGCAAAAACCAGCCTCATCGATCTCGTAAAACAAATGGTCCAGGAAGACCTAGAAGCCCTAAAATCCCCCGTAGCAACGAGTCACTAGCCCGTAGCCCCTAGCCACTAAGCGAAGCGCCAATGCTATCACCCGAGACTCTCGAATCGTATCGCCGCATGACTCCATCGGAGCGCTTGAGACTCACGATTGACTTGAGTCGGTCAGCGTGGATGTCCTTGAACGAGGGGAGTCCAGAAATCGTCAATCGGCGATATCTGAGATTGGAGCAGGAAAACAATCACCGTAATTTGATGATTTCGGAGGGGCTACGGCAGTCGGAGAAGCGGATTGAGTTGAGATGATTGTCATGAGAAAGACCGTAGAAGACGTTTTGCTAGAGATGGTAGGGCTCTGCGAGACGCTAGGACTGAGTTATGCGATTCTCGGTGGACTTGCTGTACGCGTACATGGTATTCCTCGCCCGACTTACGATGTGGATTTCGAGGTAACGGTCACCGATCGACAGTTGATAGATTTTTTTGAAGCATCTGACAAGTTAGGCTACGAAGTCGCGGCCCCGTACCGAGCTGGTTGGCGTGACCTTGTGGGAGGTATGCCTTTAGTAAAACTAAAGACTTACGTCGATGATTTCCATACGATCGATGTGGACGTGTTTGTGAATGACACGCCATTTCAAACCTCCATCATGGATCGTCGATTAAGAGTGCCCTTTGAGAGTCGGCAGCTTTGGTTTGTAACACCTGAGGACTTGATATTGATGAAGCTACTCGCCAATCGTCCCAGAGATCAAGGCGACGTCGCCGACGTGTTATTTGTGCAAGGCAAGCTTGACGAATCCTACATGCGACACTGGGCCAACATCCTATCGATTGCCGACCGCTTAAACAAAGCCCTAGCACCTAGCACCTAGTCACTAGTCACTCCCCTCCTATGCATTCCGAAAAACCCTTCCTAGTCATCGAGCCCGTAAGTGGGTGGCGATCGCTTCGTCTTCGCGACGTATGGGAGTTTCGCGATCTGTTGTTTTCGCTTGGCATGCGGGATGTAAAACTGGTTTATAAGCAAACGCTGCTTGGTGTCCTTTGGGTCGTGATGCAGCCGTTGATTGGTGCTGGTATTTTTACATTCGTCTTTGGGTTGTTGGCCGAGATGCCCTCAGGGGGAATTCCGTTTTTTGTATTCGCCTTTGCAGGGATGCTTGGTTGGACGTTGTTTTCAACAACACTCAACGGAGCCTCGACGGTGATGGTGACCAACGCTCATTTGGTCAGCAAGATTTACTTCCCCAGGTTGATTCTTCCCCTGTCGAGTGCTTTTCAGCCGATCGTGAACTTCGGAGTAAGTTTAGCTTTGATGTTTGTGTTGTTGATTGTCTATCGAATCATGCCAGGCATTCAGATTTTGCTGTTACCGATCGCAACGGCATTTTTGTTGATGTTTGCTTTAGGGATTGGGTTTTGGTGCAGCAGCGTGATGGTTCGGTATCGCGATTTGCGATACATCATTCCGGTTGCGATTCAGTTCTTGCTCTACGCAAGTCCGGTTGGCTACTCGCTTGCTGCGATTACTGAAAAAGTCCCCGTCAAATACCAAACGCTTTACATGCTCAACCCGATGGCAAGCCTCATGGAGTTCTTCCGCTGGACGATCCTTGGCGAAGCAACACTCAACCCGGCCTGGCTCACCTACAGTATCCTCACATCGATAGCCATCTTCATAGCCGGCGCCTTCGCCTTCCGCCGCGCCGAAAGAGGCTTCGCCGACGTCATCTAGAACCTGCCCACTGCCCACTGCCCACTGACGACTAAGCGAAGCGCCTAATCCTTTGCTTTCGTCGCGAACAACAAC
>JAIYDQ010000398.1 GCA_027487375.1 Planctomycetaceae bacterium
GGCTCGATCATTTTTGTCGTGATCAGCGTAATAATGACGGTAAGGAATGGGACTGATGCAATTGAAAACCAGAGGTTAGCTGTTAGTCCAATCGACACCGAGGGATCGACCAAATGAATCGCATCGTTCGTGAACTCGGTAAGAACCGCATCGAGTGGCTTGATCAACATGTTTACCGTAAACGCCCCTGCTACCGAGGCAAATCCAGCGGCAATTCCAGCGATTGGATGTCGGCCAATACTGAGAAAAGCAACACCGGCGAGCGGGATCAAAACCAAGTAACCCGCGTCCGCCCCAATACTCGAAATGATTCCCACGAACACCAAAATGTAAGTCAAAGCCCAGCTAGGAGCGATGACGACCAGCTTGCGAATCAATGCATTGACAAGCCCCGCTTCCTCTGCCACACCGACTCCGACCATCGCAACGATCATCAAGCCGACCGCGGAAAAACCCATGAAGTTCGGGATAAGCGAAGTATAGATGAATCGAATTCCGTCTACCGTCAACAGACTTCTGGCTGTTGCTTGGACATCATCAAGCTTATGCGTTTCTGGGTTCAGAACTTGAAAACTGACCGTTGCTCCTAGCATGTACAACACATGCGAAACAACCACCATGATGGCGATCAAGATCAAAAAGATAACCGCCGGATGAGGCACCATGTTTCCGACTGTCGCAACCACATCCAAGAACCGCTCGATGATCGATTTTTTCCCCGATGCGGTTGTCCCTTGATCCATTGGTGCACTCATCTGAATAGCTTTCTTAGGTGAACGAACTGGTTATGGAAGAACAGTTGTATAGAGCGGCAGAAGAAGAGGAACCATAATTACGCTAACGATCATAACAACAATACTGAACGGAACCCCGATTTTTACAAAGTCGCCAAACGAATAGTTCCCCGGGGTTACCACTAACGTGTTTACAGGCGATGAAACTGGCGTCATGAACGCAGTCGAAGCAGCCAGAGCGACGATCATTGCAAAGGGAGCTGCGGACGCTCCGAGATCCTCCGACATCGCGATGGCAACTGGAGCCATCAATACTGCGGTTGCCGTATTCGAGATAAACATCCCGAGCATTGCCGTGATGATAAAGAGGGTGGCAAGAACACCGTGCGTTCCCAACTCGCTTGTCGCATACATGAGCCCTTCAGCAGCCAAATCAACTCCGCCAGTCCTTTGCAAAGCTGTCGAAAACGGCAGCATGCCCACGATCAAAACAATCGTTTTCCAATCGATCGACCGATAGGAACTCTCCAAGGTCACACAGCCCAACAGCCCCATCAACAAACATCCCAGCAACGCTGCTTGAACGTTAGGAACCAAGCCGCTAACCATCAATCCAACAACCAAGAACAAACAGAAGACCGCTTGGAGGACCTTACCAGCCACAGGAAGCACTTCATCAAATTCTACAGGTAGGCTAAGTGCGACAACGCCCTTATTACCTTTTTGCAAGTTCTGAATCGACTTCCAAGGGCCAATCAAAAGCAAAGTATCACCAATCTTCAGCTTCTCTTCTTGTAGATTGCTTTCATGGGCCACGCGTCCCCGACGCAGCCCGATGACAGTCAATCCCGTGCTTTCGCGAAATCTTGCACCGACAACCGTTTGACCAATAAACTCGGAATCTGCCGGTAGGATGACTTCCGACATACCGATTTCTTGCGTGCGATCCGAAAAGTACGCGCCCGAAAGCGGCATCGATTCGAGCGTATACTCCTTCGTGACTTGCGAAACGTCTTCCGTCGGTACTGGCGAATCAAGCAACAAAACATCGCCCGTCAGGAGCTCAGTTGTTCGAGTCGGTTGAATGAGTCTTCCATCGCGTTGGATTGAAATCAGGCTCGCTTGAAACGTATTCGAAAGAGCGATCTCTTCGACCGTTTTGCCATTGAGGGTGGAGCCTTGGCCAATTCGATATTGATGCTCACGACCAGCCAAGCTGTATTGCTTTACCCAATCAGCGAGACTAGGCCGGCCAGAAGTAACTGCGTTGCTATCTTTCTTGGCATCGGGCAACCATCGCCGCGCAATGAGCATGTAAACGATTGCCAGTATGAGTATCGGAAGGCCAAATGGAGTGAAGCTGAAAAACTGAAAGCCTTCTTTTCCTTGGCGAATCAATTCGCTGTTGACAACTAAATTCGGAGCAGTCGCAACCAGTGTCATCATTCCACTTATTAATGCCGCCATGCTCAATGGCATCATCAGCTTGCTCGCAGCCGTTCCTGTAACTGATGAGATTCTAAGAATGACGGGAATAAAGATTGCGGTCACAGCGGTCGAGCTCATCGTCGATCCCAAGCCACAAACGACAATCATCAGCAAAACCATGAGCTTCGTTTCACTATTACCCGCCCTTGCTGTTAACCAATCGCCCAGCTTTCTTGCGACGCCGGTCCGTACCAAACCGTCACCGATTACAAAGAGAGCCGCAATCAACACGATGTTGGGATCACTAAAGCCCTGCAACGCTTCACCCATTGAGACCGCACCAGTAAACGGCAGAGCGACCAACATGATCAAAGCGACCGCATCCATGCGAGGCTTGTTAATTGCGAACATGACAATCGCAGTAACGAGAAGCCCCAAAACGATTATCAGCTCATTGCTCATTGCGACTCAATAACTCAGGCAGATTCATGAAGGGAAGTGAAGACAAGGCAATCTCGATCATCGTGATGCCCACCCAACCAA
>JAIYDQ010000003.1 GCA_027487375.1 Planctomycetaceae bacterium
AAGTACTTGGCATGGCGGGATTTGTTTTAATTGTCGAAGGGCCGGGGTTAGAAACATTCACGTGCGAGAACTCGGACTGCGTCATTGGTCGAAGGCGTTTGGCAGCAAGGACACGAGCCGTTCTCGATGCTGCTTCCGATACCAGGTGCCCCATCTTCGGATGTTCTGGTTCGAAGTCTACCGTAATCTCTAGATGCTGACACATTTCAGATGTCGTCGGCCCGATCGATACGACGACCATGGAGTTAAGTGCTTTTCGGAGCGGTTCCTCTACTCCCATCTCCTGTGCCATGCGGATCATGTTGACGACTTGATGAGCACTCGTAATGAGCAGGCAATCACGGCGTCCACTAACCATCTCGCGAATGTTTTCGCGAAGCAGTTCTGTGTCTTCAGGGAGTTCCCACTGGTAGACGCGGACTTGGACTACTCGAGCCCCACGAGCCTCAAGCCCGGCAATCAGGGACCTATTGGTAACACCATACTCTTGAAGCCCGACGGTCTGGTTAGCGATTGGGACCTGCAAATCAATTGTGTTAAGCAGTTCTCTCCACGTGTTTGGCTCTGGGGCCCGAAAGGTCGGAGTCAAACCAACCTCACGCATCGCGACCACCGGCTTGGGGCCTCGAGCAATCGTTGTGATGTCTGAAAGAGTGTCGATAAACTGCTGCTTATCAACATGCCGCTCAATGGCCGAAAGCAAATGTCTGAAGCCGACTCCAGTTAGGAAAACAACAACGTTTATCTCGCCGACAATTACTCGATTCGCGAAATCAATTGCCTCGCGATTTTCACTCAGCGGAACCTCTCGCATCGATGGACTGACGAATGGTGTTCCACCAAAACGTTCAATCAGCCGCGCCATATCGTCACATCGGCGGCTTTCAAGCGCTGCGATGCGAAGTCCATTGAAAGAAGGCGATGTATTGGTCATGCAATCCTGGGCAGTTTGGAGAAGATCGGGACTTTACTGAAAAACAGCGATAGCCGATCTCTGTTTTTCGATTAAGATCCTATCGTAGCAAATTTACTGATTTTGCGGATCGACTCTTGTAAATGAACGGCTCTATCCCTTTCGAAGCGGATCAGAACTGGAGTAGGTCCATCGCAAATCTTTGTACCACTGAGAGAAAGCATCATGACCACCAAACCAAAGATTAGTAAGTCACGCCTCGCCCTGGAATATTTGGAGTCTCATTCCGAGGCAACCGCCAAGGAGGTAGTCGCTGCCCTGTCGCAATACGAAGTAAAACTCTCAGACGTCAACAATGCAAAGCAGAAATTGCGAGCGACTTCCCCAAAACGAACATCGCCTGGTCCTAAAAAGCGCGGACCTAAACCTGGCAAAGCAGCCAAGGCGACAGCAGATATCGCTGCAAAGACTCCGAAGAAGCGAGGCCGCAAGCCTCTGAAGAAAACTGCCGTGGCAAAATCGCCAAAAGCCGCATCCAAGGCGGCAGTAGCGGTTAGCGGCGGAGCCTACTCAACCATCGAAGCAGGCTTGCGTTTCATCGAAGCGACCGGATCGATCGAAAGTGCTCGCGAGCTATTGACGCTCATCGAGCAAATCAAGAAGGCTTAGTTGAATCGCTCTTCTAGCTTCATTCGCCAGAGGGATTTAGAAATACATCCCCTGGCAAGCGAAGTATCCTAAAGCTGCCAAGGTCATAGGAATTCCGTACGGGAGAAGTCGCATACGGGGCTTCCTCTCGGCAGCTATCTGATAGAGCTGTTCTGGATCAGCTACTTCGAACCACTCGCGAATGATGAATACAAATTGATTCGCATGATGTTTCCATTGTCCGCTCGCAATCACCATCACGATTGCCATGATCGCACCGACGATTGTCGTCGCTACGAATACTTGCCAAGTGTGTTCTACATGGACCCATGCACCGATTCCGGCAAGCAGTTTAACGTCGCCGGCTCCCATGCCGCCAACACTGTAGAGCGGGTAGAGCAACAGAAGTCCAACGACCGAGCCAGCAAAGCTCCATCCGAGTCCTTCGAAGCCGCCAGCGGCATAGCTGTAGATCCAACCTGTGATAATCATGGGGAAGGTAATCCAGTTCGGAACCTTCAACGCCCAACCGTCAATCACTGCAGCGACTACGAGAACTACAGAGACCAACCAAATCGGCCAGTGCTGAATGAGAGCGTGTGCTAATGCTGCCAAGTCCATGATTTCTATGCTTATTGATTTGAATGATTATGTGTGACTATTCATGCGATGCATCTCATGATGATCGCGATTGATCGGGGTGGCTTATTATCTTGCTGGGAAAAGCCAGAACCACATCACAGCCATCAAGGCCATGAAACATCCCATCATTTGCCAAAGCCCACTAATCGCTTCGATTGGTAGCAGTCCGTGGTTCATAATGCAGTCGGGTCCAAATGTGAACTTGAAAAAAGGCGGCGCAGGCGATCGACGTTTTCTAACGATCGCCTGCGTCGCAAAATGGGGCCGGAAACAATGCTAAGAAGCAGGAGTTCCCGAAATTTGTCCAGCAACCGACGTGAATGTCGTTCGTGCGTTGTTACCAACCGTTCGCACTGCAGTTAAGCAGATAACGATAATCAGCGACAACATCACAGCGTATTCAACAGCAGTTGGCCCGTCTTCTGATTTCAGAAAACGTTGTACTTTCGAGTAAAGACTTTTCATCTTGCAACTCCTTTACTTACTAGCTTGCGCCAGCAAAAAAATTACGAAGCGGGAGTACCCGAGATTTGCCCAGCAACCGATGTGAACGTGCTGGATGCGTTGGTACCAACCGATCGAACTGCACTCAAGCAGATAACGATGATCAGCGACAACATAACTGCGTATTCAACAGCTGTTGGACCGTCTTCTGACTTTAGAAAACGCTTTACTTTCGACGCGAAATTCTTCATAGCTTCCTCCGAATCATCGAACACCCCGGCATTCGAGGTTATCCGAAACATTACTTGGTGCCCGACGCGTCGGCTATTTTGCGATGGTACATCGCCATGTACCATTCAACCAACTCGAGGGCTGACTTAGCCTCCCTTTACAGAGGCGACAATTCGAACGCGAATCGTTACTGAAACATAGGACACGCTTTATGTAATTCAAAACTTTCCCCATCAGTAAATCCTTCGCGGCCGCTATATTTTCCGCGTCATGCCGTCTTACAATCGTTACAAACGACTCACGTACCACCAAAAACAGATCGATACTGCGAAAAATGCACATAAGCGTTTGGAAAAGGCTCAAGTTTGCGAATCCGAGATCGTTCGTTCAACCAAAACAAATGCTAAATGCCACCACAACCCAAGGCTTATGAACCTAAAAACGAAAAACAGCAGCGCCTGGGATCGAATGGCGCGCAGTGGTCACGTCCTTGCCACTCCAGCCACCGAAGAGGAACTGAAGAATCCGCTTCGAGTCGTAGATGAAATTGGCTGGCTAGGCGGAAGCATCCAAGGCTGGCGAGTCCTTTGTCTGGCCGCAGGTGGGGGCCGCCACGGTCCGCTCTACTGCGCTGCGGGTGCAAACGTGACTGTGGTTGACCTGAGCTCTGGAATGCTCGAAATCGATCGTGAAATCGCGATGCATCGAAAGATGGAAATTCGGCTGATCAATTGCGACATGTGCGATCTAAGTTCGCTTCACAATGCCGAGTTTGACTTAGTCGTCCATCCAGTAAGCACCTGCTACATCGATCGCCCCTCTGCCGTGTTCCAGGAAGTCGCACGAGTGCTTCGCCCCGGCGGCCTCTACGTTTCGCAACACAAGCAACCAATGAATCTTCAGGCTTCTCTCTTACCCGATGGAGGGAACTACGTTATTGAGCGACCTGCCGCAAGCGGCAGCATCGCAGCATCTCCTACTCAACCCAGTCGACTTCGCGAACCCGGAACCGAAGAGATCATCCATTCATTGCAATCGATACTGGGTGGTATTTGCCGCGCAGGTTTCGTGATCGAAGATCTTGTCGAACCTCACCACGCGAAACCGGATCAGCCCCCGGGCTCATTTGGTCATCGATGCGCATTCATTCCGCCTTATATTCGGATCAAAAGCCGACGACTCCAAAACACGATGACCGAATCATCCATGAATAAAAACAAAATCTGGCTCGGAGATTAGTTGGACAACGGCCGGTTTACGCTGGAGTCAAGGCTTTAGCAGCTTTTGGAGCATCCATCGTACTCAGCGCCTAAAGGCTGGACTCCAACACTGTACTCCAACGCGTTTGCGATCGATTATCGAGAGCAACCTGGCTGTGTCCAATTAGTTGGGCGACGATCAATTGTCTTCGTCGTCGAAATCCGGATGGAGCGGATCATCAGGGTCTAAGAAAAAGTCACCGAGCCCCTGTGGAAGCCCCTCGTTCTGAAGCGATCGCTTGCGTCGCTCATAGGCGGACTGCAAGTCCAACGCGTCATCCCCCAAGCAAGCCTCCAGCGCTTCGCGCCAAAGTGCATCCTTCGAGACCGGGTGGGTCGAGTCCTGTGACATTCGCTTCATCGCATATCGCAACAACTGAATTCCATCGCGAGCCGAATAGTCCAACTTTAATGAGTGCGACTGCTGAAGAAAATCAACGGTGAGCGTCAGCATCTCATCAGCAGCAAAAGGCAAGTGATACTGGAGGATCGATAACTCGTCCTGCCGATTTGGGAATCCAACGGTAAGAGTCGGTTGGAGACGACTGAGAATGTAGTCAGGAATCTCATAAGTCGAATCATCCTGGTTCATCGTCACAGCACATCGAAAATCGCGATGTGCCGAAATGGTTACCCCCGCCACGATCGACTCGACATAGCGTCGATGATCTAGCAGTGGAGCCAACGACGCCCACGACTTCTCGTTCATCCGATTCCCTTCGTCCAAGATGCAGACCCCGCCACGAATCATC
>JAIYDQ010000053.1 GCA_027487375.1 Planctomycetaceae bacterium
ATCGGTCTTTATTCTTCCGCTGCTGTTCTTTGTTTGGATGCTATCGCAAATTCCTCGACCAAGTCAGGCTGACGAATCGCAACGCCAAGTGCGTACCGTAATGAATGGATCCGATCGTTGGATCTATCTTCGAAGATACGCGTGGGGACTTTCCCCAATCATCATTGTCTATCTATTAGCAAACATTATTAGAAGCATCCGAGGAGACTTTGCGCGAGAGCTTTGGACTGATCTCGGAGTTGAGCAAGCGGAATTCGCGACGCGTTTTACGCAATCGGAAATTTGGGTCGGGATCTTAGTGTTAGGTATCAATGGAAGTTGTGTTTTATTTCGTCACAATGGAAGAGCATATCTGAGCTCATTGTCGATCTGTGCGACCGGTGTGTTGTTGATGCTCTCTGCTTGCATACTGCAATCGTATCGCATGCTAGATCCGTTGACATTTATGGTTCTAGTCGGGCTCGGACTATATATGCCTTATGTTGCGATTCATACAACGGTTCTCGAACGATTCATAGCACTCACTGGTGAGAAAGGGAATTTAGGGTACTTGATGGCATTGGTCGATTCGACCGGATACTTTGGATACGTGATGGTTCTCATGACGCGAAAGTTTGTCAAATTGGAAGGGAATATCCTGCAGTTCTTTATCGTTGCTTGTTCGGTAGCTGGAGCTATTTCACTGCTCTCGATCGCGTGGTCTGCCATTCATTATCGAGTTCGTTTCAGCAGAAACCGGGAGTGAGCGATTTGAGAGTCGATTTGACCGAGGGAATTTTTACCTTTTGAGTTCGCCCGCTTGGCGTGCTGGGATGTTATGATATGAGGATCTAAGAATCGTTAACCCCTCCTCCCGCTCCCGCCTACGATTTCAGTAAATGAAGAATTCCCTTGCCCCCCTCGTGCTAATCTTAGCAACGACATTCGTCTCACCATTAATTGCTGACCCTTCCGTCAGGCAACCGCAATCGCAGAATAAAACGCTAAAGCCACCGACGGAGCAGCGGATTGTTTTCTTAGGGGATAGCATCACGCAAGCAGGTCGCTATATCGAGCACATCGAAGCAGCTCTTGTGGTTGCGAATCCTGATTTAAAGCAAACGTTCATACCGTTGGGATTGAGTAGTGAAACAGTAAGCGGGTTAAGCGAGCCAGGTCATGCGGGTGGAAAGTTTCCACGACCTGATTTGCATGAGCGACTCGACAGAGTTCTTGAAAAAAGCAATCCCGATACTGTGATCGCGTGCTATGGAATGAACGACGGCATCTACCATCCTCTCGATGCCCAACGTAAGCAGGCCTTCCAATCCGGAATGAAAAGGCTTCATGACAAAGTAATCGCAAAGGGTGCTCGAATCATTCATGTAACGCCTCCTGTTTTTGATTCGCTTCCAATCAAAAGCAAAGTGCTACCGGCTGGACTAGCAACTTATGAAAAACCTTATGAAGGATATGACGAGGTTCTTGAAGATTACTCGAATTGGTTGATCGATATGCGATCCAAAGAAGGTTGGGAGGTCATTGACCTTCATGGACCGATGAAGAAGGCACTTAATGATCAACGTAAAACGGACGCTTCTTTTACATATTCAAAGGATGGCATTCATCCATCTCCACAAGGTCACTTGCTAATCGCAACCACTGTTTTGAATGCATGGGGACTATCGCTTGAACAGGATGGAACTCCACTTCATCCTCAAGGTCGTGACATATTGGAACTCGTTCGCAAGAAACAGTCGCTCTTGCGTCCAGCCTGGCTAAGCCATGTTGGTCATAGGCGGCCTGGTGTCGCCGTTGGATTGCCTTTGGATGAAGCTATCAACAAATCAGACGAGTTGGACCAGCAAATTCGAGAGCTTGTAGAACGGGATTCGAAAGCACCAAAACCAAACGCCCTTCCCGGCAAAACTGGCCAATGGAATGG
Source organism: Planctomycetaceae bacterium (assembly GCA_027487375.1). Lineage (GTDB taxonomy): Bacteria > Planctomycetota > Planctomycetia > Pirellulales > Pirellulaceae > JAIYDQ01. The sequence goes on from JAIYDQ010000053.1 coordinate 1,925, forward strand.
CTATGACAAGCATGAACTGATGATTGCTGGAAAGTTGGTCACGGTTATCGCGCCAGCACAGGATGCTCCTGGGCGACCGTGGGTCTGGCATGGCGAGTTTTTTGGGCATAAGCCAGCACCCGATATCGCGTTGCTCGGCCATGGTTTTCATGTTGTTTACATGAAGATCAACGACATGCTGGGGAGTCCGCCTGCTGTCGATCTATGGAATCAATGCTATTCGGAATTGACGAGTCGTTATGGTTTTAACAAGAAACCCGCTTTGGTTGGACTGAGCCGCGGCGGCTTGTATTGCTACAACTGGGCGATTTCTAATTCGGACAAAGTATCGTGCATCTATGCCGATGCACCCGTTTGCGATTTCAAAAGTTGGCCCGGTGGTAAAGGCAAAGGGAAAGGCGATCCCAAGAACTGGTCACTCGTTCTAAAGCTCTGGAATTTTACGGATGAATCTTCTGCACTTCAGTCGAAAGCGAATCCGATCGACAACCTCGGCCCACTAGCGAGTCATCACGTACCCCTTTTACACGTCTTTGGCGATGCAGATGATGTCGTTCCATGGGAGGAAAACACAGGAATCATTGCGACAAGGTACAAGGAATTAGGTGGCGACATCACCTTGATCCGTAAGGCTGGAGTTGGTCATCATCCTCATGGACTAGAAGACTCGAAACCAATCGTTGACTTTATTCTCAAGAATGCCAATCAACCGCTTCAAAAATAATCTCCGCTATGCGAGTCCATTTTACTTCGATTCTTGGTTCCATCATCTTCGTGTTGGGGCTTACGTTTTTTGATTGCCACGTCTTTGCCGACCATCCTTTCGTCGCAAGCTACGAACGTTTTTATGCAACAAAAGAGGAGCCGGACGAGCTTGCTGGCCAAGTGCTCCTTACAGAGCTCAATTGCACGGCATGCCATCCGATGGACGCAAGTCTGCCTTCAAAAGGGGGCCCCGTCATTACCGGAAGCGGCAATCGGTTTCATCGCGCATGGCTCAGAAGCTACTTGAGTTCTCCAGGTCAGTCCAAGTCAGGCAGCACGATGCCGCACCTAATACATCAGCTACCTGAATCCGAGCGTGAGATGGCCCTCGATGCACTCGTCGCGTTTCTTTCGAATGATCCCGCAGTTGAACCACCGATTGTTGCGTCCGGTGCAAATCCTGTCGCGCATGAGTTCTGGTTAAAGGGGGATGCCGAGCGCGGGAGGTCGATGTATCACCAAATCGGTTGTGTCGCTTGCCATGCTATTGATGATGCGTTTAAGCCTGCTAAGAAAACGGAATCGGATCTCGAACGAAAGATCGCCGCACTAGGTCTTGAAATCGACGAGCTAGAAGAGATGGGATTGGCTGCACCGAAGAAAGTTAAACCGGTTCCGATGAGTAGGATTTCCGACAAGTACAGCTTACGATCGTTGTCCATGTTTTTGATTGCTCCGCACGTTATTAGGCCTGCAGGGCGAATGCCGAGCTTAAAGCTACAACCCCACGAAGCGGCAGATATCGCAGCGTACTTATTTACAAGTCCAACTCATTCGAAGCCACGCAACGACAATGAAAAATCAACTGTGAATTCGTCAGTTCAAAATGCATCCGTCGACCAATCCATGATCGATGCAGGAAAGCGATACTTTGAAAAACTCTCCTGTGCAAATTGCCACCCAATGGCGGGCATCAAGCCAAAGATGTCTAAATCGATGAAGGAGCTAACACTCTCCTTGAACAGTAATGGATGTTTGAGCGAATCTTCGAAAACCACTCCTCGATTCGGATTAAGTAGCAAGCAAGTCGCTGATATTACGAAGGCGATCGAGAGTCTCAAACGGAAGCAACTCAACTCCGATCCAAAGAAGATCGCATTGGATCAAGTGACCATGATGATGATGCAATTGAATTGCTTCGCGTGTCATGAACGAGATGGTAAAGGGGGCGTGGGGCCCGATCAATGGGCTTATTTCGAGAACGTTCAACAAGTGGACATCGGTGATGAAGGACGATTGCCTCCTCCGCTGGACCACGTGGGTAGAAAGTTAACCCGAGATTGGATTCAAAAAGTGATCGAAGGCAAGGGAGAAGTGCGACCTCATTTTCTTGCAAGAATGCCAATTTATGCAGACCATTCCAAGGCACTCGCAACCGCCTTTGTCAATGCCGACCGCATTGAAAGCACGACTTCATCGGCAGCAAAACCGAATAATCAAACCTCCCAAGCCATTCAGACTGCTGGCCGCGAGCTCTTTGATTCGGGGTGTGTTCAGTGCCATGCATTCCGAGGCGAATCACTTCCGGGGACGATTGGAATCGACTTGGCAGACGTTGGTACACGCATTCATCGTGAATGGTTTGAAGCGTTCCTTCGAAACCCAGCAAGCCTAAAGAAGAACACACGGATGCCAACATTTTTTCCTGATGGAAAGAGCGCCGTTCCACAAATCTTGGACGGTGACGCAACTCGCCAGATTGAATCGCTTTGGGCTTACCTCAACGCAAAGGATCAACCACTTCCTCTCAAGCTTGAACAAAGCAGTTCCCAATCGTTCGAACTCATCCCTACCGATAAACCGATCATCATTCGAACTTTCATGGATTCGTCTTCCGCAGGTACACACGCGATTGCTGTTGGGCTACCACAACAGATCCATTTTGCGTTTGATACCAAGCGATTGCGTTTAGCAGAAATCTGGAAAGGTCGTTTTCTAAATGCGCAAGGCACATGGTTCGATCGATTTGCACCTGCGGCGACACCACTGGGCACAAATCGAATCACGCTGCCGCAAGAAAGCTTTGCTTTATTCGATCAGGATGGAAACTTCCAATTGGTGGATACCGCCCCAGAGAAGGGGCAAACCGAGAAGCAACTTGAGAACAACCTACAGAAGAAGTTCTTGGGCTATCGAACAGACGAACGCGGAATGCCTATCTTTCGCTATTCGATTGGCAGATTCCTAATTGAGGATCGCATTCAAGCACACGACGATAACGGAGTAAAACGTCGGCTCAAGATTCTGACTTTGGGAGATGGTGAATTGAAGGCTCGAGAGAAACTTTGGTTAGTCATCGCCGATGATGCTATCGAAGTTGACCAATCGGGTACGGTTAGCACTCGATCAAAGCTTACGGTGCGAACTGCCGAGGGTATTCAAACGCGGTTGGTGCAACGACAACCAGCAACCTATTGGATGGTCGCCATGGATGATCGGGTCGACGGAATCGAGGTAGTTTATCAATGGTAAAACGAATAGAGCTGAGATTGATTGGTTCGCTTTTGTGTGTGCTGATGGCATCCATGAGCCCTTCCGCGCGTGCAGAGTCTACGAGGCCTCAAGAATCGGACTACTATCGCATCGTTACCATCACAACGTCACAAGCCAGCGATTCACGGGCTAAGAATTGGAAACCCGCTCCTGATTCACTAGCGTTAGAGGCGAGCGGACTCGCGGCACTCGACGATTCCCGTTTGGCTGTCGCGATACGTAAGGGAGAAGTTTGGATCTTATCGAATGTCTACGATGATCCACCTTCCAAGGTTACTTATCATCGTTTCGCTTCTGGGCTACACGAACCGCTCGGACTTTTGCTTCATCAGGGATCGTTACTCACCATGCAACGAACCGAGATGACGCGACTGATCGATAATGATCACGATAACACCTGCGATGAATACCAAACCGTTGCAACCGGGTGGGGTGTTACTGGCAACTATCACGAATATGCATTTGGGCCTGAGGTAGACCGCACCGGCAACTTATGGATGACATTGAATCTCGGTTTGGGACTGAAGAACGATCAGAAGAGTTTGGCGATCACGAACTCAAAACTGAATGTCACTCAAGGGCTTTGGCGCGGTTGGGGTATGGTGGTAACTCCAGATGGAGATCTGAAACCTATGTGTGCGGGAATGCGATCCCCTTCGGGCCTGGGTGCGAACTTAGAGGGAGATGTTTTTTATACCGATCAACAGGGTAACTGGGTCGCTACGAACAGCCTTCATCAGCTTCGCTCCGGTGCGTTTTTTCATCACCCAGACTCTCTGGCTTCTGTGGAGCAACCAGGTTCGACAATCAAACCCATCGATGAGATTCCAGATGGCGTAACATTCCCTGAAGCAACCAAAAAACTTTCGATTCTCAAGCCGCCCGCTGTGTGGTTGCCGTATAAAAAAGTCGGTCAATCTGCGACAGATATCATGGTTGATGGAAGTGATGGCAAGTTCGGACCTTTTTCAGGTCAACTGTTTGTCGGCGAGTTTACTCAGTCGTCGATCAACCGAGTCTTCTTAGAAAAGATCGACGGCGAGTACCAAGGGGCATGCTTCCCGTTTCGCGAAGGCTTCGCATCTGCCGTATTGCGACTTGAACAAGGGAATGATGGAAGCGTCTTCGTCGGATTATCTAATCGCGGTTGGAGTAGCCTGGGCCCAGCATCTTACGGCCTGCAGCGGCTTGTATGGACTCAGAAGATTCCTTTCGAAATCAAAGAGATGCGAGCTCAACCGGACGGATTTGAATTGGTCTTTACCAAGCCAGTACAACATGATTCGGCAAGCAAGATCGGTTCGTTTCACCTCACAAGCCATACTTACCGCTATCACTCACAATATGGAAGCGATGAACTTCAAGAGCAATCGCACACGATCAAAAGTGCAGAGGTCTCAGAGGATGGCTTGCGAGTTCGCCTTCGTATCGAATCATTGCGAGAGCTGTTCGTACATTCGCTCAATGCAAGTGGTGTACGAAGTGCAGACGGCGAACCACTACTTCACACCAACGCTTACTATACGCTAAACAAAATCCCCGCCAGTGATCGTTAAGGCGATCGGCAATATCAAGAAGACCGTAGGATGGGACCATTATCCCGTCCACACCTCTACCGTCCATGTTCCTTAACGAGGTTGACCGCTCATGTGGAAATCAAATCGTCGTGTTTTTATCGCGAGTTCCGCATTGGTTGGAACGGTTGTTTCGGAGGCGTTGGGTGCAACGGTGCGGAAGCGATGTCGTGTTGGGATCATCGGGCATACGGGACGTGGAGACTATGGTCACGGACTCCATACAATGTGGAGCAGCGTTGACAATTCAGATGTAGTCTCGATCGCAGATGCAGATCCCAATGGACTCGCTAAGACGCTAAAGATGTTCGACGGAGCTCGAGGATTTTCGGATTATCGAGAATTACTGAAGATCAATAAGCCTGACGTTATTTCAATCGGTATGCGACACATTGATCAACACCACGAAGTTGCGTTGATGGCGATCGAATCCGGTGTTCAAGGAATGTATATCGAAAAGCCATTTTGCCGAAGTCCACAGGAGGCCGATGATATCCTGAGAGCAGCCAGCGCAAGGAATGTGAAGATCGCGGTTGCTCATCGCAACCGTTATCATCCTGTGTTACCAGTTGTAAAACAATTGATTGAAGATGGTGAGATCGGTCGCGTGCTTG
>JAIYDQ010000270.1 GCA_027487375.1 Planctomycetaceae bacterium
AGATAAGTTCGTCGATCGATGGTTTTGTTTTTTGTCATGGGAGGGACTTTTAGCGGAGGTCAATATTCGTTGCACGAAGAACATCTTGTCCCTCGCACGTAAACTATTGGGCGCGACGATGCGTGAAGGGATAACTAGTAACGACTGCGGTGACGAGTGTTTGCATCCGATAGCCATCCTGAGCAATCGCCTGCATCAATTCATCCACGACGATTTCATCATAACCTTCGAGCTTTCGGCATAAGGCATAGGCTAACATTTTCTTTACCAGGTTTCGACAAAAATCATCAAGGCGTCCTGCAACCATGGCCTTCAGTTCTTGAGGGTTCGAAAAGCGACTTCCATCTGGAAGTTCTCCTGAAGGATCGATCGCCTGGCCATTGTCGTCCTGATTACGCCATCGACCGATGGCATCAAAGTTCTCAAGACCAAACCCGATCGGATCGAGCAACCTGTGACAATTGGCACAAGTTGGATCGGAACGGTGCAACTCAAATCGCTCGCGTAAAGTCAGATTCGCGACCGACTGCTGGTCCTGCTTATCCAATGCGGGAACATTAGGCGGTGCGGATGGAACATGGTCCCCGAGCACTTGTTCCAATACCCACACGCCACGATTGACCGGGCTGGTGCGGTTGGGGAAGGAGGTCGCTGCAAGTACTCCAGGCATTCCCAAAATTCCACCGCGATTCTTATCGGTCAACAGTACCCTACGCATTTCGGTTCCCTTGATAGCTTCTTCGAAACCGTAGATCGTGGCCAGGTTTTCATTGAGGAACGTGTAATCGCTATCGATCAACTGCGCAATGCTGACGTTCTCGCGAACGATACTCTGGAAAAACAGACGCACTTCGTCGTACATCGCCGAGCGCATCTCGCTCGTCATTTCTGGGAATTTGGATAGATCAAACGTTTTGGTTCTCAAATCTCCAGTCCTAAGCCACTGGGCACCAAAGCCGTCAAAGAGTGCGCGTGACCGAGGATCCTCCAGCATGCGTTTCACTTGCTCTTTGAGAACCGCCGGATCGCGCAGCTTTCCAGAATCAGCCAGTGTCATCAACTTGTCGTCCGGCATTGTGCCCCACAGCAAATAGGACAACCGCGAGCCAAGTTGGTAATCGTCCAGAGGAACAATCTCCGCTTTGTTATCGAAATCATCCGCCGGCGTGATGAACAGGAACTGGGGAGAAACGAGCATCGCCTTAAGCATCAAACGCAAGGCTGCCGGATAGGCCATTTCACTCTGTCGTCCCAACTCAAAAACGTCTGTAAGCACCTGGACCTCGGTATCGGATGCGGGGCGACGATAGATTTTCTTGGCCAACGACTGCGCAACGCTTCGCGCAGTTTCGTGAGCATCAGCTCTCGGCACTGGCGGTTCAACGAATAACGAAAGATCAATCAGTCCCGCATAGGTTCTTCGTTGGTCGTCGACATCGATTGCATGACTGACATCTTTTCCGTCGTTGGAGGAAGCTTGACTTCTACGGACGGGAAGTCCGTCGTGCGTTAGGACTCGGTTCAGCACTTCATCGGTGATCGAGAGATACTGTTCGAGCTGAAGTGGGGAGATAGAGTTGAGATATCCCTCGCCGCTGACCTCATCCGGCAACGCATCGGCGATCTTTGGATCGACTCCAAACAGATCTCGCAGTGTGTTGCCATATTCGGTCTTGGTTAAACGGCGAATAACAAAATTTCCAGTATCTTTGGGGCTGAGATACTTTATTGTGTCCTGCCATTGCATGAACATTTCGCGTTCTTCATCTGTCGGCTGCTCCGAACCGTCCGGTGGCATATCGTGCGCCTTAACCCTGGCGGCTGCTTTCTTCCACTTCTCACTGAAGGCAGCATGTCCTGGAGTGTCTAGTGCCGGAGTGAAACTGAGCCCCGCCTCCGTCGGGCGACTGTTTTGGTGGCACTCCAGGCAGTAAGTCTTGATAAACGGAGTAACACTTTTACGAAAGAATTTTTCAGCCGCCTTCTTAAGCTCAGGAAGCTCCCCATCATCTGAAGATTGACCCGAGCAGGTGCTGGGGGCAAAGCACAAGACACCTAGCCCCACTGCAATGAATACGCTGCTCAATAAAGTCTTTGCCATGATTAACAGTCGAAAATTCATTGGAAACCTATCTCCGAATTCAATAATTTAGTCTTTGCTCTTGAATTCCGTAACTCCGTCGGAAAATGAAGCTCGAAGTTTCGAAGGTTGATGGCGGAATTGTTCCTGCGCGCGATGGCCTCTTTCTTATCAAGCCAGCGACAAAGCATTCAGTTAACTGCAAGGATGCCACGCAGCGACGCTCAAAATGAGAATAGACGAAAAAAGTTACCGCACAAATGATGCTTCAAACGAGACTCGTTAAAATGAGTGTAACAACGATTTATTATTGAGGAGCCCCATTCATGTTCCGAGCGACATTCATCGTCAACCTAATCTTGTTGGTTTCTTTCGCAGATGCTGCCGAAGAACGTGTATTTGAAGGGCCATGGAATAATCGTCGAACGGGCTCGAAGGGAACGATGGTTTGTACCGCGTCGGAGGTCGCGCCGGGCCAATGGAAAGCCGTGTTCCGCGGTGCATTTCAAGGCAAACCCTTTGAGTACCAAGTCGACTTCCAGTCAGTCGTCTCGCGCGCGGGAAGTGAACTCGCCGGGGCCACCACCATTGATGGAAAGCAATACCAATGGAAAGGAACCTTGCAGGCGAGCCAGTTGCGTGGACAGTACCAAGCGACCAATGGCTGGAACGGCGAGTTTGTCCTCAATGAGACAGCCGCCAGTCGACGGAACGTACCTTTGTCCGTTGAACCTGAATCGATCGAAGATGTGGAGATCAAGCCTGTTATTAATGACGGCGATCACTTGCTTTTCATCGGGAACCACTTCATGGCAAACGATGGTGGTGTCTACAACTACCTCGAGGCAGCGCTCCGGAAACGCGGGATCAATATCACTCACGAAAGTATCATCGCTGCGGACAAGTCTCTCGGTGACATGGTGACTCGCGAGGTTGGCGAAGCGATGATGAATTCCAAAGTGAACGTCATCGTGATCACTAGCGGCGATACCAAGGTCATGAAGCAATTCGCGACAAAACTCAAGGGTAGCGGGAAACGCCTAGTCATTTTCATGACCTGGGAAGAAAAGCATCCCGGCAATCGCGCAACGGTTCCACAGTACACGGTCGCGACACGAAAAGCGGTGAAGTCGATGCGGGAATTGGAAAAGGAAACCGGTGCGACGATCATTCCTGCAGCTGTGATGTACCATGATCTCACAGCACGACCGCCTGACGATATGCCTCGTGTCGATTATCTATGGCGTAAAGGAGATCCGAATCAAAACGCGATCGGCACCATGGCGAACGCCTTGCTCATGAGCGCGATGCTGACCGGGAAGTCGCCTGCAGGTCTGAACTTTGATTTACCACCCTATGTCGTCGGTCAACGACTTCAAGACGAGCCCG
>JAIYDQ010000222.1 GCA_027487375.1 Planctomycetaceae bacterium
ATCTTATATTCCATGTTCGTTCTCCTTGCGAACATGAACTAACAAAAACCAACCAATTACCGCAAGTGCGACTGTAGTACTAGTGCTTTGTCCAGGTAAGAGTTTTGGGTAGCGGAGTTCGTAAGAATTCCGACGTTCGGGAAACGATGTCAAAATCTGCGGTCATCAGATGTCTTACGACATCTGCTACAAGTCGGGCCCACTGTTTTCAATCTGGGCAAAGTACTAGTAACCAAGAAAATCGCATTCTGCTTGACCGAGGCCAATCTTCTTGTTAGCTTGTAATACAAGTTGATACAATAACAAGTGTCTTTAGGCCGGGAGATGGTTGATGCAATTGGCAGCGATTGAGCGAAGGACGACCGTGGATCTGGTCGTCGATCGGATTGCGCAAGTGATCAAGGACCAGAAACTGGCGGCTGGTTCGCGGCTTCCTGGCGAGCATGACCTTGTGGAGCAGTTACAAGTCAGTCGCCCCGTGCTCCGCGAAGCTTTGGCCAGACTTCAAAGTCTGGGGCTGGTCGACATTCAGCGTGGCCGAGGTACTTTCGTTGGCGATACGAGCAGTTTAACGAACTGCGTGCGGTTGCTGCAAACAGCCGTGACGATCTCGCCGCAGGAGTTACTTTCTTATGTAGAACTTCGCTCGGCAATTGAAGTCCAAGCCGCTCGACAAGCTGCGGTGAAGGCAAGTGCTACGGATGTCGCGGAACTCGCGGCACTGATCAAACAACTTGACGACGAAAACTTGCCTTATACTGACGCGCTCGAAATTGATTTCCGTTTCCACCGCAAGCTGCTTTCCATTGCCGGCAACAAGTTGATGCAGAACCTGATGGAAGTCATTTACGAATTCGTGTTGGCTCAGATGGTGCGAACGACTCCGTCTCAGAAAGATAATCAACTCGGTCGTCGGCTTCACAACGCAATCTTAAAAGCGATTCGCGATCATGATCCCGATGCGGCTGAGGCTGCGATGCGTAAGCATATGCTAGCGGTCGTTGAACGTTTGGAGAGATTGCCATGATTCACCGTAGCAGAAATAACCTTCGCAGAACATGCCGTAGCAGAACTCGTAAGAGCTCCGAAAGATTCCTAAGAGCATGGGAACTTTGCCGAGTTCCACTCCAGGTTACGGCACTCGGAGTGTGCCTCCTATTTTGTTCGATAACGCTTGCTGCTGACCAAACTCACACATCCGAACAGATTGAATTTTTTGAAAAGAAGATTCGACCTGTCTTGATCGAGCACTGTTACGAATGCCATGCGGCGGATTCCAAGATCATTCAGGGTGGACTTCGTGTCGATCATCGTGTGGGGCTAATCCAGGGTGGTGACAGCGGGCCTTCGATCGACCTTGAAAAGCCCGCAGAAAGTTCGCTTATCAAGGCATTGCGATACGAAGATGTTGAAATGCCGCCCAAGGGCAAACTCTCGGATTCGATCATCGCCGATTTTGAACAATGGATCGCGATGGGTGCTCCTGATCCACGCATAGCGGATGAGCTTCCGGCGGCCCGGACAATTGATCTCGAAGAAGGTCGGAAGTTCTGGGCTTTTCAGCCCATCGCCGCTCCTCAGCCGCCATCCGTGATGGATCAGACTTGGCCAATCGATCCAATCGATCGTTTCATCCTTGCCAAACAAGATGCAGCGGGAATCCAACCTGTCGCTGACGCCGATCGTTACACGTGGCTTCGTCGAGTGAGTCTTGATCTGACCGGCCTTCCACCGACTCCCTGCGAAATCGATTCCTTCATTCGAGACAACTCGCCTCATGCATGTGCGACTGTCGTTGATCGACTGCTTGAATCACGAGCCTATGGTGAGCGTTGGGCGCGGCATTGGTTGGACCTGACCGGTTACGCTGACATGATTGGGACATCGAACAATGTTTTCGCAGAGTACGCTTGGCGGTACCGCGACTATCTGATCGATGCATTCAACAAAGACAAACCGTTCGACCGTTTCATTCGGGAACAAATCGCGGGTGATCTTATCGCGACATCCTCTGTCACAGAGAAAGCCGAGAGCATCACGGCGACGGGGTTCTTGACGCTAGGCGATGTGGAGATCGTCGAACCCGATAAAGCCAAGATGGAAGCAGACCACATCGATACGCAGGTCAGTAAGATCGGCGCGACATTTTTAGGAATGACGATGGGATGTGCTAGATGCCATGATCACAAGTTCGATCCGATTGGATTGGAAGATTACTATGGCATCGCCGGAATGCTTCGCAGTTCCATCTCGACTTACAAGATTCCCTACGGTGTTTGGAGCACACTCAACTCGACTGAACTTCCTGAGACATCCGAGCAGATTGCGGAACGCAAGAAGCTTGAGGCCGAGCATGCTGAAAAGATTGCAAGCCTCAAGGCCGATCAGTCGAAGGTGGCCGAAGAAAAGAAAGCGATCGTCGATCAGCTTGCAAAGCTGGAAAAGGAAAGCAAAGAAGTAACTAAAGTAGCAGGCACACTCCGTGTGCCGCAGCTAAACGAAGAAGACGAGAGCGAGACGGACAATGCCTCTGAAAGCGAGAAGAAAGAAATTTCAAAAAGTATCGTTGATAGCGACACGGACGGGACACCCAATGTGCCTGCTACTATCGAACAACTTACCAAGCAACGCGACGAATTGACCGAGAAGCATAAGAAACTCAGCTCTGAGATTCAGCACGCCGAATTCTTCAGCTCCAAGATCCCAAAAGCATACGCATTGCGTGATGCTGACAATCCGGCTGACATGCCGGTATACATTCGTGGTAATCCTTATGCTCCAGGAAAGATGGTTCCGAGAGGTGTTTTACGAGTCGCATCCACGCAAGACTTCCCCGCGATACCGACCGGACAAAGTGGTCGGCTTCAATTGGCGGATTGGCTGGTCGACGAAAAGAATCCGCTAACGGCTCGTGTGACAGTAAATCGCATTTGGCAAAAGCTATTCGGTGAAGGGTTGGTTCGCTCGGTCGATTACTTCGGTGTGCGTGGGGAAACGCCATCACATGCTGAGTTGCTCGATCATTTGGCGACTCGATTTATGAAAAGCGGCTGGTCGCAAAAGCAGTTGATTCGCGCGATTGTTCTAAGTCGCTCATACCGCTTGAGTAGCATCAATAGTGCTGCTTCGATAAAAATCGATCCTGACAATCGATTACTATGGCGTATGCATCGGCAACGATTGGACGCCGAAGCGATGCGCGATTCAGCGCTCGCCATCAGTGGTGAATTGAAAGAGAGCCACGGCGGTCCAGGCTTGGTGCTTGAGAATGTTGAAAACACAGCAGCATTGGTCGCAAAGGGAGTGAACCCGCCCAATTACACTCATAAGAAACCACGTCCCTCGCAGGAATTTGAACGAACGATCTATTTGCCGGTACTTCGCAATGGGTTTACCGGTGAGGATCGTATTCGAAGTTTTTTTGATTTCGTGAATCCAGCTCAGATAGCAGGTCAGCGCAATCAAACGGTCGTACCAACGCAGTCGCTGTTCCTGATGAACAACGGCGCTTACCGCAAGCGAGCGAATAGTATCATCGATCGTTTATTTGTTGAATCGAAAACGCACGACGAGCGACTCGAACAGCTTTGGTTGCGGGTTTTGAGTCGACCGATCACGACTTCGGAACGAAATGATGCAAGCACATTCCTGAAAGAGACCCAGTCGCTAAGCACAACCGACAACAAACCGATAAGTGAATCCGTTGCATGGCAAGAGCTTTGCCACAGCTTGTTATCCTCCAATCATTTTGTTTTTCGAATGTGACAACATAAAACAAAAACGCTCGGCTAGCACCGTCGGCTCATCCCACCTGTATCCCTCCTAAATCCCACCTTCGAACCTATCATGAACTTCAAAACTTTTCCGAATCGTCGTCATTGTTTACAACAAGCTGCTTGTGGTTTCGGAGCGTTGGCTTTGCATGACATGATTCATGCGGCGGCAAGTGAGTCGACCATTGCATCCAAGGGAAGCGTGCTCGACATCAAGCCTCGAGTGAAGCGGGTTATCTTTTTGTTCATGGCGGGCGGGCCGTCGCAAATGGATCTTTTTGATCCCAAGGACTATATCCGCGACAAACACGGCGAGGCGATTGATTCCCCGCTTGATAAAAATGTGACGCAGATCGGGACAGATAAATTTCTTGCGCTTGGTGCGATGGCTCCGGTAAAGCCGCGTGGCCAGTCAGGCATGATGATCTCCGACTTGATGCCGAACCTCGCCGATATTGCCGACGACATCTGCTTGTTACGTGGCATGAGTGCTGACAATCCGCAACACGCGAGTGCAACGAATCAGTTCCATACCGGCAGCTTCACTGAAGTAAGGCCGTCGATGGGATCGTGGATCAGCTACGGGCTCGGGACCGAGAATCAAAACTTGCCGAGTTTCATTACGATTCATCCAGGCGGCGTTCGCACCTACGGCTCTGCGTTTCTCCCCGCAATCCATCAGGGAACAGCTCTTACGGTATCGCTTGATAATAAGACTTCGCCGATCGAAAACCTCAAACGCATATCGGCGACCGATGCTGTGCAGCGTAAGCGAATGGATATGTCTCAGCGGATGAATCAACAATTGCTTGATGAGCTGAACGGTGACGCGAATATGGAAGGGATGATTCAGAACATGGAGCTGGCGTTTCGCATGCAGACCGATACGCCACAACTCGTCGACATGTCGAAGGAGAGCGAAGAGACGCTCAAGATGTACGGTGTCGGCGGGAAGGACACAGACAAGAACGCTCGAGCTTGTTTGTTGGCTCGCAAGCTCAGCGAATCGGGAGTCCGCTTTGTTCAAGTCACCATGGATGGCTGGGATCATCACGGCAATATTGCAGGTAATCTTCCGAAGCTTTGTAACCAAACCGATCAGCCCGTCGCCGCTCTCGTGAAAGATTTGAAACAGCGAGGCTTGCTCGACGATACATTAGTACTTTGGTCTGGTGAATTCGGACGAACACCATGGAGCCAGGACTTGAGCGGTACCGCACCGATCGAGAAGCATGGCCGTGAGCATCAACCGCAAAGCTTCTGTGCTTGGATGGCTGGTGGAGGAATCAAGCCCGGTTTTACCTACGGCGAGACTGACCACATGGGCTTCAAAGTGATCGAAGGCAAAGTTCACATTCACGATCTTCACGCGACGATGCTTCATTTGTTGGGACTCGACCACACGCGATTGACTCGTCGTCACCTCGGCCGCGACTTCCGGCTCACGGACGTTTATGGCTCGGTGGTTAAAGAGATCCTAGGGTAACGATCATGACATTGACAGTTACCATGTTTCACTATCGAGACTTGTTTCGTTCAAGGCTCCTTGTCAGTGTCATCATCAGCCTCGGCTTCGCTGGTGCCGTGCGCGGAGAAGAGCCGTTTGAAGCTTTTCTGCAGAAGCATTGTGTTGTTTGTCACGGACCGAAGAACGAAGAAGGAGACTTGCGCATCCACCAGCTCTCTCGCGATTTCAAGTCGGGCGCGGACACTCACCACTGGGCAGAAGTTCTCGACAAGGTCAACAGCGGTGAGATGCCCCCGAAGAAAGAGGTGCAGCCGACACAGGACGATATCGCAGCGTTCGTGATGAGTCTTGACTTGCGACTTAAGGAGGGTCGGGCGTCGCGGATGGCGGCTCGTCCTGCTGTTACGCATTATCGCCTTAGCCGAAAGGAATATCAGAACACGGTCTATGACCTGCTCGGCGTGAGGTATGATCCGGCCAAGCCGGGAGAGCTAAACGAGGACACGCTGTGGCATGGATTCGAGCGCATTGGGTCGGAACTTTCGCTTTCGCCGTCGCATGTGGATCGCTATTACCGTGCGGCGGAACTTGTGCTGGACCGTGCTCTTCCAGTTGCCCCTGGGGAAGCTCGCAAGGTGGTCAAGACTTCAGCAGAACTGCGTTTTGGTGGTGGAAAGGAACAGCAGGCAATGCTGGAGCGGTTCGGCATTACGCGCCCGCTGCGTTATCTCCTCTTTCCGGGTAGAGTCCAAGACGCGTTCTTGCCAGCTTGGTTCGGGAAAACCGGTCCGGAACAGAGTGGCCTTTACAAGGTTCGTATTCAAGCGAGCGGAATTCGGCCGCTTGGCGGCCAGCCAGCGCACTTAAGTATCGGTAAAGCAACAGGCGAAGAAACCGTTGAAGCCCTTATCGAGTTTGACATCACGGCCCCTGAGGACAGCCCGCAGGTTTATGAGTTCGAGGTTTTTCTCGAGATGCCAATCACTCTGGACTTCTGCGTGGTGGCCACCGATGTAGTTGACCGAAGACAAGGAGGAGCCTTCCGCAATGCGCTTGCCAGCCGAAACGCTTATCTTTTTACGCATAGTAGCGAGACGCTGCTTTTGAGCCCGAACGCACCGCAGATGTTTGATGACAAGGGAAACGGCCTTTTCTCCACAGTGCTCCTCGATTGGATCGAGTGGGAGGGGCCGCTGGTGTCGGAGGCGGAAAAATCGCGGCGCAAAGATGTGGTGCCGCCCGATGACGCAACGCATGAAGTGGTGACGGAGTATCTGCAACGCTTCGCTGAACGCGCCTGGCGGCGACCCGTGAAACGAGAAGAGTTGGAAGTGTATTTGCAATCCTATCGCCATGAGCGCGAAGCGGGTGAAAAGACCGTCGATGCCTATCGTGTCGCGCTGCAGGGTGTGTTGACCTCCAGGCACTTTATCTATCTCGTCGAGGGAGACACGTTGGCTCGCGAACGGCTAACGGAAACGGAACTCGCTTCGCGCCTCTCGTATTTCCTTTGGAGTTCGATGCCCGATGAAAAGCTTTTCACCGCAGCCAAGGAGGGCAAGCTGAACGGAGAGGTACTCAACAACGAAGTGGACAGGCTGCTGATGGACCCCAAGGCCAACCGCTTCGTTGATGATTTTTCTCGGCAGTGGCTGCAACTTCATCGCGTCGGTATGTTCCCGCCGGACAAGAAGCTGTATCGATCCTATGACGCTTGGCTCGAAACGAGTTTGCGTGCTGAGCCGATCGAGTTTTTTCGCGAGATGTTCTCAAAGAACAAACTCGTGGACAGCTTTATTGATTCCGATTGGACGATAGCCAATGCAAGGCTTTGCGAGTTCTACGGAATTCCGGAGCCGAAGACTGGCGGCTTCGAACGGGTCTCGCTCAAGCCGGAGGATCATCGCGGCGGTCTGCTCACGATGGGAGCGGTGCTTGGACTGACCTCCGATGGTACTCGCCACCGCCCAGTGCATCGCGGCGTTTGGGTCAGTGAGGCGATCTTCAACAAGACTCCACCGCCGCCCCCCGCCAACGTCGATCCGATTGAGCCGATTCCGCCGGAGGGTACCAAGGTCACGATCCGCCAGAGAATCGAAGCGCACGCTAAGAACGCAAGTTGTGCCGCCTGTCATCGCAACATAGATCCACTGGGATTGGCATTTGATCACTACGATGCCATTGGCCAGTGGC
>JAIYDQ010000366.1 GCA_027487375.1 Planctomycetaceae bacterium
AAGGTTGTTTACGATCTGTTCCGGACTGATCTTCCTAAGACAAGTCTGTCTCGGATTTGGGCGATCGCAAAACTTGCCTTCCTGGAAGCTATTCGTAGGAAAGTCTTAGCTGTTATCGGAATCTTTGTTGTTGGGATTCTATTTGCCGGTTGGTTTCTTGATAAATCCGCTGATGATCCAGCAAAGCTCTACATCAGCTTTGTGCTTACCGCGACAAACTATCTGATTTTGCTGCTCGGCTTGTTCTTAAGTGCTTTCAGTATTCCTGCCGACATCAAGAATCGAACCATCTACACGATTGTTACAAAGCCTGTCCGGCCGACGGAAATTGTGCTTGGTCGAGTTGTCGGTTTTTCGTTGATCGGCTCGGTTGTGTTAGCCGTCCTAGGGTTGCTTAGCTACGTCTTCGTTGTGCGAGGGCTTAATCACTCCCATGAAGTTGCAACCATTGGCAGCGATGGCCGCAACGGGGTAACAGATATTGCTGGCGCCCATTCTCACAATTTCCGATTGAACGAAGATGGTAAAGGAGTAACAGACGAGACCAAGGGACATCAGCACACGGTAACAGCAACCGTGGTGAACGGGGAAAAGGTTTATAAAGTCGGACCACCGATAGGTAACTTGTCAGCTCGAGTTCCTGTTTACGGCTCGCTGACTTATACCGATCGAAACGGTGTGGTCGGCGAAGGGCTCAACGTCGGATACATGTCCGAGTACCGCAAGTTTATTGCCGGAGGTTCGCTGTCGAGTGCTATTTGGAATTTCGAGAACGTGAAAGAGTCGGACTTCCCTGACGGTTTGGAAATCGAAATGAACATTGAGGCATTTCGTACTTACAAGGGAGACATTGTCACACCTGTTCGCGGAACGCTTATCCTTCGAAGTCCCGACGAGACCGTGGAAAGTGAACGCGTTAGCTTCCTTGTCAAGGAATCGCTCGACCGAAAGGTTATTCCACTGAAGCTTTCAGGCTTTCGTTTAAACAAACCAGAGAAGCTTGAGCTGTTTAAGGATCTCGTGGTGGACGGGCGCGTGCAGATAATCATTCGCTGCGAAGATTCTCAGCAGTACCTCGGAATGGCAGCCGCGGATCTGGCCTTGCGAGCCGGCGAGAGATCGTTCGCTTGGAATTTTTTCAAGGGTTACGTCAGTATATGGCTGCAGATGGTTATCGTGATTTGCTTCGGCGTGATGTATAGCACCTTCTTATCCGGACCCGTCGCGATGGTGGCAACCCTTTCGTCGTTGGTGCTTGGGTTCTTCGGTGCAAATATCGATACGTTTTTCAATTCTCAATACAACGGAGGTGGGCCAGTCGAAGCGATCGTACGTATCCTGACACAAAAGGGAACGATGATCGATCTCGATTTAGGAAACCAAGCGTTGGAGCAAACGATCCGAACCATCGATTATGGATTGATGTCGGGCGTTTCGACACTCAAGAGTGCGGTACCTGATTTCGGTCGGCTCGGTACAAGCGACTTCATCGCTTATGGAGTGGATTTGTTCGATGGACTTCTTGCTCGGCATTTGTTGATTGCGTTGGGTTATTTCATGATGACTACAATCATTGGTTACTTCTTCCTTAAGACACGGGAGATGGCAGCGTGAACACGAAGGCTCTCTATCGAAAAGCAGCTTATGTTTGCGGCATCGTTGCGTTGTTGCTGCCGCTGTTTCTTTTGGGACAACCACCGACAGTCAAGTTTACAGGTTCGTCTGCTGAACCAAGCGCGAATGCATCGACCAGCTCTAGCGGAGGGTTGCTTTCCCAGATTCGAGATCGCTATGACATTGGTCAGGCTAGTTTAGGCCAGTTGGACCCGGCGAGCGAGACGATGCGATTGGCAAGCCTGGGACTTCGCGGAGTCGCAGCGACGATCTTGTGGCAAAAGTCCGATTACTACAAGACAGAAAAATACTACGACCGACTATCGGCGACTCTCAATCAGCTTGCTCTGTTGCAACCCCACTTCGTGAGTGTTTGGGACAGCCAAGCCCACAATTTGGCATACAACGTTTCCGTTGAATTTGATGACTATCGAGAGCGATATGCATGGGTCAAAAAAGGAATCGACTATCTGGTTGCCGGTACGAAATTCAATCGACGCCAGCCCATTCTCCAATGGCATTTGGGGAAGTACATGACGCAAAAGTTAGGCAGGTCTGACGAGAAGCGACAATTTCGTGAGCTGTTTCGCAATGACGATGAATACCACCAGAAGCTCGTTGGCTACGGGCTGGATGTAGAATCGGCCGATGCGCGTGGGGCGGATCGAAAGCCTGACAATTGGCTTGTCGGACGATTGTGGTTCTTGAAAGCCTACGATCTTGTGAAAGCGGGTGCTTATTGCAAGAAGAACCCACTTTATTTCTATGCCGAAAATCCATACGCGTTGATGTACTCAGCAGAAGCGATGGAGGAAGAAGGCACGCTTGATGACAAGGCTATGTTTGCTTGGAGTCGTGCTTCCAACGAGTGGGACGCCTACGGCGCACTGGACATCATGACTTCATGGGGACACACGGTCCAATTGGGCAAGTACGATATCGCGTTGCAAGTCGCGAAAGAGGCAAAGGACAAGTTCGATG
>JAIYDQ010000032.1 GCA_027487375.1 Planctomycetaceae bacterium
ATCCCACCCCAGTTACCTGCTGCAGGTACCGAGAGTCGGCGATCGTTATTTGTGTCGAACGTTCCACCGGCTCCTGCGGAATCATCAAGCTTGCTTGTGATGGTGATCGGCAAATCTTCTGTGCCTTCAGCAAGAAGTTGCGTTCCATGGCCAAGCTCGATTCGCGAGCCCTCAACCTTGAGCGTCGTACCTGGATCAATTACCAAGGATGCATCAAGTCGCGAGCGGATGACGGACGTAAGTCCAAGTGTTTGTAACGTACCATCGTTGCCATTAGGATTCTGGCCGCGATCTAGAACGGTTGTTTGACCTTGCGCTAGTCTCGCAATCAAATTGTACGGACCAATACCGCCAACGCTGCTTCGGTACAACCGAACCGATGCGTATGCACCGAGAGCAGGGGAAATGCCTTGGATGGAAATGGCGTTGTTGGTGCCGTTTAGCGTGAAATTTGGAGTTGCCTGGGATGGCACGCTCTCGTTTCCGTAAACGTCTACGAACGTAACGATGTAGTTGTAAATACCACTAGCGAGAGTACCACCCTGTGCCGCAGAGACAGTTGTGAACTGAACAGATGGTCGCAACGAGTCCTTGATGCTTCCGCCAGGCGTACCTTGGATCAGGAGATTTTCGCTCAGTACGTGCGTCACATCAATATCATCGAAACGCCCAGCAACGGTCAGACTTCTCGGTGAGTCTGCGGGAAGAGTCGTGATTTTTACGAAGAGCCCGTTGATCGAGTTATTAACAAGTCGATTATCGTGGATACTCGGTCCAACGCGGTCGTAGTCAGGAGTGAAGGCTCCTCTTGCTTGGAACTGCTTGTCCGTAAATAGCGTTTCGTCAAAACTGTTTGGCGAGGCGCTCAAAGCCGCGTCTGCGCTATTGGTGATCGTGTTAAAGCTAATTGTTGGTCTACCATCAACAACCTGTATTGGATTAACAGCCTGCTGTACTGAATCGATAACGACTCCACCGCCTCCACCAAATCGAATGTCGGCAAAGTTGATGTAGTTGAGGAAGATACCTTCTTCTTCTTTATCGAAACGAGCTGCTGCCCTATCGACATCCCTTTGAAGAATGATCCCACCCCAGTCACCGCTCGCAGGCGTCGTCGATGGTCCGTAGGTATCGCGTCCGATGGTTTCGTCTAACCACGAAGTAAAGAACACACTTCCGGGAACGTTCTGTCCCGCTGCGTTCTTAACTACCGCGTTATTTTGAACAAGAACTGGAGTACCTAGTATTTGAAGGTTTGAACCACTTCGGTCAATACCGGCGTTCGAGCTGCCAACGGCAAGACGAGATCGACGAGACTTGAATATCGCCCCTGCGTCAATCATCGCGATAACGCCCTTAGGCACTTCCAACGCGGCGCCGTCAGAGAGTGGAGCGTTATTAATCAAGCCAATTCCAAACTCATAAGCGAAGTTATCGCCCGCCGTTGATAGATCACGGTCGTTACCACCGTTTCCAACAATCCGGACGATGTCGCCAGGAAGTGCCGATCCAAATGCATTTGCAACCGCAGAGCCTTGAATGTTGTTAAACGGATTGGCAAGAGATCCGTCTGCATTAGGTCCAGCTAATTTGTCGACAAAAATGGTCTTTCCAGCAACATCTAAGATTGCGACCGCAGAAGGTACGCTAAAGGTCCTTTCGCCAACCAGGGTGAAAGCAGTAGTCGAACCGGCGTTTAGCGTTGCAGTGATTCCTGTTTGCAAGGTCAGCGAGTTAATCGCAGCAATCAGACTAGCCGTCATTTGGGCCGGAGTTGAAGCGACGGTATAGCTAATCCTTGTATTACCAACACCAACATTACTATCTGCACTGAATTCCAGTCGGCGCGTAGCTCCATTGGCACCAGTGATCGTTATGATCTGGCCTTCAAGCGCTGTTGATCCACCCGCGTTCACCGACACGATTCGATTTTCTGGGCGTGTTTCGAACCAGAAGTTATAAACACCGCCAGTAAGACCGTCGGCATCACCATCGAGCGATTGTGCCTCATCACCCAGGAACCGGGTGTTGGTGTCTGTAATCGTATCGGTTGAATCGGTTTGAGCTCGGAAAGTTACACGTAGTTCGTAGCTTCCCTCAGACCGTCCGCCACGCCCGCTGTCGGCAATGGTTGGATCGTATTGATCATTGCCAGATGCACTTACACCTAAGTAGTAGACACCTGAGCCAAGAGAAAGTCGTAGCAGTGAATCTTCACTAAAGTAATTGTCATTTTGAGCAATAAGCTCCGTACCGCCACCAAGTAGAGTTATTGGTGAATAGGTGATCTCTGTTCCGCCGATGACAGTGCTGCCCGCATTGGATGGCGATCCAGGAGTTAGTTCAAACGAAACAAGTGCAGTTACACTTGGGTTGCTTTGCAATGCAGCCAATAGCTGAGCCAGCGTTGTTTCTGAACCAGGGGCGGAGTTCAATTCGACTTGGATCAGATTCGGACTAACACGAATGATCGTGTTGTTGGTGTAACCGGGGGCGGCTGTCGAAATCGCGGATCGCGAGACAGCAATTTGAACGTTGTTTCCAAGACGTCCTGGGGCAACCGCAGTAAACTTGACGCCTAAACCATTGGTTGCACCGAAGTTAGCAACTGCGGTCGCTTGCTGTTCTTTGTACAGCCTTAAATAAGTGTCAAGAGAACTTGACTGCGCACCACGCTCGGCAAAAGTCTCAGCTTCGAGTTTTCCAACTCGACCGTTGTCGTTAGCACCAAAGTCAACGACAAATCGGTACAGATCGATATCGCTGTTGTCCGCTCGATGAATGAATTGACCGTGAAGGATATCTTGCGTACCGGGGAATACCGACTCAAGATTGGAAGTCCCGCCGTTTAGATTTAAGAACGCAGCGTTGAGCGCCATGAGCGTCGATGCTGGAAGATCTCCCGCGTGGGTGAGACCTAGCATCATGCCAATACCTGTCATCACGTGGCGATAATAGTCTTCGCCATAGTTTTCGTTCCAGGCACGACTCGCATCTAAAACCAACAATCCGCTTTGGAAGGTCGGATCGATTCTAGCTCCGAAGTTCCTCGCCGCTTCTTGCTGAACTTGAGTACCAGGAACAAAAGTGTTTAGGACGTTGCGATTGCCTGTAGCAAAAGTAAAGCCTTCGTTATCTGTCTCGACAAACTGAACTCCCAAGTAACGCGACCAGATTTGAAGTGCTTCTCGAACTCGTTGACGCTGATTGATTGAAATCGAGTTTTGCTGTGCAGCGGCACCGATGGAACCGTAGTCCGAACGGAAGTTATAGTTAATCTTCGTTATGCCAGGGTTACTATCTGGGCCGAATGCGCTGTTGATATGATTCTCAAAATTGCCAGCACCTAAATCACGGTGACCTAAATCGTCGCTCGCTCCGAGATTATCTAATCCCAATACCGTCGTTTTGATCTCTGATGTAAAGACAAAGCTGGAGAGAGGTGTTACCTGAGATCCAATAACGCCAATACTTGTTGCCGTTGAGAAGGTATCACCAAGGTCACCACCAACAGTAGACCGGACCGGGGCAATCGGTAGTGATTCTCGGGTTCCAACTCTCAATCGATAGGCTGCGTTCGGAGCATTTGCCGGTCGAAGGTTGTTGATATCTTGCGAAAACTTAAGAGTAACGGTGTTAGCGCTTGCGTTGTAGGTTGCAGTGACCGGTTTGTAAACAAAGTCATCCCCAACCGTGTTCTTGATCGTATCAGAGGTGTATATGAGTTGATAGAAGTCAACGTTTTCTGCAGATCGACTGGTTGGCAAACCTGTACTAGGATCGTTTTCAACAAGAAGTTTGTCATTGTCAAAATAGACAACAATCTCGTCTCTTCGTTGCGTTAGCCGATCCGAAGCATCTCGGACGATTGGTTGTGGTACGACACCGAGTACTTTTGAACCTAAATCTAAACGGAAGTTAAAGGTATCTCGGTTTGTTCCCGTGATTTTGGGGGTGAACAGCTCATTAAGACTGTTACGTAATCCAACGATTCCCGCTTGCGCGTTATCAAATCCAAATACCTCGATTCGATAAGCATCGTCGACAAGTGTCTCAGCGAACTGAAACTTGACTTCGTTTTGATTCGGTGCGTTACTTACCACACTTGAAGCTGGCGTGACGATCAGATCGTTGGTCTGATTGATGCGTACAGGTCCGAAACCAGATGGGGTCAATGTACCAAGCTTGGCATCTGCAAATCCGCCATTGATAACAGCCGTCATCAACGCACTGGTTGTCGCATTTGAGTTGATCGCATTGACTAATTGTCCTGCGGTCGTAGGTGTGGTTGCATTCGAATTCAACGTGATGGTTAGGACGTTACCAGTTACTGATAACGCAGGTCCCTGTGTACCTAAGTCTGCTTTGATCGTATTAACGGTCAAAGTTTGACCGGAAGACTTCATGGTCAATTGAATATCTACTTTGCCCGCTGATCCAAAATCAGTCGATGCAGAGTTCAATCCGAAGGAGCCGTCTCCACCAGAGCGAGTCAGCCGGATGCCACTGGTTGTCTGAGGATTGATGACTTGAGATTGATCAAATCGGAAGGTTAGCTCGCGCGGAGCTACGTCTCGAACGACCCCTTCTTCGATCAGGTCACTATTGTTCGGTTGGATGCCAATCAGCTGAGGTCCTGCCATCAGATTTCGAACTTCAAGCGATTCAATCAGCGTCTGACGGAACTGCTTTTGTAGCGAGGACTTTTCTTTCGCACTTTGTTTCTTAGAAGATCGACTCGAAGTCTTTCCATGTCCCGAGTTGGCTGAGGTGCCAGACTCGTTACTCGAGTGATTTGAAACCGAATCGTCGCGGAAGCCACGAATAACCATTACCGTTCCTCGAAATCGAAATTAAAGGAGTTGCAAAAGCCGCTCCGAAGAGAGCAACTGATGAACTGATGACTCGTCAAATTTGCTGAACAATACGCTGCGTTTGTACATCGCTTACCCCTTGGGGCGGCGTGTTTTCCCATGTGTCACGCTTACTATTCAAAATAACACCGACTCCCTTCGAGTATAATTAGGGCAAATCGCGTTGCAATCGAACGCATCGTACGTACGAGCAACATAGACGGTATTAAAAGACATAAACGTGGAGTGTTGGATGGATTATGACGGTTTAAGTTCCCCTGAATCGCAGCAAACTCGCGAGGTCGTTCCCAACACGCTGCTTCATGCCCCCCGATTTGTGATCCTTTGGCATGCGATGCCCCCTAAAAAACCCAGTTTGCAGCTGGATAATGTCAGTCCGAACTTGGCAGCAAAGAAGACGGACTTCGCCACGGTTGGCCCGTTAACCCCGGGAGGAATTGGCGTCGAATCGGGGAAACCCGGTGCTAGTGCCCACGGCTCAGAAACCCAAGGGATTAACTCAGAAACCCGAGCTAGTCACTTCGATTTAATGCTCGAGAAAAGCGGACGCTTGGTTACCTTCGAATTGTTTCAACTGCCTATTCCCGGCGAGCGATTTCCAGTCCGACGGCTTGCGGAACACCGAATAGACTACCTGGACTACGAGGGGCCGATTTCGGGGGACCGTGGACACGTTACTCGATGGACAGCTGGACACTATTTGACTGCCCTGGAATCTGAAAACAAGTGGATTCTTGAGCTGTATTCCCCCAGGCTGTCCGCGCGGATCGTTCTCCTTCGACCGACTTCTGATAACATATCCAACCCGACGACGTGGCACTTGCGAGCCTCTCGATGGAACATCAGGAACTGATGAGCTCCCAACTTAGTAGCTTACTATAGGCGAAAGCGCACCTCCACGATTGTGAAGCCGCCAATACTCTTCGCCTCCCAAAGCCCCTCAAAACTTGCTTCTGCCAACTTCCAACTCACAACCTCCCCCGATCTTCTATGTTTGAAAACCTGACCAATTTTTCGAAACTGCTTCGTAACGCCAGTTCCATGGTTCCCAAGATTCAGAAGCTCAAAGAGAACCTCTCGAATCAAAGAGTTGAAGGCCGATCGGATTCAGGTGATGTCATTGTCGAAATGAGCGGAATTGGGACCATCCTGGACATAAAAATTGACCCATCGCTCATTGCTACACAAGACAAGTCGCGTATCGAGTTGACAATTGCGACCGCAACGAACGCGGCGATCCTCAAGGCGAAAGAGCTCCACGTTCATGCAGTTCGCGACGCCGTTAAAGACCTGGGAATACCTGGTATAGACAGTGTCATCGCGCAGTTAGCAGAATGACCTTGCAAAACTAATGAAAGTTTTGCGTTACCATAATTTCGCACTTCAAACTTCGCACTTCAAACTTCACCCTTATGCCCGAAGTCGCTTCTGCGGTTACCAACCTTGTCGACCAGTTGAACAAGCTTCCGGGGATCGGTCGCAAGTCCGCTGAACGCTTGGCCTATCACCTTCTCCGAGTTCACGAGACCGAGGCATTTGCGCTTGCTGACTCGATTCGCAAGGTTCGTGAAAGCGTCCGATATTGCAAGGTCTGCTATAACTTGGCCGAAGCGGACCTCTGTGCTATCTGCAGCGATCCACGTCGCGACGCGACCCGCCTAGCGATTGTTGAGCAGCCCCGCGACTTGATGGCTCTAGAACAAGCCGGTGTCTACCACGGATACTATCATGTACTGCTCGGTAGGATCGCACCTCTGGATGGGATTGGTCCTGATCAGCTCACGATTGATGCTCTGGTGGAACGAGTGCGAGTCGGGAATTTTTCCGAAGTAATTATGGCGACAAATCCGAATGTCGAGGGGGATGGAACGGCTCTCTATATCTCCAATTTGCTCGCCGAATACCCCGTAGAGCTAACGCGATTGGCGCGTGGGGTCACCAGCGGAAGTGTTCTTGAGTACACGAACAAAGAAATTCTCGCAGACGCACTCTCCGGTCGACAAAAACTATAATTGGACAGCGCCAGGTTGAGCATGATAATCGATTGCAACCATGTTGGAGTGCAGCCTTCAGGCGCCCAGCACCTTAGGATTTGCCGAGGGCGGCTAAAGCCTGAACTCCAGCGCAAACCCGGCGATGTCCAACTAGTGTTTCCCGGAGGGTGGGAAGCCTGCCTTGGCGGTGGCTTCAAGCGGTGGACTCTGCCTACCGAAACTCGCGTTGCGAATGAACTTATCGTTTAAGATTATCGAATAATACTGTCTGGCGAATTCGGATTCCCTTTTGTGTTGTCAGTCAGCTACAATGGAAGGCCTCACCAACACAACTTTGGAAAGTATCGCTACTGGATGCTCTCCCGAGTTCCCACCTCCGAGCTTCCGAATTTGACACACCAGCACCTTGGGCTTTGTCAATTTATCTATGACTCAATTTATCGCGATTATCACAAAAGTTTATTTGGTTGGCTTGTTGGCCTGGATTGGCTGCTGCACCGTCGCACTGGGTGCTGACGCGGAGAAGTCTAAACCTGCCGAAAGCAAAAGGTCGCAAGAAGAGATTCTGACTCGCGGGGAAGCCATCTACCGCGAAAAGTGTGCATCTTGTCATGGTGCGAATGGGGAAGGCGTCGTCGGGAAGCACGCGACGCCTCTTGTCGGAGACTCCACGATTGGGGAGTTGACTAAGGTGATCACCGAAACAATGCCTGAGGACGATCCCGGCGCATGTGTCGGAGAAGATTCAGAAGCCGTTTCCGAGTTTATCCACTATCGTTTCTACAGCGAAGCAGCACAGATCCGTAACCGTCCTTCTAATGTCAGTTTTTCGCGACTGACGGGAACACAACTTCGGCAAAGCATCGCTGATCTTTATGCTCGTTTCAATGGACAGCCTCAAGTTACTGCTGATCGCGGTGTTAAAGCGATCTACTTTGATGGAGCTCGTTGGAAGAATGAGAACAAGAAAATCGAAAGAACTGACGCCGTAATCAACTTTGACTTTGGTGACGAGAGTCCCGGAGAAGGCATTAAGGCGGACGCTTTCTATATCTATTGGGAAGGTGGGATCAAAGCGGATGTAACAGGCCGATACGAAATCATTGTCCGCAGTTCGTGTTCCTTTAAGATGGACCTCGGTAAGCTCGACCGACAGTTCATTGATAACCATGTTCAATCGGGCGATCGGACCGAGTTTCGCCAACCGATCGTGCTTACTGCTGGACGAATCTATCCCTTTAAGATCGACTTCATTCAAAAAGATCGCAAGACAGAGAATCCGCCTGCGAAGATATCGGTCTCTTGGATAAAGCCAGGCGGCGTCGAAGAGATCATCCCAACATCGAATTTAGTTCCGAATGTTGCGAGATCTACCTTCTCAATCCAAACGACAATGCCACCTGATGACCGAAGTTATGGTTTCGAGCGAGGTATCTCAGTCAGTCGTCAGTGGGATGATGCAACAACCGCCGCAGCTCTTGAATTCGCTCAAATTGCAGCATCCGAATTGTGGCCTCGTTACGAGCGTCAGCATAAAGATGACTCAGACGAAGGGCGAAGCAAGCTTCGGAAATTTCTCGCCGAGATAATCGAAGTCGCCTTTCGAGGGCCCTTAGACGAAAAGCAGAAACTGACTTACATCGATAAGAACGTTGATGCTGCTGAGGATGACGTCGAAGCGATGAAGCGGACCTTTCTGATGGCACTCAAGTCACCGTATTTTCTCTATCCATCCTTGGATGTTGGGGCTTCCGTTTCGCAACGAGCTGCCAATCGCTTGTCATTGATTCTTCATGACTCTTTGCCAAGTGAAGATGGGATTCTCTCTCAGATCAAAAAAGGGAATCTGACTACCGAGAAACAAATACGCGATGCTGCCAAACGGATGGTGAATGATTACCGAACTCAGGCAAAAGTCCGTCAAATGATGCATGAGTGGCTTAATGTTGGGCACATTACAGATATATCCAAGGACGCTAAAAACTACCCAGGGTTTGATTCAGCCGTTGTTGCCGACTTGCGATCTTCGCTAGAAGCATTTCTTGACGATGTCGTTTGGAGTGAATCAAGTGACTACCGACAGTTCTTCTTGTCAAAATCGGTCTATACCAACGATCGCTTGGCTGCGTTTTATGGTGACACTTGGAAACCAGTTGACGGCGATGGACTCCAACTCCGATTGAGTGCCAACGAGGATCCCGCACGATTCGGGTTGTTAACGCATCCGTACTTAATGAGTGGACTAGCTTATCACAATACTACTTCGCCCATTCATCGAGGTGTCTTCCTCATTCGTTACATGCTTGGAAGAACCTTGCGTCCGCCGAACGAAGCGTTTTCGCCTCTATCACCGGATCTCCATCCAGAGCTAACCACGCGAGAACGAGTTGAGTTGCAAACAAGCTCGGAGAACTGCCAAGCATGCCACATCAAGATTAACGGATTGGGTTTTACTCTTGAGAACTACGATGCCGTGGGTCGGTTTCGCGAGAAAGAAAAAGATAAGACTATTCTTTCTGTTGGGCACTACACAACGCGGGCTGGTGAAGAAGTTGAGCTATCAGGCGCGTCGGACCTCGCTAACTATCTCGCCAGCAGCAGCGATTCACACCGCGCATTTGTGAACCGTGCCTTTCAGTACTTTATCAAGCAACCCATCACTGCTTATGGCCCAAATGTTCTAGATGATCTAACCGCAAAATTCACCAAGAGCGGCTGTAACATTCGAGAGCTGATCGTCGAAATCGCAGTCCTTGGTACTTGCTCGAAACTCATCAAGTAATTCCAAGTAGCGGTGTCTCTCCAAGACACCAATCACGCAAAATCAAAAGTCAGCATTTTTCCTACGACATTACTGCTCTATACCTCCTTCAACGTCGACACTTTAACTCAAACATCAACTAAGGACTAATACGATGAAACCTTTCCTTTCGAGACGTGATTTTCTAACACGATCTGGAGTTAGTGTTGCGGCTGCGAATTTAATGTTGAACCTACCAAGTCTTGGATGGGCATCGGCAAGTGCCCCGAAAAAGCGATTGGTTTTTATCTTTAGCCCCAACGGCGTGATCCCTGATCATTTTTGGCCAGATGCTAAAGCCGAACAAATGGACTTCAAACGAATCCTCAAGCCGCTCGAGCCATTCAAGGACGAGGTGCTAACTTTGCACGGGGTATGTAATCGAATCAAAGGGGATGGCGACGGGCATATGCGTGGAATTGGGTGCCTTCTAACTGGGATCGAATTGTTCCCCGGTGACGTTCAAGGGGGCTCGGACACTCCCGCTGGCTGGTCGCAAGGGATTTCGGTGGATCAACACTTGAAGAACAAGTTGCAAGCATCTCCTGAAACTCAAACTCGCTTTGGATCGCTTGAGTTTGGCGTCATGGTGCCCGAGCGAGCCGATACCTGGACACGTATGTCCTACGCTGGTCCCAATCAGCCCGTCTCCCCAATCGATAATCCATACGCGATGTTTGATAAGCTTTACGGACAGACGAAAAATCGAGCGATGCTCGCTAGCGTCTTAGATGACCTGACGAATGACTTCCGAAAGGTCGAATCGATGATCAGTGTGGAAGATCGAAGGCTCCTTCAAGAACACGTAGCGATGGTTCGAGAAGTCGAAAAAGAGTTGAAGATGGAGCTTTCACAACAACTCACTCAAGGTAATGCAACGCATGCTGTTCCACAATTGACTCCGAATGTCGAAGAGCAGAATGACAACATGCCTGAACTAACGCGCATGCAAATGGATTTGTTGATCAATAGTTTTGCTGCGGACTTTGCAAGGATTGCCACCTTCCAGATTACGAACAGCGTTGGACAACCAAAGATGCGTTGGCTTGGTATCGACGAGGGGCATCACGAACTGTCACATGAGCCAGACACCAATGAATCAGCATATGAAAGCCTCATCAAGATCAATACATGGTACTGCGAGCAAGTTGCATACTTAGTCAAGAGGCTATCAGAAACGGCTGAACCCGATGGAAGCGGTTCCATGCTTGATAACACAACGGTCGTTTGGACGAACGAACTTGGCAAGGGGAACTCTCATACACGAGACAATATTCCATTTGTCCTTGTTGGAGGCGGGCTCGGGTTTAAGACCGGTCGTGCTTTAGACTTTGACAAAGTGCCTCACAACCGATTGCTCCTAAACTTCTGCCAAGGAATGGGATTCCCCGAGAAATCGTTCGGTAATCCAGATTTCTGCGTAGATGGTCCGCTTGAACTGTAACTCAAGCTAGATGTTTTAAGCCAATTGGACAGCGTCACTTTGAACCTGACAAAGAATCGCACTTTGCTGGAGTCCAGCCTTTAGGCGCTTAGCAACTTGAATTCCCCCAAAGCGGCTAAAGCCTGGACTCCAGCATTGAGTAGGCTGTCCAAGTTGTTACTCCCAACAGAAGTAACTGGCAATTGGCTGGCCTGTCTCAATCGATGTTCCTGTGTTTGGGATGTCGCACCACCCAACGCGATCTGCTTTAGTTAACGCGTTTGGCTCAAAGCGATTGAATTTTCTGGCGAGCATCTCAGTACTTTGCTCCTCCGAAACAATGAACGGAGCGTTTGCATACTGAATAGCTTTGTAGAGCAAACGCGTTGAAGCGATTCGACTGAACATTGCGGGAGCGGTAGATAGCATCGTCTTCAATTCGTTATCGAGGCTTGCCTGGAGCGAAAACAGATTGCAGCCCAAAGCCCATTCGATAATCTCCATGCTCGCGGTCCAGCGCGGATTAACTTCAAGTAGCCACGCAGCGTCATCGTTAATGATCCAATCGGCTTGAATGATCCCGGTGTAATCAATGGCTTCTGCGAACGAAAAGGCCCATCGACACATGGCTTCTTTTACTAACTTCGGTAGGGCAATCATTCCATAGCTACCTCTGTATGCCATGGGTGGAAGAGCTGGTTGCGGGCCAGTGAGTGACTGGTGCATCAAGGCGTCTAATGCTGCAGTAACACCGAGCAATTGGACTTTGGATCGCTCGCACAAAAAGACAGTTCCAACCGACTGACCAGAGACTTCTCTTTGGAAACAGTAGTTGCCCTCTTTGAAGTCAGCGAAGCGATCATTTGGAAGTCGCTCGATATGAAAGCCTCCGCATGCAAAGAATGACTTGCGAAGCCAGTTTTGCATAGGATTTATATCATGCGCGGTAGGCACTGTTTCGGGGAATCGTAAGACTCCGTCGTGGTCCGATTTGTTGATTGACGAAACAAGAAATTCATGGTCCCGGATACGCTTTATTTGCTCTACGTTAGGGCCAAGGATGCGGTGATATTGGCTGATGTCTTCAATCAAACCGACATGATTTTCCATTCCGCCTGCTAGCAGAACAATCCCGCAATCAAGGCTTTTCAACTGAGCAGCAACGGAATCGGGATAGCTTTCGATTTGCAAAACATCACATGCTTCGCCTGAGTCACGGTCTGCATAGAGATCCACAACGATTGCCCGAAAACCCGCTTGCCGAACGCTTTCTGCAGCAGATCGACCGCTCGCACCTACCACATACACAGGTGGTTTTAAGTCGCTGGACGACATAGGCTTCAAGATGGATTGAGGTGTGCGAGATGGTCCGGCCAGATCAATCCATTGAACTCTTCTTCCAATAACTCGAGCGTCTCATTGACGTTCAATGTCCCTTTCACGATTCGAGCAGAGTTAAGAAGATATACACCCCGTTTATTTAGAAGAACTGGTGGTCGGCTATCGGAAAAATTCAACGTTGGCAACGCCATCACAAAGGTGGCCCGCGCCGTTTGTATGGACTTCACACTTTGGCGAATCGATTTCTCTGGATACATTCTATCGAGCGTTGCTAGGCATCGCTCGTGAATCACTTGGTCTGGTTCATGGAGGCGAGAATCACTCGACAACATGTATTGAGGAAGGTAGACCAAGTAGTTCCCACCGAGTTTTTCTGGCGGAAGAATAGCTCCCATTTCAATGATACCTGTTAAAGGTACCCAGTCATCAATGATATTCGTGACG
Organism: Planctomycetaceae bacterium; assembly: GCA_027487375.1. GTDB lineage: Bacteria > Planctomycetota > Planctomycetia > Pirellulales > Pirellulaceae > JAIYDQ01. Next base: position 12,877 of record JAIYDQ010000032.1, read on the forward strand.
TAATAGCCCGTAAGCGGCCTGTCCATGAGAATTGAAGTGCAAACAACCCCGAGGTATTCGGTCGAGGAAAGCTTTTGCCGTTCCGAAGCGGATAGCCAAGGACAAGTCCTCTCGATGACGCGGTATGGCGAAGTCATGATGACACGATCGAAGGTTTGCTTCTTCGAATCGTGATCAGTTCCGAAGGTGATCTCAATTGCAGAATCATCATTAGAAGCCGAAACGTTAGACGAAGGTGAATTCTCGCAAGTTGCTTTGGGAACAATATGCTGCACCGGAGCATTTTTGATGATTGTCACACCAATGTCTCTCAAGTGCTTTTCGAGACCTTCGATGATTCGCTTGTATCCGCCTGGTACGTAACCAAAAAGTTCGCGTTTCATTCCACTTCGGCGTGCCTTATACATCCGATCAATGTAAGCCCAGATAAAAGAGGCTGCTGTACGCTCGTAAGCCATACCAAGCTTCGCTTTGAGTAACGGCTTCCATATCTTTTCGTACGTTGATTTCCCGCTCCATCGCCGAAGCCAGTCTCCCACTAACATACCTTCCATCGATTTCCAATTCCGGATTTTTGATCCTAGAAAGATCGTGCTCCCCAAGCGAAACTTCTGATACAAGTTGAGTGGGGGAAACATTAAGAAGTCGACTGAGCTTGATAGCGGGTAGAGTTTCCCTTCGGAGTAGAATCCAGTTTTCGTTTGAACCCATTGAATTTCTTCGTCCAAACCGAGCATCTTGAGGACGCTACGTATTCGTGAGTCGCTTAGCAAAACGACATGGTAAAATTTGTCCCATTCGACTTTCTCGGAGGTTCCGGCTACTTGCACCTTTGATCCCAGGGGAACCTCGAGTTCCCAGGATGCAGTCAATCCACCAAGCGACGAGGAGCTTTCGATGAGTGTGACTCGCTCGCCCTTCTCAGCAAGCCTTAGGGCCGCGACCAACCCCATCATCCCGCCACCAACAACGGCCCAATGACAATCTTTTGATTTTTCGCTATGGCTAATTATCAAGGAAGAGTCCTTGCTGATATTCGTGTTGATAGTGCTAGGTAACTGTGGCATCGAGAAAAGAATACGTGGCGAAATGCACAGAACAACAACGGAATACAAAGCCTTCAGCGCATTACTCGGGTGAATAATACATTCAGAATTCTTTGTAACAAGTTGCGTTTATCGCCAACCTAGATTCGGCCTGAGCATTTTAAGGCAATTGAGAAGCTAAGATTCGCTGGATAGCTTGTCGGCGATCACGGGTACTATTGAGCAATTCGCGTGCTGACATTTGCTCAAGTTTCGTTGCTGGGGCGTCATCAGCCAGATAGAACGCATGATCGACTAACTCCTCCCAAGGCATCGAACTCTTCAGCCACTGTTCAACTTCCGCGACCAATCCTTTGGGTAGGACTCGCGACCTAACAATGAACTCGGTTTGAGCGGGCGTTACCTCTGGTGCAACATTATCCGATTTTCCCGAATCTTTTGATTTGGGAAGTTTAATTGGGTCAAAAACTGGTTGTCCCAAAACTGATGAATGTGATTTGCGGAACCAAGTAGCAACGTTCTTGAGGGATCGAAACGAGGGGTCCATCGTAGCGGGGAACGAAGCAAATAGATTTTGTCTTTGCTGATAGTCAGCCAATTCTTGTGGTGTGCTTGTGATATACCAAACCGGGTCGCACGATTGCGACTCGAGTTGAAAGGCGTTCGTAAGGGCAATTGCTTTGACAAGCTTTGACAAGCTGAATTGCGAACCACGAAACTGAGCGCCAAGAGCTTCCAATAGTTCTTGCTTTTCAACTAAGCCTTCCGAGTCAACAATCACGAACCTATTCGATAGAGGCTTACCAAGCAAGGATTCCCAAACCCAGTTTACCTGCCGTTGATCGAACTCGGGTGCGCTGGTAACCCATGAAGCCAACTGTTCAAAATTCTTGCGTATCGCATCTTTCGAGGTTGGCCGCTTCTCAGAAGGAGCGGTTAAACGGGCACCATTTGGGAGCTTTGTGTTGGCTGCAATCAATGACCTATCTAGTCGCTCGTAAAAAAGGGTATGCCAATCTTCGTCATAACTAACCGATCGATTAGATGATCTTTGTTGTTCTTGGTTAGATGCGACAGCCGGAGTGTTGTTCGATTTCTCGTTGCTGGTTCCCTTTTTTCCCGACACGCTAATACCGCTAACAACCGATGCAAGATTCCAATAATCATCACGTGAAAGTGACGACTGAACTAAAGGGTCTTTGGTGTTACGCAACTTCGCAGTATCCTGCCTATCTCCTGCGGTCGAATCATGACATCGAATACAGCTTCCTCGTTCTCCCAAAAGATTGCTGGTGATTGCATTGGTTGCACGGGAATGATCATCGTTGGCTGCGACTTGCGCCCACCAGTAAGATTGTGGAGAGTGGTCCGATGCGGTTGACTGGAGGCTACCTTGCGCAACCAGAATTTCGCTAACTATTTCGTTCAGAGGAATTGATTCTTGTAAACGACTCTGAAGCCATTGCTTAAATCGATTACGGTCCGCCAACGACTCGGGTGACTCAGTAGATTCAGACTTTGGGAGAATCGCGGACGCAAACTTGTTTGTCCAATGCTGGTAGAAATCTTCGGTCTGAGTCGCTTTATCTAGCCATGTTTGCCGGCGTGTACTGGGCGAATTCGACAAAAAATCAGATTGATCTTCCGAAGAGGCTGGCTTACCGATGATTAGCAACGAGGCTCGCTGTAGCCACTGTTCATCAGCGATTGCTGTCGTTGGACTTACTCCTCGGAGTTTCCACATGTATTCCATCTGATCGTCTACAAGTGAAACTAGCTGGTCCGAGCTTAAAACAACTGAGCCACCCGACATCGCGGGCTTATTCGACATATCAGAACCGGTTGAACGCTTGGTTTTTAGAGGACCATTCGAAGGATTAGTCGGGAATGGGACCGAGTCCATCGACAAGAGTTCAGATCTTCCTGGAGAGGGTGTCGCTTGGGCAACGATATTGTTAGCGATTTCATTACCGGTCACATCTGAATTCTTATCTTTCAGGTCCAATTCCGAGCTAGCAACGTCTGACTTTGAATCAATAAGACCTGTTCCTTTTTCCTGATTTAGGAAGCCCCAGGAACCAAATGCGAGGAGTGCACCTGCTGCAACTCCAGATAGAAGGTACAGCGACTTGCTCCAGAACGACGGGGTACGCAGTTTCTGTCGCCGAGCATAATGAACAGAATCGATTGTTCGACTTCCCGCTGACGCAATGCTTCGAGCGCCTTGTGCGCTGGATAATGCTGCCCAACCGCTATTCGCTGCCTTGGATGCAGCGTCAAACCTAAGCGCAGACTGAGGGTCGATTACACGTGTTTGTAATTCAGTCGCGTCGATTTTTCTTGGTACGGAATCATCTAAGTACTCACTTAGAAATGATTCCAAAATCTGTTCTGAGTTTGATTTGTTCATCTTAATTTCGCCTCGACGCATTCGCGAAGAAGCCCTTTCGCCCGTTGCATTAAATTTTTTGCGCCGTGTTCGGTAATACCAAGTTCGGTTGCGATTTCCTCACGAGTCGCTTGCTCTGAGAAACGCATTCGAAGAGCAAGTTGTGCTCGGTCTGTTAACCGTTCGAAACAATCGGTCAGCGCATCAATCGCTGTCTCCCCGGAATCTTCACCAGCCCATCTCATCCAGTCTTTTTCGAATACCTCCATCGAACTCGTCACAACCGTTCGAGCACTACGACGTTTGCTCGTGATCAACAAGTGGTAAGCGACACGCCGCAAATAGCTTGCGCTTGCCGCGTCATTAACGATTTCAATCGGACGGCGAAGCACCGAGAGGAAGGTTTCTTGAGTCAAATCATCAGCGAGCGAGCCATCGCAACCGATCGCTCGTAAAAACCGCCAAACGCCCGTCTGATGCTTCTCGATAAACTCGGCTGCATCTGGCCAGTCAGGGTAATCTGTTCGGGACGTCGCGTCCAAACTGTCAACTTTCATAACTAAAGTGCCCGCTGATGTGGCCCATCGAATGTTGAGAATCGTTGAATCAACAAATCTCAGAGCCAGGGCTCTGGTTGAAACTCTCCTCTATCGTAGTCACATGCTTGCCTTTAGGTAACTCTCGCTAAGCAAAGAGCTCAGTAATGATTTTCCCACCGTTTGCAATCTTCATCGGACGACCACTTCGCGATTGGAAAGTCGTTTCCAAGGATATACCAAGTGCTTTACAAACCGAGGCCATCAAATCCTCAGACGAGTAAGGCTCCGAAGCAATCTCAGTTCCGTCTTCGTTGGTCGCACCAACAGCGATTCCACCCTTGATGCCGCCCCCGCCAACCACGGTACTCCACGCACGAGCCCAGTGATCGCGTCCAGCATCGCCATTGATTCTTGGAGTTCTACCAAATTCACCCATCCAAATTACGACGGTGTTTTCCAGTAGGCCGCGTTGCGTGAGATCTTCCATCAGCGCACTCATGGCTTTGTCCAACTCAGGCAATTTGGTAGTCGACAATGTCGTATGAATGTTTTGGTGCATGTCCCAACCACCCAGATCAACTTCGACAAACGGTACACCCGCTTCGACTAATCGTCGAGCAAGCAAGCAACCTTCACCGAATCCTCTACCATATCGTTCGCGAACTTCCGCAGGCTCTTTGTCGACCTTGAATGCCTCCATTTGCTTGCTAGTCATGATATCCAGGGTTTTACCAAGGATTTTTCTGTGATCTTCACCTGCCGAGCCTCGCTTTTGGTTGTTAAAGCCCGTTTCGATCATGTTCAATGCGGCCATTCGTTGCATCAGCCGTTGTTGATCCAAACTATCGGGGCTACCCAAATCACGAACACGCCCGTTGTTGGAAACCGAGAACGGTGCCCAAGCCATACCCAAGAATCCAGGGCCTTCGCTTGCGCCGCCGACCGAAACAAACGGAGGAATGGTAAGTCCTTCACGTTGTCCCATCAGTTCATGCGCTATTACCGAGCCGTAGCTAGGATGCTCGATATTCGGATCAGGTACGAATCCGGTATGCATGTAGTATCGCCCGCGATTGTGATCCGCTTCGCGAGTGCTCATCGATCTAACAATCGCCATGTTGTGCATCTGCTTGGCCATCAACGGCAGGTGTTCGCAAATTTGAGCCGAACCACTCGTCGCGATAGGTTTGAATGGTCCTCCGTTGGTCGTCCCTGGCTTGAGGTCCCAAAGATCAATCGTTGCTGGTCCGCCACCCATCCACAGCAAGATCGCGCTCTTATTGTTCTTCTTCATTTCGTCAGCATGAAGACTTAGCGAGTGGCCCATCGCAAGGGATGAACCCATCAAAGCCGAAGCTCCCGCCATGTGCGACATAAAGTGCCGACGATCCATTCCCGTAGGTGTTGCAAAGCGATTCCACATAATGAGTTCCTAAAGTATTGAGAGGTTGCCGGTTAGTGATTGATTATAAATTCGTTGCTGTTGAGGATTGCCCACCAGAGGTCTTGGAGCATTGCTGCTGTATCATTCTTGCGAGCATCTAAAAGTGATTTGGCTGCGTTAAGTTCTTCAGGTTTTGCTTTTCTAGCGAGACCCGCGGCGAAGAGATACTGCACCTTTTCTGCAGCAGGTGCAGCGGTCGTGCTTATTCTTTGTAACCAAGATCCTGCCTCTAAGCTTGTTGCTTCCTTCATCAAGTCGCCGTTGAACATCATCAGCGATTGAGGAATCGAACCGTTGAACGTGGATGTCTCGTCCCCTTCGTCCGTACCGAACGCGACTACGAATTGCCGTAGCCAGTTGCTTCGGCGCTGCTCTTGTTCCTCCAAAGAACCTTTACGACTTGCTTGCGTTGCCACGACGAGCGACTGATATAGCTCTTCCGCTCGCATCTGTTTGGCGTAGAAATGTGTGAACCGGGGAGGCTCACCCACAGAAGGGTCGTCGGTAACATTGTCTGCTGTGATCCGAGAGGATCTTTGATAAGGATCAGACAGTACAATCCAAGTTATCAACTGCTTGAGGTCATAAGACGAATTTCTGAATTCTTTGCCCAGTTCTTCAAGCAATTCGGGATTCGAAGATGGATTGTGGGGTCCGAGATCATCGATTGGACGCGTAAAACCGTACGTCATGAAGTGAGCCCACATCCGATTGACAATCATCTTGTCTAAGTAGGGACTCTGCATCATGAGCTTCGCGAGCTCTTGGCGGCGATTTACCTGCTGAACATAACCGCTCTTATCGATAGCCGTTCCATCAACAAATATTGGATAAGCAACCTTCGTCACGCCGTTTCGCATTTGATAGAACAAATCAGCTTTGTCCGGTCGGCGGCTCTCTCCAGCGAAATCCTCATCCACAAGCTCGGCATGGGCAATGTCCCGAGTCCCGGCAATGAATCGACGCAATGATTTCGTTTGACGGAAGAACGCGTTGAACTCCCAAAACTTCTGTTGCTTCCACTCGTTAAACGGATGATTGTGACATTGCGTGCATTGCACTTGCAGTCCGAGGAACGTTCGAGACACCGCCGAGGTGGCTTGCACCCCTTCTTCTTCATTGACCTTCATGGCTAGGAAATTGGTCGCACCGTTAAAGTTTTCAGTGCCTGGCTTTGTCGAACCAGTCGCTGTCACCAATTCATAAACCATGTCGTTATAGGGGCGATTCCTTGCGAAGCAGTCTCGAAGGTACTTCAACATCCCCTCGCGATTAGTCAGCGAACGATCTTCCATACCTCCATTACGGCCGATCAGTATGTTGGCCCAGATGGTTGACCAGTTCGCAGCATATTCTTCTGTGTAGCGATCGTCATTTAGAAGTCTGTCGACGAGAAGTTGCTTTCGATTGGGGGATTTGTC
>JAIYDQ010000290.1 GCA_027487375.1 Planctomycetaceae bacterium
GGAAGCCGACGAGCGTTCAAGACTCGGCTTGTTCATGGCATTTCAACGACCAGTTGCGGTACCCGGCGTGAAGATGGCAGACTTTCTTCGGCATGCTGCAACCAACGTTCGACGACCTGACCGAAAAGAAGGTGAAGAATTGATTCCTATGAGAGAGTTCCGGAAAGAACTCAAATCGAAGATGGAACAACTCAAGATGGACTCCGAATTTGCCCGGCGTTACGTCAACGATGGCTTCTCGGGTGGAGAGATGAAGCGAGCAGAAATTCTGACTATGGCAATGTTGTCGCCAAAGTTTGCGGTGCTCGACGAAACCGATAGCGGGCTAGATGCGGATGCAGTTCGCCTCGCAAGCACGTCGATTGCTGAAATTGGTCGCGAAAAAATGGGCCTCTTGATCATCACTCACCACGATAAGTTGCTCGAGCACAATCCGCCGGACTATACACACGTCATGCTGGGCGGCCGCATTGTTGAAACGGGTGGGATCGAACTTGCCCGCGAACTCCACGATCATGGCTACGATCGAATTCGAAAGGCCTATCCAGACGCTGACGCTGCAAATCAAGAACTAAACGCCAAAGAAGAACCAGCAATGATCGTGTAAGACAATCGACCGAAAAAACGTACCGTAGGATGGGACCACTGTCCCGTCCGAAAACGTTGCTCGGGGCTATGGTCCCAAGCTACTGTCGGTACACCAGTTCCTGGCGATTGCCTAACACGAATTAATGCTGTGACTGCGAAAGCTAATTCTTTCAAACCAAAACTGAAAATCGCAAAACCTGTTTCTAGAAAACGATAAAAATATGTCAACTGATATTGCCGGTAACGAAGCTGTTGGGGAAATCAACAAGTACGACTTTCGAACCGAAAGCAAAGCGTTCTTCAAAGCTCGTAAAGGTATCGATAGGGAAATCGTTAGCCAAATATCTGAGATCAAGAACGAGCCGACTTGGATGCGGGACTATCGCTTACAAGCCCTCGATATCTTCAATTCAAAGCCGATGCCCAAATGGGGCGGAGCGATCGACTTAGACTTCCAAGACATCTTTTATTACCTCAAGCCGACAAACAAGCAGGGTAAGACTTGGGATGAAGTACCTCAGGAAATCAAGGACACCTTCGATAAGCTGGGAATCCCCGAAGCAGAAAAGAAGTTTCTTTCGGGTGTGAAGGCTCAGTTCGAGAGCGAAGTTGTTTACGGTTCATTGAAGGAAGACCTCACAAAGCAGGGAGTGATTTTCACAGATACCGACACGGCTGTCCGTGAGCATTCGGACCTGCTCCGTGAATACTTCGGTAAAGTTATTCCATCAACTGATAATAAGTTTGCAGCACTAAACTCGGCTGTTTGGTCAGGTGGCTCGTTCATCTATGTTCCTAAGGGAGTCAAGATTGACTTCCCGCTGCAAGCGTACTTCCGTATTAACGCGGAGAACATGGGACAGTTCGAGCGGACTTTGATCATCGTCGATGAAGGCGCGTCAGTTCACTACGTCGAAGGCTGTACCGCACCAATGTACTCCTCCGAATCGTTGCACTCGGCTGTCGTTGAAGTCGTTTGCAAACGCGGTAGCCGATGCCGATACACGACCATTCAAAATTGGGCGAACAATATCTACAACCTCGTTACCAAACGCGCTGTTGCCTATGGCGACGCAACCATGGAGTGGGTCGACGGAAACCTCGGCAGCAAGCTAACCATGAAGTACCCTGCGGTTTACATGATGGAACCAGGTGCTCGAGGCGAGATCCTTTCGATCGCGTTTGCTTCCGCCGGTCAGCACCAAGATGCAGGCGCAAAACTGGTCCACGCTGCCCCACATACCACCGGGCAAATTATTAGCAAATCGATTTCGAAGGGTGGCGGAAGAAGTAGCTATCGCGGCCTAGTTCGCGTTGAGAAGAATGCGGCAAAGTCGAAGTGCAATGTCGTGTGCGACGCCCTAATTCTAGACCCTCAATCGCGCAGCGATACTTACCCCTACATCGAAATTCTTGATCAAGATGTTTCTGTAGGTCACGAGGCCAGTGTGTCTCGTATCGGTGAAGAACAACTCTTCTATTTGATGAGTCGCGGTCTCTCCGAGGCTGAGGCAGGAACCATGATTGTGAATGGATTTATTGAACCGCTCGTGAAAGAGCTTCCAATGGAGTATGCAGTTGAAATGAACCGACTGATCCAGCTTCAAATGACCGGCTCCGTAGGCTAAGGGTTAGCCGGCGAAAAGCTCTAACGCGATCGTCCAACAATCGCGATCCTCATAATCTCGTCAATCAAATCAATACTCGATATTCTGCCTTTAATTCCTTATGTCAGCCGTCATCAAAACACCAACTGCTCTCGAACCAGTCCAATTCAAATCATTTCTTGATCGTCGTGTCGAGCCGAAATGGTTGATCGAACAGCGTAAAGCGGCATGGCAGCAATTCGAGTTGATGGATTGGCCAAGCCGTAAATCCGAAGAGTGGATGAGATCTGACTTGCGAGGATTTCATTTGGACAAGTATTCGGTACTGGAGAACCCTGTCGACTATAAGCCTGTATCCGAGCACGGTTGCCCCATCCGCCTGATGGAAGATGTTGACGTTGGAGGAAGGATCGTTGGATTCGATGGCCGGCTACTGCATACGTCGCTTGACCAAGAAATCGCGAATCAAGGAGTCGTTTTTGAGTCGTTAGAATCGGCGTCTGTCAATCATAGTGAGCTTGTTCAGAAATATCTTTTTTCCACAATCGACTCCACGCTTGATCGATTCGCATCGTTGGAGGCTGCTGCATGGTCGTCCGGTGGATTTCTCCATGTTCCTAAAAACACGACAGTTGCCAAGCCGCTGCACGTTTTCGCGGGAATGTCTGATGGCGGATGCGACGTAAGTCACCTGCTCGTCGTCCTAGAAGAAGGTGCAGAAGCGACTGTTCTTTACGAATGCTCAAGCGTGACCGCTACAGCAAGCGGCTTTCATTGCGGTGGCTTGGAGTTAATAGTAAAGCCGGGTGCCCGTCTGCGATTCGTAAAGCTTCAAGAGTGGGGAGACCGTGTCTGGCACTTCTCGCATCAGCGAGCAACTGTTGATCGCGATGCAACTCTTCAGTGGACCCTCGCAGCCATGGGTGCAAGATTCTCACAAGTCAATCAACAAGTTTCACTCATTGGTGCCGGCGCTACCAGTCAAGTCAACGGTACGATGTTTACCAGTGGTAAACAACAAATGACTTACAATACGACTCAATACCATCTTGCTCCACATTGCCGAAGCGACTTCTTGTACAAAGCGGCCCTTCAAGACAGTTCGAGAACCGTCTGGCGAGGAATGATCAAGGTAGCTCCGGGTGCAATGAAAACCGATGGATATCAGCGCAACGACAATCTAATGCTGAGCGACCTTGCACGAGCCGACTCTATTCCAGGTTTGGAAATCAAGGCGGACGACGTTCGTTGCACTCACGGTAGTACTTCTGGGAAAGTTGACGAAGAATTGATCTTCTACGCTCAATCACGAGGATTCACTCGCCATGAGGCTGTTCGAATGATTGTGACCGGATTCTTCCAGCAGATCTTTGATCGAATCACCATTGAGAGCGTTCGAAAAGCACTAGGCTCCGCTATCGCCCGTCAGGTTCGCCAATACGATTAGAACCATGCACGATTAGAATCTGATCGTGTAAAATAGTCGTGCTCGGGAAGTAACCGATTGGAGTCGTATTCGAGTGTTGCAGCTCAATCGGCTTTCAATAAAGACACGAGAATCACAGTTTAGCAAAGTTCCGACTACCATTAACACATTGCTTTGAAATCGCTTAGAAAACCATCAACTTATGAATAATGCCTCGCGAGCATCCAAGAACGAATTTGTCTTCGTCGTAAAGTCTGAGCAATTGACGCTCAATGTTCCCGCTACTTTCGAGATCGATGATCGTTTTGTCGTTATCGTGAAATGCGAAGACGGAGTATTCTGCGTGGATGATGTGTGTACGCACGACGGCGGAACACTTGGGGATGGTGAGTACATTGACCATTGCCTGGTTTGCCCAAGACATGGTGCAAAGTTTGATGTGAGAACCGGCGACGCAGTAACGATGCCAGCGACCGAGCCGACGGGTAGCCATGAAGTCAAAATCGATGGCGATGATGTTCTCGTCCGATTAGCAAGTTAACAGTAATCATTGTCCGTGACTCCTTTGTGGTTGAGGTCCATACGCTATGCCAGTTACAGAAGATCTAGTTCGTGATGAGCTCAAAAAGGTGATCGATCCAGAGCTGTTTGTAAACATCGTCGATCTCGGTTTAATCTACGTAGTAGATATTCAACCTGCAGTCACAGAAGCTCCCGTCTCAGAGGCTCCTGTCGCTGAATTGACCGGTGTATCCTCAAGCACTGAACAAGTAGCAACTCCCGCTACTGACAAGTGTGACGTGAAGATTGAAATGACGATGACCAGCCCGATGTGTCCGGCTGGCCCGCAACTGGTAGCCAACTCAAGACAAGTCGTTGAAGCGATCGAGGGAGTTGCAAAGGTTGACATTAAAGTAGTCATGGATCCACCTTGGACGCCAGACTGTATGACTGAAGATGCACGAGATCAATTAGGGATTTTCTAAACGGTGAGCAGTTCCATACGCCCGGTCAGTGTCGATGAAATTCGCGAAGAAATGGCTAACTTGGAGACCGCTGAAGAACGCGTCGGATACCTGATTGAGCTTGGGGACACCCTTGCGCCCTTTGATGAAGCGGCAAAGACGGAAGAGAATCGGGTTCTTGGTTGCCAAAGCATGGTTTGGCTTACTTCATCGCTTTCTGACGAACAGCTGGTGTTTTCGGCCACCAGCGACGCCCCGATGGTCAAAGGCCTGGTTGCTATTCTTGTCGGTGCTTTCTCGTACAAGAGCCCGCAGCAAATCATCGACTTTCCAATACTAGAACTTTTTGACGATCTCCAGCTAAAAACCTTTGTCTCGCCACTTCGGAGCAACGGTTTGTTCTCGATGGTCCAAAAGGTGATTTCTATTGCGCAGGCAAGACAAGCTGAAGACCAATCAACTGTCGGATCGCCGATGAAAGGCTTCGTGCGGCCCAGACCAACAAAGTCGATTGAGGCGTGCCGAGCGGACTTCCCCATTTTGTCGCGAGTATTGCCAAACGGGAAACCTTTAATCTATCTTGATAACGCAGCCACATCGCAGCGTCCGGCTTCAGTCATCCAAGCAATGAACGAAGCTTATGAGCAGCACTTCAGTAATGTTCATCGATCCGGTCATACCCTCGCGGCAGAAACCACGACCGCAATGGAGGAATCGCGACAGTCCATTGCTGACTTTATTAACGCAGCTTCGAAGGATGAGATTGTTTTTACATCTGGCACCACTGCTTCGATCAATCTGGTTGCTCGTGCATGGGGCGATGCATTCATTCAATCTGGTGATGAAATCCTTCTCACCGAAATGGAACATCATTCAAACATCGTTCCCTGGCAGCAGCTCGCTTCTAGAACTGGCGCAGTCATACGCTGGATCCCCATTACGGATGATTTTCATCTTGATTTGGCAACATTCGAGAAATTTTTGGGGCCTCGAACAAAGATTGTCGCAATCACCGCTGTCTCTAACGTCTTGGGAACAATAAACCCGATTAGAAAGATTGCAGATATTGCTCATGATGTCGGAGCCCTCGTGTTTGTTGATGCTGCGCAGGCAATTCCTCACGGTGACGTAAATGTTCAGTCCATGGACGCCGATTTCTTAGTCTTCAGCGGACACAAGATGTTGGGTCCAACGGGAATTGGAATTCTGTATGGGAAGCGAAAGCACTTGGAGTCGATGCCTGCCTTTCTTGGTGGCGGAAACATGATCCAGAGTGTTACAACGGAAGGGTTCACTCAAGCCGGGATTCCCCATCGATTTGAAGCGGGAACTGCTCCCATTGTCGAATCGATCGGATTGAAGCCAGCTGTTGACTATCTGCTCGCAGTTGGCCCAGAAGCAATCTTGCATCAAGAAAGAATGCTCTGCGACCGCGCGATGAAAGGTTTAGCGAGTTTGAAGGGCTTGCGAACCTTTGGTCCCGAACTCAACGACAAGACCGGAGTGTTAACTTTTGTGGTCGATGGAGTAGACTCGCAACAGATAGCCCACCTCCTGGACAACCAAGGAATCGCAATTCGGGTTGGGCATCATTGTGCAATGCCACTCCATCACCGACTGGGGCTCGGTGCATCATGCCGCGCATCTTTCTACTTTTACAATACTGCCGAAGAAGTCGACCACTTTATTGCAGCAATGCGATCGATCGTTGGTACGAAGGATTGATCTCTACGGACTATTGATCTGCCGTCTTCCTCAACCAACTCCATAAACCGGCGAGCTTATTCGATTCAGACGAATCAACCGATTTCGCCGCATAGGCGAGTCGGTTATAGAGACCGGTCAGTCGCTGAAACGACTCAGATTGGATCGGATAGCGTATTGCAAGCCTCGTGAGGTATTCTTCGGCAGTTTCGTTTGAAGTGCGCGGCAGGTTTCGTTCGCTCCCCCAAGCTTCAATCGCTTGGAACGTGTGGCTGACTATCTTCGGCGGCGCCCATTGCGACTGGCTTTGCTGAAACGGATCAGCGAAATCATTGAATGCGGTCTTGCGAGTTTGTAACGCTATCGGGTTGCGCTCAGTGTCTTCGAACGACTCTGGACGCGGTGGACGTCGAATGTTTAGAAAGCCGAATAAGGTTTGAAGAAACTTTCTCCATGCGGTAGCTAAGTCGGCCCGATAGCGGATCGCACAATAGAGAACAAAGATCGCCAACGACACCATCAAAAGCCAGCGCAACAGATCGGTGATTCCTCCTGTAAGTGCGATCGACCAAGAACTTGGAGTATTCGATTGTTGGGGAACGTCAGGTTTTGACGCGGGCTCCTCATTTGGCTTTTGTGCTTGCTCGTCCTTAGCTTGAGCAGCTTTCTTCTCAACTTTTTGCTCTGCAGGTTGTTCAGCAGTTTGCCCAGCCCCTTTCTCAGGAGCATTTTCAGACATCTGTTCAGGTTTTGATTGAGGTTCCGATTCATTACGTTTATCTTGTTGCGGTTGCGATTTTTGTTGCTGATTCGGGGGCTTCTCGTTCTTGTTGCTGAGATCTTCTTCAGATGTCTTTTGGGGGCTAGATGGCGGATTCTCCGGGCTTTGGTCTTTGCCGGCATTCTGCTTGGATGGATCACCTTTGCTTTCGTTGTTTGGCTGATTCTTATCCGATTGCGAACCAGATTTGCTTGGTGATCCATCCTTGGACTCTCCGTTCTTCGCATTTCCGCTTTCGCCGGGATTCGCTTGGCTCTCGTTAGCACCTTCTGAATTGTTTTTCGAATCTGCATTGCCCGTCGGGTTTTGCTTCGGTGCATCGTTTTGTTTTGCTTGTTGAGCAACTTTCCCCGTTGGGTCATCTTGGTCAGCATTTGCCTTGGGATTCTCAGTCGGTACACCTTCCGGCCCCCATCCGTTTGGGCTTGCTTTCATTCCATCTGGCGAGGTGATCGTGAAAGGAAGGGTAAGGAGTCCTGTATTTCCAGAGGGGAGCGATATGAAACTAAGAACGCCCAGGATTCCGACTATGCCAAAAATGCCAGAAAGAAACCACACTGCAGTGATATCCAATGGCATCTCTATCTGTCGACGCCGAAGGTATCGTCGCAAGCTAAGCAAACTCGTTACCACCAATAAGCTTAACGTGCAGTACAAGTAACCAACCAAGAAGACAAATGCGAGCTGATTCCGAACACGATCCCAAGACGGGATCATGATTTGCCCCAATCCAAAAAGCGGTATTGCCAACAAGGCAAAGTACAAAACCCAAACTCCCGGATTGTGCTTCTTCTTTCCAGCTTTCGACTTGGCAACGGTATCGATGCTGTTCCCGGTTCGATCTTGGAGGCCAGGTGTAGATACAAGGCCAGGCATGATTCGGTCTGTTGGTCCTTGTTCGCGGCTCTTGGTATGCAGGCCGCTTGGAACCAAGCCGAGAGTTTGAAGGAGACCTTCGCTTACTCCATCAGACGATTCATCGATCAACGTACAGTCATAAGTGATTCGGTCAGCGAGAAATGCGATAAGGGCAAGGAAGCCGATAGTGGCGGGAATCGAGAAAGGGGCGAGAGAACCAGAAAACTGAACGAATCGCATGGTGACTACCAGAGTCGCGCATCCTAAAATCGATGCATAGATTGCTGCAACTGTACGGCTTTGCTCGATCGCAATTCGTGCGGTGAAGACACTCGCAAACGTATACAGCCCAAATATGTACATCAGCCGAATTGTAAAGTTGCCTGAGTAAAGCACTGTTACAAGGAAGAATACAAGGCAGCATATCATTCCGACAATGAGCATCGGAGAGCATCCGGCCAGTACAGCATCAACCCAGTTTGATTTCAAACGAATGGGGGATCGCTCGATCGGGTGCTCCGATTGAGGAGATGTCATTCCAGAGGGTTGGATCGCAGGATTCGTCATGCTGGCGGACTCGGGTTAATCGATAAGTTACCGAAACCAGATTGTATCAGCATGAAGGATTAGAGTGGTCAATTGCGACACAAA